>JBHHXT010000013.1:0-50512 GCA_046757165.1 bacterium | reverse complement strand
GTGCCTCACATATAGTGCAACGCTGCGGTCATCAACCCCAAATAGATGGACAGCCCGACGATGTCGTTGAAGGTCGTAATCAACGGTCCGGTTGCAATCGCCGGGTCGATGCCGATTTTGCGCAGCACGAGCGGCACGCTGGCGCCGACAAACGACGCATTCAAGATGACCGTGAGCATGGACACCGCGAGCACAAAGGCAAAAGGCGGATGGTCGATGACAGAGACCACCAGGAAAAGCAGAATGCCACAGACAGAACCATTAAAGAGCGAAACTTTGACTTCCCGCCGCAACCGCTTGAACGTCTGGCCCGGATTGAGCTCACCGAGCGCCATGCTGCGCACGACGATGATAGCCGTTTGCATACCAGCATTGCCGCCCATCGCCATCATCAGCGGAATAAAAAAAGTGGCGATGAACACTTGCTTCAGGGAAGCCTCGAATTGGCTCAATGAAAGCGCCGCCACCAGCTCGCCGCTAAACGCAACCAGCAGCCACGGCAAACGACCGGACGAGATCTTGAACACCGAGGTCTCGCGGATCTCCTCCTCGTCGGCAATGCCGGCCATCCGTTGCAAGTCCTCGGAGGCCTCCTCTTCCATCACTTCCACCACATCGTCAACCGTGATGCGACCAACCAGTTTGCCTTGCCAGTCGACGACTGGCACAGACACCAGATTGTACTTTCGAAAGATGTTCGCCACCGCCTCCTGATCCAGGTCCACCGGCACGCTGATCACGTCTTTGACCATCAGGTTCTTGATCTTGCGGTTGGATTTCGCCAGGAGCAGTTTTTTGAGCGGCAGAAAGCCGACCAGCAACCCTGCTTCATCGACGACATAGACATTGTAAACTTCCTCGACCTCGTCCGCTTTGGCACGAATCTCTCGAATGGCCTGGTCGACGGTATCCGTGACGGAAACGGCCACGTACTCCAGGGCCATGATGCCGCCGGCGGTGTCTTCCTCATGTTGCAACAGCACTTTGACGTCGTCAGAAACCTCGGTGTCAACGGATTCAAGGACTTTCTCTGCCACCTCCTCCGGCAGATCCGCCACCAGGTCCGTGGCATCATCAGAATCCATCTCGTCGACGATTTCCGACAAGCGCTCGTTGTTGAGATCTGAGACCAGTCGGTCGGTCGTCACGTCATCGAGTTCCACGAGAACGTCCGAAGCCGTGTCAGCGTCGAGAAGTCCGAAGACGTACCGGCTGTACTCGGTAGGGAGACTCTGGATGATGATCGCAATGTCCGCCGGATGGTTGCCGACGAGGATATTGAGAATCATCCGGCTGTCTCTCTCGTTCGCCAGATACTCCAGGTCATCGATGATGTTTTTTAAGTCCGATTCTTCCACGCTTCCGCAAATTGGTTACTCAGTTCCACAAACTCTTCAACGCTCAGTTCTTCTGGCCGCCTCTGCAGATCAAAATCGATCTGGGAGAGGAGCTGCTCTGCGCCGGCCACCCGCTTGAGCGATTTGCGCAGCATTTTCCGGCGCTGATTGAAGCAGGTACGGATGATTTTCCCCAGCAGGGCCTCGTCTGCAACGCGCCGCCTCTGCGCCCCGGAAAAATCCCATCGCACCACGGAGGAGCCGACCTCCGGACGAGGGACAAACACGTTGCTCGACACATGAAACGCGATTTCAGGCTCGGCATACAATTGGCTGAACACCGACAGAATGCCGTAAGCCTTGCACCGCGGCCGGGCAACAATCCGCTCTGCCACTTCCCGCTGGATCATCAACAGCATGTCTTGCACGTGCTGCCTCGCCTCGAAGACCTTGAAAATCACCGGACTGGTGATGTGGTACGGGATGTTGCCCAGCACTCTCAGCCTGGCGCTCCCCTGACGGTAGGGCTCGAGCTCGACTTTCAAGAAGTCGCCGGTAACCAATTCAAGGTTGTCGAATCCGGCAAATCTCGTTTGCAGCTGCTGCACCAACCGGCGGTCGATCTCCACTGCGACCACCCGCCGAGCCACGGGCAGCACATGGGCAGTCAAAACCCCAAACCCGGGACCGATTTCAACAATGACGTCTTCCGGATTTGGGGTCAGGGTTCGGATGATCTTGCGGGCAACGTTTTCATCCATCAAAAAATTCTGCCCCAGGCTTTGCCGGGGGCGGAATGTCAGCTCGCTCACTCCATATCCTTTTCACCCAATCCAAAAAGACGGTTCGCGTTTCTGGTTGTCGCGGTTGCGATTTCTGAAAAAGCCATTCCCTTGATCCCGGCCAGCTTCTCGGCGATGTAGACGACGTTGGCGGGCTCGTTGCGCCGCCCCCGTTTCGGTTCGGGGGAAAGAAACGGGCAGTCGGTTTCCAGCAAAAGTCTTTCCAACGGCACGGCTCGGGCGACTCGAGGCAGCTCGGATTTCTTGAAGGTCAGATTGCCGGTAAACGAAATGTGAAATCCCAGCTCCAGCACCGCCTCAGCCATCTGCCGGTCCCCGGAAAAGCAATGAAAGACCCCCCCTGCCAGGTCGGTTGTTCCTTCAGACCTGAGCACCGCCACAATCTGCGCGCCGGCCTCGCGATTGTGAATGACAATCGGAAGCCCGCTCTCTTTGGCGAAACGAATCTGCTCCCGGAACGCCCCTTCCTGCGCCGCCGGCGGGCAGGTGTCCCGGTAAAAGTCCATGCCGATTTCCCCAATGGCCACCACCTTCGGATGATGACTCAGCTCGTGCAGCTTTGCCAACGCCGCCGCATTCAATTTTTCCGAGTCGTTGGGATGAATGCCGACGGTGGCAAACAGGCCATCCTGCCCCTCGGCCAGCTCGATGCACCGCTTGCTGCTCTCGACGTCGGTAGCGACGTTGATGATTTTCCCGACGCCCTTCTCGAAAGCCCGCTCGATGACCGCTTCGCGGTCCTCATCGAAACGGTCGAAGGTGAGATGGGCGTGTGTTTCGATGAGCATGGTGTTGGGCCTTTTCCCATTCAAGCGAGACGCCTGTCTACTTGACCCTGGCGCCGGTTGCAATCTCCTGGGCCACCGTGAGCAAACTCAACGCCCCGGATTCCGACTCTGCCGCCAGCAGCATCCCCTGCGACTCCAAACCACGTATTTTCACCGGTTTCAAATTGGCGACCACCACGACATATTTGCCCGGCAGCTCCTCCGGCGACAGGAACTCCGCCATACCGGCGACGATCTGCCGTTTTTCGGTTCCTAACTGTACTTCCAGCCGCAACAGCTTGTCTGCCTTCGGCACCCTCTCGGCGGTCAGAACTTTGGCGATGCGCAGGTCGACTTTTTGAAATTCAGCGAGCGAAATCAGCTTGCCTTCTTGGGTTGGCGCTTTTCCTTCCGGCTCTGTGCGCTGCCCACCCTGATCCGCGGTTTTCTTGTGCAACCTTGCCAACTCTGCTGCGATGACGTCGTCCTCGATCTTGGCAAAGAGAATCTCGGGTTTGTTCAAAGCGTGTCCGGCTGGCAGCGGCTCTTGGCCAGCCGTCAGCCAGTTTCGTTTGTGCACGTCCGAATCGAGGTTGAGCATCTGCCACAACTTCTCGGCGGAAAATGGCATGAAGGGCGCCATGAACACGGCCAGCGCTTTCGAGACCTGAATACAGATGTTCAGCGTCGTGCTGCACGCCTCCCGGTCGACTTTGACCGTTCGCCAGGGTTGTTTGTCATTGAAATATTTGTTCGCATCGCGCGCCACCTCCATGAAATCGCGCAGGGCTTGCCGCATCTCGTACTTCTCGATCGCGGCGGCGATTTTTTGCGGGGCATCCGCAATGCGCTGCAGCATCCACCGGTCCAGCTCGTCGAGGCCGTACTGCTGCGGCACCCTGGTGTCGAAATGCCGCGCGACAAAGGTCAACGAGCGGTTGACAAAATTGCCCAGAATGCCGACCAGCTCGCTGTTGTTGCGCGTCTGGAAGTCTTTCCACGAGAAGTCAGAGTCTTTCGTCTCGGGCGCGATGGCCGCAAGACAGTAGCGCATTGGATCCGCTGGAAATCTATCCAGGTAGTCATCGACCCAAATCGCGAAGTCGCGGCTGGTCGAGAACTTCTGCCCTTCCAGGTTCAGGAACTCGTTGGCTGGCACATCACAAGGCAGGACGTAGCCCCCTTTGGCCATGAGAAACGCCGGAAACATGACGGCATGGAAAACGATATTATCCTTGCCGATGAAATGAATGAGCTTGCAATTCTCGTCTTGCCAATATTCCTTCCACCGTTCTGGCTGGCCGATTTTCTGCGCCCACTCCTTGGTGGAAGAAATGTAGCCCAGAACCGCCTCGAACCAGACGTAGATGACTTTTCCCTGCGCCTCCTGGAGCGGGACTTCGATGCCCCAGCTCAGATCGCGCGTCACCGCCCGGTCCTGCAACCCCTGCTTGATCCAGCCGTAGCAGTAGTTGCGGACGTTTTCCTTCCACCCGGGGCGCTGGTCGAGATAGCTTTTCAATTTGTCCTGAAAGTCACCCAGGGGGAAATACCAGTGGTAGGTCTCGCGCAGCGTGGGTTTCCTGCCGGTGATTTTGCTCGTGGGGTCGATCAGCTCTGTCTGGTTCAAGGCGCTGCCACAGCTTTCGCACTGGTCGCCACGCGCCTCCGGAGAGCCGCATTTGGGACACGTGCCCTCGACATAGCGGTCCGGCAGGAACATGCCCGCTTCCTGGTCGTAGAATTGCTTTTCTCGCTTCTTTTTCAAGATGCCCTGGTTGACCATATCGAGGAAGAACTCCTGTCCGGTTTCATGGTGGATCGGCAGGGAGGTTCTCGAGTAATTGTCGAAGCTCACCCCAAAGCGTTCAAAACTCGTTTTGTTCAATTTATAGAAGCGGTCGATGATCTTCTGCGGCGCCACGCCATCTTGCTCGGCGCGAATGGTGATGGCCACGCCGTGCTCATCCGAACCGCAGATGTAGACAACATCGCTGCCTTGCAAGCGATGGTAGCGCACAAAGATGTCAGCGGGCAAATATGCCCCGGCGATATGTCCGATATGCAGCGGTCCGTTCGCATACGGCAGGGCGCTGGTAACGAGTAGTCTTTCCTTCTTTTCCAAGGTGCCGTCCCTATTCGTTTAGAAAATCAAAGCATCCAAAATCAACTCGAGGTCGGTGAGTCTGGTAAACTCGGCGGGAAAACGCAATCTCAGCTCTTGTTCAGCTCATCCATTGCTTTCTTTAGATTCACGTCCTTATGCTCACAGCTCTCATCACAGCTGTAAAGCTCTTTTACAACCGCCAGCGAAATCGTCTCGGTGGTATCATCCGGATAGAGCACGATGACCTGGTCGGCGAAGATATCGATATTCGAGACGACGCCCTCGCCCTTTTCAGTTATGATCGGTTTGGCCAGTTGCGGGAATTGTTTGATGGCCTGGTTGTAGAAATTACGCTCGTACATCAGGCAGCACTTCAAGCGTCCGCACACGCCTGCCAGTTTGGAAGGATTCAACGAGAGGTTTTGCTCCTTTGCCGCTTGCGTTGTCACTGGCAGAAACTCCTTGATCCAGGCTGAGCAACACAATTTGCGGCCACAAACGCCAAAGCCCCCCAGCCTGCGTGCTTCATCCCGCACGCCGATCTGCCGGAACTCGATGCGCGTCCTGTAGACGCTCGCCACATCCTTGACCAGCTTGCGAAAATCGACCCGGGATTCTGCGGTGAAGTGAAAGGTGATCTTTTTGCCATCCAACTGGTACTCGCAGTCCACCAGCTTCATGGTCAGTTTGTGGCATTCGAGTTTTTCCTGGCACACCTTCAACGCCCTGGCCTCCTGTGCTTTGTTCTTTTCATGCCGCTCCAGGTCACTTGAATTGGACTTCCGGATGATCCGCTTGAGCTTGCTCTTATCCCCATTTTTCGGCGGCTTGAGCAAGCTGCTGATATGGTTGATTCGGCCAAGATCGATCCCCTTGTCTGCCTGAACCACAGCATAGTCTCCCACCTTGAAGGGGATCTGGGCCGGATTGACAAACAACCCTCGCCTCTGGCCTTTGAATTTGACTTCGACAACATCGCTTTGCATAACTTACCTCCTCACAAACGCCCGGAGCCGGTTCAACAACACAATGAGGATCAAATTGATCTGTACGTTGCGGTCCATCAGCTCCAGAGACCTTTCGATTTCGTTCGTCGCAGCATTCAAATCGGCATTCGGGAAGGACCTGTTGAACTTCTGCACCACCTCGATGTGGTCCTGAAGGATCAAGAACTCCGACTCGCCACCGCTCTCTCGATAGACAAGCGCGTCGCGAAACCAGATCAACAGATAGGCCAGAAGCTCCTTGATGCTTTTCAAATCGCGCTGAAAATGATCCAAGATTTCGTCTACAAAACAGACCTGAACAAACCTGTTCTGAATGCTCTTGCGAAAAAACTCCAGTGCCCGGGTTTGCATCTCGTCGACCCCTTCCCGCGCCAACTCCAAACAGCGGCGATAGCTGCCGCCGGCCAGCCGCGCACACAAGCGCGCCCTTTGCGCGTCGACGGTCTCTGTCGCGATGAGCGCCTTTTCAAGCTCAACGGCAGGCAGGGGATCGAATTTGACCAAATGGCAGCGCGAAGTAATGGTCGGCAACAACACATTGGGCCTGGATGAGGTCATCAGCAAGTACATGTTGTCCGGCGGCTCCTCCAGAATCTTCAGCAACGCATTCGACGCTTCCACCGTCAGCCGGTCACAATCCCAAATAATGCAGACGCGGCCGTGGCCTTCAAAAGATTTGTACGCCGCCTTGCGCCGCAGATCACGAATCCTGTCGATCGAGATGGAGGGATTGGCCCACGGCTGAGCCCGGCAGTAAGGGTTCTCAACAATGCTGTGGATGATCTTGACGTAATCATCGTCGGATATCTTGGCAGGCGCTGGAAAGATAATGTGCACATCCGGATGCTTCAGATTTGCAATCCGGTCGGTGCCCTTGACCTCCTCTGGCTTGTCTCCGGAGGTCAAGAGTCCTTTGGCAACTTCGAGCGCCATCGCACCCTTGCCGACGCCGCCTTGCCCGACAAACAAATACGCGTGTGACGCGCGGCTGCTCGCCAGCGTTCGGGCAAAGAAACGTTTGACCCGCTCCTGCCCGATTATGTTTTCGAAAGCCATGTTTTCTCTTCCTCTCTTCGCACGCTGCGTGGCTTATGCCGACTGACTTTTCCCCAGCCACTGCTCCGGATTGAGCTTCTCCGTCCCTTTCCAGATTTCAAAATGGAGCACCGGGCCTTTCAGCGAGCCGGATTCGCCCACGTTGCCAATGACCTCCCCCATTTGCACTTCCTGCAAAAGATTGATTAGAATCTCCTCGAGATGCGTATAAACCGAATAATAGCCGCCATAATGCCGGATGATCACAATGTTGCCGAGCCCGCGCTGCCATTCAATCGCCGTGACCTTGCCGCTTGCCACTGCCTGCACCGGACTGCCCATCGGGGCTTGAATATCGATACCGATATTCTCAGTCACCGTTTTGAGCTCAGGATGCTTGTACCGGCCGAACCTGGCGATGATCTTGCCTGAGGTCGGCCAGATCATGCGGCCCTTTAACTCTGCAAACAAGGTCTCTGGCCTGACCAGGGGAACTTTCGTTGGCGCCTGTTCGAGCTTCACAATCATCCTCTGCATTTCGGCGGCGGCGCGCTCCTTTTGCGCCAACCGCTGGCGCAAAAGGTCGGTGTTCTGCCGAATCGAGTCGAGAAGTTTTTGCCGCTGTTTCTTCTGCCCGCGAAGCTTCTTCTCCTCCCTGATCTTATTCGCCAGCAGCGCCTTCTTCTCCTGCAGCTCAACCGTGAGCAGGTCTTTGTCGCGCGCTATCTCAGCCTGCTTGTCTTTGATCTTCAGATAATTTCGGTAGTGGTGCCGCGCCAGCCGCTTCTGATATTCCAGCCACAGCAGCCCGTCATTGATGGAGCGCGCGGTCAGCAGAAGCTCCAGATCTTTGACGCGGCCATATTTATAGGTGTAAACCAGACGCTTCCTGAACGCCTCTTTCAACCGCTCAAGCTCTGTTTTTGTCGCCTCGAGGTTCTCTTCTATTTGTGCGATCTGGCGGTTCTTTTTCTTTTGCTCTTTTCTCAAATTCTGGATGACACTCTGAGCGAGATCGATATCCAAATCAACAGTGTTGAGCTGGTCCAGAACAGAGGACTCCTTTTTCTGGCTTGCTGCGATCTCCTTTTCAACGCTGTGAATCTCATCCCGAATTTTTTTCAGCCTCACATGGTGGCTTTTGATCTCGTTTTGAGCAAGGAGCTCGCCAGGAAGCATCGTCAGAACAACCAGAAGTAAGACTCGAAAAAACATGAACTGAAAATAGCAGAATCCTGCTTCAAAATCAACAAAAAAATCCCGGGCCGTACCGCGACATTTATATCGCGATAATCTTGCTCTATCTTCAAGGACTCACGACATGAATGTCGTGGTACGCCTGGCAATGGCTTGCAAATTAAGATCTGAATAAGTATTTTGTTTATTTACGTGCATGGACACCCATCTGAGGGCAAAAAAAGGCGCGGATGCTGAAGAATAAAATGCTAGACTCACAACTCCTGCTCAACTGGGTCGCAAGGATTCTCTTCTTTACCAGTTTGTCTGCCCTCTTGCCGACGTTTCCTGTCTATATCCATGACCTCGGAGGCAGCAAATCGCAAATCGGCGTGGTGATGAGCGCCTTTGCGATTGGCGTGCTGGCGTTTCGGCCAGTGGTTGGCAAACAGATTGACAGCACCGGGCGCAGACTGGTTTTGCTGGCAGGCTGTCTGATCTTCATGATCGCGCCGATCCTTTATATTTATATTCCATCCATTGAGATTCTCTTGCCGCTGCGCGTCTTCCACGGGCTGGGGCTGGCGGCGTTCGGCACGGCCTCGATCACACTGATCACCGACGCAGCGCCGGCTACAAGGCGCGCAGACGTGATAAGCTACACCGGCATGGTCAACACCATCGCCTTTGCATTCGGGCCGATTCTGGGGAGCTTCGTCGGCAACAGGTGGGGACACACCGTCTTGTTTAGCCTGGTGTCGGCTCTCGCCTTTCTCTGCCTGGCGTGCTCGCTGTTTATCAAGGAGACCCGCGGATCACATGAACAGGAGGCGAAGCTCAACTATTTTCAGGCCATTAAGCAGCGCATCGTCCTGGTGGCGTTTGCCATGATTCTGTTGATTGGGCTGGTGCACGGCGGTGTGATTTTTTACATCTCGATTTTTCTGAACGAAAATATGGAGATCAACGAGGGGGTGTTTTTCGCCGTCTACGGAGGGGCCGCTTTCCTGGTGCGCATGGTGGTGGGACCGGTTTCGGGCCGCATCGGCCGCGGCCCGCTAATGGTCGTATCACTGGCCATGCTGGCCACAGCCGCATTTTGCCTAAGCCAGATGACCGGTCTCGCTCTGATGTTGACCTCGGCCGTGCTGTACGGATTGGGCTTTGGCGCACACCAGCCCAACTTGACCGCGCTGGTGGCAGATAACACCAGCGAAGAGACACGCGGCAAGATATTCTCCTTCTACTTTGGCGGCTTCGATCTCGGCATTTCCATCGCCGGCATCATCCTCGGAATCGTGGCTGAAGCGTACGGCCTTCGCAGCATGTTTTTCCTCTGCGGCGCGTTGACCTTGACCTCTTTAGCCATCTTCACGACCTCGATGGAAAAAAATGTCATGCACTCCCTCCGCTCCGCCTTTACGCTGCAGAAGCCCGGCAAGAAATGCTACATTTGCGACCAGTACCAGGAGGTCTCGCCCAGGCAAGCTGAAGAGTATTTCAAGACAAAATAGGGGGGGGGATTACTGCAGCACTACTGACTGGCAAATCGCAGCAGATGGTCCATTCATTTGGCTTTTTCAGCTTGCGCCAGGAAATCACCAGCATCAAACTTCCACTTGCCCCTGGAAATCCTGGCCAAATACTCCGCCACCTCAAACTCGACCGGTACAGGAACGCCGATTTCCTGCAGCTCGTCAACCTTCTGAAATACGTCGACAGGTGCGCCATCAAAAGCAATTTTACCTTTGTGCAGCACGAGCAGCCGTTCAAAAGGGAGTGCTTCCTCGGGCGACTGGGTGATGAAAAGGGGGGTGACGGCTGGGTTTTGGTTTCTGGCGTTGCGCTGATGCAACTGGGCGATGAGCTCGAGCAAGAGCGCCCGGCTCGCGGGATCGAGCAGCGAGGTCGGCTCGTCAAAAATGATCACGTCTGGCCGCATGGCCATGACGGAGGCGAGGGCCAGCCGCTGCATTTCACCGCCGGACAACAGGTGCGGCGGATGCAGCCGGTACGGTTCGAGATGGAAGACGCGCAGCATCTCAGCCACAATCGCGTGCATCTGATCGTGCGGCACCGCCAGATTCTCCAGCCCGAAGGCCACTTCACGCTCAACTGTGGCGGAGACGATCTGGTTTTCCGGGTTCTGAAACACCATCCCCACGCGGCGCCTGATTTCGGGCAGTTGATTGTTCTCGTTTGTATTCAGGCCATCTATGCGAACCTCGCCCTCGGTCGGCTGCAGTAGCCCATTCAAGCAGCGCGCCAGGGTCGTCTTCCCCGAGCCGTTCGCCCCCATAAGTGCCACCGACTCACCGGCGTGGACCACAAGATCGATGCCGGTGAGGACCTCGACCGGCGCTCCCTCCGGGTTCCGGTACTGAAAATGAAGATTCACAATCTCAATCATATCCACAACATGGGTTTCTTCACCGAAATGCAAAATGCGTCTGGCAGTCCTGTGAAGATACCAAGTTTCGAGCACCGATCCAAACACAAAAAAAGAACCCACGCCGTCAGTGGCGTGGGTTCATCGAAAGGAGGAAACCAACCGGAGAAAGTTGTGTGTGCTACTTCAGGAAGATCATCCGCTTCGTTCGTGTAAACTCCGCCGTCTTCAAACGATAGATATAAAGGCCGCTCGGCAGTTGCTTACCGCTGTCGTCCTTGCCGTCCCACACCACCCGGTATACCCCGGCCGACTGGGGTTTTGCAACCAACGTGCGGACTTTCTGACCGAGCACGTTGAACACAGTCAGCTCAACACGAGTATCTCCGGCCAGATCGTACTTGATCACGGTTTCCGGGTTAAACGGGTTCGGATAGTTCTGTTCCAGCACGAAGGTCTTCGGAAGCCGGCGGCCATCTTTGCGCACCTCGGTAATCAAATCGCCGCTCAGAGCGTCGATGGCGACATGCAGTGTATCCTGGCTGACCGGAGAGACATAGCGGAACATCCAGACCGCGCCAACCCCCTCGACCAGACCGTGTGACAGCAGCGTTTCTACCCACGTGTCCGGATGGTGGGCGCGAAATTCCTCGCTGACTTGCTCGGCACGCTCCATAGCCTGCCCGCTGTCTATCCACTCCAGAGGCAAGGCGTCCAGGGAGGGCTCCCCCGCTTTCGGAAGAACTTCCATGTGGACGGCGAAGCCCTGGAAGGTCGAAACCGCCAGAACCGAATCAACAGCAGGTGAAAAGTAAACATAGCGCCAGTCAGACGAGCGGCCGTCAGGCCAGACGTTCGGACTGCCAACGTTGATCAGATGGGCGTCCGGGTCCCAGTCGTTCGCCATCCCCTCGGCAACGTTCTGCCGCTCGCGCGCCGTTTCGGCGTGCGAGGCGAACAACAGCTCGCCGGTAAGGGCATCGACACCGATATCCAGAAATTGCCCGTCCTCGTGGGAGAAATAGGAGAAGAACCAGGCGGCGCCCTGCTGCTGCCCCGGGCTGACCGACGGCAGGGAGCTCCACGTCCGCCCCTCGAGCATCCGCAGTGCATCCTTGGAAACCGCTGGCATGACCACACTCCCACTATCATGACTCGAGGCCAGGAAGGCGAACACCTCGGTATGGGAGTGCTCATTTCTGAAATCATGGCCGCCGTGGGCCTCCGCCACCGCTGCCGCGCTGTCACTGTCTATCCAGTTGACCGGCAAGGGCGTGGGATCGCCGGGAGGACCTTCGTCAAAATCAGCCGGCAAAACAACGTCGCCAAGCAGGAAAAGGGCGGTGAATTCATCCTGCGCTGCCGAGTAGAAAAGATAGACCCAGTAAGGTGCGCCACCCTCAGGATCGATGTGGTTCGTTGCCACACCCACCAGCGCGGCGTCATCAGCCCAGGCCTGCGCCGCGGCCTCAACCTCTGATAGGGGAGTGTGCGCAGTTTGTGGTGGGGGCGGCTCGAAGTCAATATCAATGCCGGCTACGCTGTCGCCGCCCGCCACCACGACTGTATCTGGCAGACCGTCATGGTCCGGATCATGAAAGCCAAACCGCGGCCCGTGAGGGCCCCAATTGAACCCCACCGGGAGATAGGAACCGTCTGCAACATAATCGATGACGTAGGGGGAAGTCGCAACCCCCACACCCGCCACCTCATCATAAAAAACATGCTTGCGGAAAAGCGCAACCACCGTCCCAAACCCCTCTCCGTCAGGCAAGTTCAAAGGCCCGGAAACCACGCCGGAAGGCAGGGAGGCCCCGGTCGTGAACGTGATCACATAGGGCCGCTCGAGCGGCTGGCCATCCACCCCCATCGCTCCGGTCAGCAAGGCTGAAAATTGCGTCTCATCCGTCAACGGGAAGTTGTGCGCCGTCACCGTCCGTAAGTCCGGACTCACCTCGATATGCTCCGGCTCACCGATCGAGTCTGCCGGGAAGAACTCGATCTCCACGAAACCGTCGTGAAAATGGAAATTCGTGTCCAACGGCGCGCTAAACGTCAGCGAAAAGGTGGCCAGGGTCGGCACTCCAGTCTCGCCGTCGGCCGGCGAAGAAGACTCCAACAGCAGAGGCCCATAGGAAGCCACCAGCTCCCCGGTCTCCGCATCAATCCCTATTTTCAGCCGGTCAAAGGGGTCGTGGGATTCATAGTGAAACCACCAGACGGCGCGTCCATCGTGAGAAAACCCGCGCGTCAGAAACGCATCTACCCACGCATCAGGATGGTGCTGGCGGAAATCGGCGCTGTGCTGCTCGGCTGCCTCCGCCGCCTGTGGGCTGTCGATCCAATTGTCGGGGAGCGGCCCAAGCGAAGGGGCCTCGAAGGTTGGACGAATCTCGGTATGCGCGCCATCGCCAAAAGTATGCACGATGAATAGAGAATCGACAGAGGGAGAAAAATAGGAAAAACGCCACTCGCGTGCCAGCCCGTCCGCACCGATGTCATGCGTGCCAACATCGATGAGCAAAACGTCTTCCGACCAGGTATGAGCCAAATCCTCCGCCACATCCAGCCGCTCGCGCGCCGTCTCAGGTCCCGAGACGAACAACAGCTCGCCGGTAAGGGCATCGACACCGATATCCAGAAATTGCCCGTCCTCGTGGGAGAAATAGGAGAAGAACCAGGCGGCGCCCTGCTGCTGCCCCGGGCTGACCGACGGCAGGGAGCTCCACGTCCGCCCCTCGAGCATCCGCAGTGCATCCTTGGAAACCGCTGGCATGACCACACTCCCACTATCATGACTCGAGGCCAGGAAGGCGAACACCTCGGTATGGGAGTGCTCATTTCTGAAATCATGGCCGCCGTGGGCCTCCGCCACCGCTGCCGCGCTGTCACTGTCTATCCAGTTGACCGGCAAGGGCGTGGGATCGCCGGGAGGACCTTCGTCAAAATCAGCCGGCAAAACAACGTCGCCAAGCAGGAAAAGGGCGGTGAATTCATCCTGCGCTGCCGAGTAGAAAAGATAGACCCAGTAAGGTGCGCCACCCTCAGGATCGATGTGGTTCGTTGCCACACCCACCAGCGCGGCGTCATCAGCCCAGGCCTGCGCCGCGGCCTCAACCTCTGATAGGGGAGTGTGCGCAGTTTGTGGTGGGGGCGGCTCGAAGTCAATATCAATGCCGGCTACGCTGTCGCCGCCCGCCACCACGACTGTATCTGGCAGACCGTCATGGTCCGGATCATGAAAGCCAAACCGCGGCCCGTGAGGGCCCCAATTGAACCCCACCGGGAGATAGGAACCGTCTGCAACATAATCGATGACGTAGGGGGAAGTCGCAACCCCCACACCCGCCACCTCATCATAAAAAACATGCTTGCGGAAAAGCGCAACCACCGTCCCAAACCCCTCTCCGTCAGGCAAGTTCAAAGGCCCGGAAACCACGCCGGAAGGCAGGGAGGCCCCGGTCGTGAACGTGATCACATAGGGCCGCTCGAGCGGCTGGCCATCCACCCCCATCGCTCCGGTCAGCAAGGCTGAAAATTGCGTCTCATCCGTCAACGGGAAGTTGTGCGCCGTCACCGTCCGTAAGTCCGGACTCACCTCGATATGCTCCGGCTCACCGATCGAGTCTGCCGGGAAGAACTCGATCTCCACGAAACCGTCGTGAAAATGGAAATTCGTGTCCAACGGCGCGCTAAACGTCAGCGAAAAGGTGGCCAGGGTCGGCACTCCAGTCTCGCCGTCGGCCGGCGAAGAAGACTCCAACAGCAGAGGCCCATAGGAAGCCACCAGCTCCCCGGTCTCCGCATCAATCCCTATTTTCAGCCGGTCAAAGGGGTCGTGGGATTCATAGTGAAACCACCAGACGGCGCGTCCATCGTGAGAAAACCCGCGCGTCAGAAACGCATCTACCCACGCATCAGGATGGTGCTGGCGGAAATCGGCGCTGTGCTGCTCGGCTGCCTCCGCCGCCTGTGGGCTGTCGATCCAATTGTCGGGGAGCGGCCCAAGCGAAGGGGCCTCGAAGGTTGGACGAATCTCGGTATGCGCGCCATCGCCAAAAGTATGCACGATGAATAGAGAATCGACAGAGGGAGAAAAATAGGAAAAACGCCACTCGCGTGCCAGCCCGTCCGCACCGATGTCATGCGTGCCAACATCGATGAGCAAAACGTCTTCCGACCAGGTATGAGCCAAATCCTCCGCCACATCCAGCCGCTCGCGCGCCGTGTTCGGTGTCGAGGTAAACAGGAGCGTCCCCGTTTGCGCATCGATGGCAACGTCGAAGAACTCATGCTCAGCTTCGGAAGAGTAGGAGAAGAACCAGACCGCCTCGATCTCATCTTGCCTGCTGGAGGGGGCCAGCTCTCTGGTGCTGCCGGCATTCCGTCCGAAGTGCGCTGAATGAACCGGCCAGCCGCTCATCCGTGAATAAAGCGATGGTGGTCCGGGTGGACCGAAGAACGGATGCAGCGCGCCAAACAGGCCAGCATCGGGAAATTGGCTTCTAAAGTCGCCGCCCCCATTTGCTTCCGCGATAGCAGCGGCGCTGTCACTGTCGATCCACTCCAGCGGTAACGCCGTTGTGTCTGGCAATTGGAAGTCAGGCAGCTCGGTCATGAAAACCGCCCCGGCCATCACAAAAAAGCCGCGAAATTCCCCGGCCGTGGGCGAATAAAAGATATAATGCCAGTTGGCGGCATCGCCCTCCGGGCTGATGTCCTCGGACTCCGCAATCACCACCTCCGCATCAGAGGCCCACGCCTGGGCGGCTGTCTCTGCATTCGACAAACCCTCTCCGGCTGTGAAGGGAACCGGCAAGTCAATGTCCAGATCAACTCCGGTAACCGTGTCGCCGGCGGCGACAACGACTTCATCGGGCTGGCCGTCGTCATCCTGATCATAAAAGCCAAAGGCGTCATCCACTTCGAGATCCAAGATGCCATCCCCGTTGCTATCCTGAATCGCAAGCAGCGCAAAAACGCCGTCAGGCACGTAGTTGAGGGTGTAGGGGGAGTTGGCCACACCCAGAGCGACCACATCACCCTCGAACAGCCCTTCGCCAAATAGCGCGACAACTGTCCCGGCGGCGTCTCCTCCCGCTGCCGTGACCTCGCCCGAAATGACGCCGGTGGGTAGAGAGTCTCCAGTCGCAAATGTGATCACGTAGGGCCGGTCCAGGCTCTCACCCGTGAGGCTTTTGGCTCCGGAGAGCAGCACCTTATAAATGGTGTCCTCCCTGAGGGGCAAACCGAATGCGGTAACAGTCGTCAGGTCTTCGCTCACCTCGATTTGCGCCGGCTCGGCCGTTGAATCCTTCGGGAAGATTTCAATTTCGAGAAACGAGTCATCTTCAGGGCCGAAGCGAAAACTCGTATCCAGGGCAGCACTAAAGGTCAGTTGAAAGTCGATCGTGACCGGGACGTTGGTGTCGCCATCCGCGGGCGCGGAGGCGACAAGGGTCAATTGTGCAAAAGCCGCCTGGCAGGTTGCAGTCACGATCAGCGCGGCTAACCACAAACCTCTACAAAAACTCGCCATTTTTCCTCCTTGAATTAGGATAACGGGGTTGATTCGTTGATTGCGCCGGAATGTAGAAAACCGCGCCAACAAGTCCTAATTAAGTTTTGTTCAAGCAGGTGAACGTTTGAGAACAATGATGGTGGGAGCGTTGTCGATGAATTACTGTCATTTGAGCTTCGCTCGTCATTTGTTGCCATTTGCCCGGCGGGCGTCATTGAGCAACGACTGACCCACTGACGCCCTCAGGTCAAATGACAGCGCGAAGCGCTAAATGACTTTTTTCGCAGCGCAGTCTGCGAAAAAAATTAGGGTCTCATTGGCCTATCATCTGCACAACAATATTCCGCTGTCGCGACCGGTTGTCGAAGTCGACCAGCACGATCTGCTGCCAGGTGCCAAGAATCAACTTGCCGCCCTGAAACGGGACGGCAAAGGAGGGGCCGAGCATGGCAGCGCGCACATGCGCGTAGCCGTTGCCGTCTCCCCAGGCTGCGTCGTGATGATAGGTGATTCCGGTCGGAGCGAACTTTTCAAAGGCCTCTGGCAGGTCCTTGAGCAGGCCAGGCTCGTACTCGATGGAGGTGATCCCCGCGGTGGAGCCCGCGACAAAGACGGTAAGCTGGCCTTCACTCAGACCCGAGCGGTGCAGGACGCCGGCAACCTCATTGGTAAGGTCGATGATGTCCGTAAAACCGCGGGTGGAAATCTCGAAAGAATCGGTTATGACATTCACGTTGCCTCGGGGCTAAAACAGGTCATCTTCCAGAAATCGAGAAACCGGTCTCTAATCTCCTGCTGCGACAAACCGACCAGCTTCTCCAGGCTGAACTTCTCGACGCAGAAGGAAGCCATGGTGCTGCCAAAGATCAGGGCCTGGCGAAAGTGCTCTTCGGAAGGCTCACCGGCCCGGGCCAGGTAGCCCATGAAGCCGCCCGCGAAGGTATCGCCCGCACCGGTTGGGTCGCAGATCGACTCTAACGGGAACGCAGGCGCTGAAAAAAAGGAAAAGTCTTCGGCCACCATCACCGCACCGTGCTCTCCTTTTTTGATAATAATGACCCTCGGCCCCATCTCCTGGATCGCCCGTGAAGCCTTCACCAGATTGAACTCGCCTGACAATTGCCGCGCTTCCGAGTCGTTGATGATCAGCACGTGTACTTTCTTCAGCAACGCTTTGAGCGCTGGCAGGCTGCCCTCGATCCAGTAGTTCATGGTGTCAAGCGCCACCAGCCTGGGAGCGTTCACCTGCCGCAGGACATCCAACTGCAGCTCGGGCGCGATGTTGGCAAGAAAGATGAAGTCGGCGTTCTTGTAGGCCTCAGGAATCACCGGCTGGAATTCTTCGAAAACGTTCAGGTGCGTGAACGTCGTTTCTCGCGCATTCAGGTCGTCCAGATAGATGCCGCCCCAGCGAAACGTCTTGCCGGGCTTCACCTCCAGGCCGCGCAGATCGACGTTGCGGGGCACCAGAAAATCCAGCAAGCCCCGGTCGAAATCGTCTCCAACAACCCCTACCAGATTGACCGGCGCAAAATAAGATGCGGCTGCGCTAAAATAGACCGCTGCGCCTCCGAGCGCATCTTCCACCGCGCCAAACGGTGTCTTCACCGTATCCAGCGCCACTGAGCCGACAACGAGAATACTCATAGTTCTTCCTTCTGTTAGTCATCCCTGAGCCGGAAATTCGAAATCCTAAGCTCCAAATTCGAAAAAAAGTCGAGTCTCCAAAGGTCTTGCCCCGACAGTCATTTTAGGAATACAATTAGATTAGAACAGTCGGGGCGGAAAATGATTCGTCAGGCGCTCGGAAGGTGCTCGCTCTCGACTAAGGTCCTCTACATCTGCTCCGGCGCCGAGACCCCGAGCACCCTGAGGGCATTGGCCAGAACGATGCGGGTTCCCTGAACCAAAAGAAGCCGTGCCCGTGTAAGCTCCGCGTCTTCCGTGACCACCCGGTGGTGGTGATAAAAACGGTGAAAAACAGCCGCAAGCTCCTGCAGGTAGGTGGGCACACGATGTGGCTCCAGGTACCTGGCAGCCTTTGAAATCAAGTCCGGAAATTCGAGCAATTTCTTGATCAACGCCATCTCTTCGGCCTGGTCCAGCAGATCCAGGCGGGCCTCATCCGGCAGGGTCACCCCCCGGGCTTGGGCATGTTTGAGAATGTTGCAGATGCGGGCGTGAGCGTACTGGACATAATAGACCGGGTTCTCTTCGGAAGTGTTCTTTGCCAGGTCCAAATCGAAGTCCAGTGGGCTCTGGTTGCGCCGGGCGAGAAAAAAGAACCGCGCCACATCCACGCCGACTTCTTGCAGCAGCTCCTTCATCTCGATGATTTTGCCGGCACGTTTGGACATTTTGACGATTTCGCCCTTGCGCAGCAAATTCACTTGCTGAATGATGTTGACCTCGAAACTGCCTTTCGGGTAGCCGAGCGCGACCAGCGCGGCTTTCACTCGTGCGATGTAGCCGTGATGGTCCGGTCCCCAGAGATCAACCAGTTTTGCAAACCCGCGCTCGTATTTGTTCACATGGTAGGCGATATCCACCAAAAAATAAGTCGGCTCGCCATCCTGTGTCACCAGCACACGGTCTTTCTCATCACCGAATTGCGACGACATGAACCATTTGGCGCCGTTCTCTTCGTAGACGTGGCCCTTGGCGGTGAGCTTTTCCAGCACCTGGAGATGGGCGTTGTCCGCCCGCAGCTTGCTTTCGCGAAACCAGGTGTCATAATCGAGTCCGTAATGGTCGAGCACGGCCTTCTGCCCGGCCAGAATGGTTTCGAGCGCCATTTCAGAAAACGCTTTCGACCTGGCGGCTTTATCCAAAGTCGCGAACCGCTCGCCGTGCTCGTCCAGAAACTGCTGCGCCAGCTCGCGAATATACTCCCCGTGGTATCCATCTTCGGGAAAGGGTTCCTGCTGGCCCAGCAGATGCATGTAGCGGGCGCTCACCGATTGGCCGAGAAGACGCACCTGGCGGCCGGCGTCATTGACATAATATTCCCGCTCGACCCGGTAGCCGACCGCGTCAAAGAGATTGGCCAGCACATCCCCCACTGCGGCTGCCCGTGCGCTCACGACGTTGAGCGGCCCGGTCGGGTTAGCGCTGACAAATTCAATTTGGACCGCTTCACCGTCGCCCCAGGAGGTGCGGCCATACTTCTCCTTCAGCCGCAAAATGTCAGCAAGCGCAGGATGATAGTACCCGGCCCCAAAACGGAAATTGATAAAACCCGCCCCGGCGACCTCGACAGCAGAAACAAGATTCGAATCCAGCTCCAAAGCTTCCACCAGCTCGTTGGCAATCTCCCGTGGGTTGCGGCTCAATCTGGCAGCGAGCAGCATCGCCACGTTTGTTGCCAGATCGCCATGCTCGGCGCTCTTCGGCCGCTCCAGAGCGACATTTATCTCGCCCGCCGACACAAACCCCTTTTCTCGCAGCGCTCGGGTCAATCTCTCCTTCAGGTAGGCCTCACCCGTCATGACTCATCCTTCACTTCCGTCCTTTCAGCGTCTCCCCAGAGCCGCTCCAGGCCGTAGAACTCGCGCTTGTGTGGCTGAAAAATGTGGGCGACAACGTCGATGTAATCCAAAAGCACCCATTCCTGGTTGGAGAATCCTTCGACATGCAACGGCCGGTTCTTTTCACGTTTTAGTTTATCCAGGATATGCTCGGTGATCGCCTTCACCTGGGTGTTCGTTGAGCCAGTGCATATCACAAAATAGTCTGTCATGGAAGTTAGCGGCTGCAAATCCAGGATGATGACATCGGTGGCTTTCTTCTCCAGTGACAGATCGGCGATTCGTTCCGCTAACTCTTTGGCATCCAATAAAGGAGATGTCCTCCGTTTTTCCAGCTATAATCAAGAACTTTTTTTGTGAAAGTCAACGCAAAAGGGAGAAATTGCCCAGTGAGGCAAGGCCTGTTCGTTCTGCACTGTCAAGGACTGTGCTGCCGCCGGAACCAGGGGATCGTGACGTGCAACCCTTCGTCGAGGTCGACCTTCGGCTCCCAACCGAGGATAGACTTGGCCTTGCTGATGTCGGGCTGCCGCACTTTCGGGTCATCTTCGGGCAGAGGGCTGTAGACGATCTTGCTCTTGCTGCCTGTGACACGAACAATGGTTTCGGCCAGGGCTCTGATGGTCATCTCCTTGGGGTTGCCAAGATTGATGGGCTCATGGAAATCAGCCATCAGCAACCGGTAGAAGCCATCGAGAACATCATCCACGTAGCAGAAACTGCGCGTTTGAGAGCCGTCGCCAAAGACGGTCAGGGGCTCCATTTTCAGCGCCTGCGGAATGAAAGTCGGGATCGCCCGGCCATCGTTGGGACGCATTCTGGCACCGTAGGTGTTGAAAATGCGCACAATCTTGGTATTCAGGCCATGAAAGCGGTGGTAAGCCATGGTGATCGCTTCGGCGAACCGCTTGGCTTCGTCATAGACGCCGCGCGGGCCCACCGGGTTCACATGTCCCCAATAATCTTCGCGCTGCGGATGGACCTGCGGGTCACCATAGACCTCAGAGGTCGACGCCAGCAAGAACGCCGCCTTCTTTTCCTTGGCCAACCCGAGTGCTTTATGGGTGCCCATCGCGCCGACTTTCAGCGTTTGAATCGGGAGCTCCAGGTAATCCTTCGGGCTCGCCGGAGAGGCGAAGTGAATCACGTAGTCAATCGGTCCGGCACAATAGATGTACTCTGTGACATCATGCTTGATAAACTTGAATTGTTCGCACTGCAAATGTTCGATGTTTGTGATCGTTCCAGTCAGCAAATTGTCAATGGCGATGACCTCATGTCCTTTGTTCACTAAATATTCACAAAGATGAGATCCTAAGAAGCCTGCCCCACCTGTTACTAATGATCTTGGCATAAAGTCCTTTTCTGCTTGTAAAGTTGACAGATCCCGGTATTATCCATTAGATTTTCCGTAAGTCAACCTACACGCTTGCTCCAATCATACTTTTACCTGCATTGAGGTTGTTTTGGCCAATTTCACGTGTATCATTTAGGATGAAATTGTCGAACATTTGATTGGAAGAAAACACGGCTCAGCTTTCACGCGTAGTGATGAAGCTCACAAGTTTTTGCAAAGAGGCTTTGTATGGGGTATCGGGATATCGCTGTAGCGACCTTTGAGCCAGCTCCACATACTCATTTGCCTTGTCCATGGCGTATTCGATGCCACCATGATTCTCGACAAAAGAGATGATTTCTTTAATTTCTTGTTTCTTAGGCGAGTTCTTGATCGTGCGAATCACCCGGCGCGCCTCAGATTTTCTGGCATTTCGCAAAGCATAGATCAACGGCAAGGTCACCTTGTTATCCCGAATATCGTTGCCCAGTGGCTTGCCGGTTTTCTTTTCCTTTCCCAGGATGTCGAGCAAATCGTCGCGGATCTGAAAGGCGATGCCGAGGTTCTCTCCGAACGCTTTCATCGCCTCGATGTCCTCTTCGTCGTCGCTGCAAGAAACCGCGCCGAGCTGGCAGGCCGCCGCAAGCAACGATGCCGTCTTGTCTGCGATCAACCGGAAATAGACTTCTTCTTCCAACCAATAATCTTTGCTACGTTCTACGCCCAGCAGCTCGCCCTGGGCCATGCGTTCGGCCGTCTCAGAGATGATTTCATAAGCGCGCAGGCTCTTCAGGCTCAACATGGCAAGCAGAGCCTTCGAAAAAAGATAGTCCCCCATCAACACCGAAACCTTGTTTTTCCAGATCGAATTCACCGACGGCACGCCGCGCCGCTGGTGCGACCGGTCAATCACGTCATCATGCACCAGAGTTGCCGTGTGCAGAAGCTCCATGATCGCGGCGGCCTTCAGGTTCCGCCGGTCCAGGACTGCGCCGTTGCTGTTGTGCAACCGGCTGGTCAAAATAACCAAAATCGGGCGTAAGCGCTTGCCTTTGTTGGCAATGATGTATTGAACAACCTTGTCTATCAAGAAAACGTGGGATTTCAGCAAATTGCGAAATTCCTTTTCATAGGTTTCAAGGTCCTTTTTTATCGGCTTGCAAATCTCTTTTAACGTCACCTGATAGCCTCGCCGTAATCACAATTGATGAAGGATTGTTAACAAAAACGGCCACAATGTAATCATTAAAACCATTCTTGTCAAACAAAAACGTTGCGGCTCTCAGCTATCTCTTTGTGGCAGCGAGATGGTAAAGGTTGTGCCGACATTGACTTCACTGTCTACTTTGATTCTCCCGCCTTCGCGGGCGATGATCATGTGCGTAATATACAAGCCCAGACCGGTTCCTTCCCCGACTTCCTTGGTGGTAAAAAAGGGAGAAAAGATATGAGGCAGATTTTTCACTGGAATCCCCATGCCGGTGTCCGAAATCTTCAGGTCAGTCCATCCTGGCCGGCTCTGCTCGATGGCTATCGTAAGCTTGCCGCCGGTCTGCATCGCCTGGATGGCATTGATGATCAAATTGAGCAGCACTTGCTTGAGCGAATCGATACTGAAAAACGTGGTGTAGTTGCCGGGGCACACCAATACGAACTCGATATTCTTGGCCTGCAGCTCTTTCTGGATGAGAGAAATGGTGCTCTCTATCAAGGAACGCAGATCAATCCGCTCGCGCTCATGCTCCGAGTGCCGTGAGAACTCGAGCAAGTTGTTGATAATCTTGGACGAGCGCCGAACGTTCTTGTGGATGATATCCAGTTTTGCTCTAATGTCGGAATTCTTCTCAACCAGAAACTCGTCGATATAATAGCGCGCCGTCTCGATGACATTCAAAGGATTTCGCAGCTCATGCGCGATACCTGAGGCAAGCAACCCGATAGTCGCAAGCTTCTCCGATTGAATGAGCGTTTTCTCGAGCTTCTTCTTCTCGGTGACGTTCTTGGAATGCGCGGCGACAGACTCGAGCTTGCCGTCCACTGAAAAAATGGGATAGGTCCAGATTTCGTAAATCTGATCGTCCATGGTGTGCTCGAGCCAATGCGACTCTCCGGTTTTGAACGCCTTCTGAATCGGGCAGCCGTCGATGGGTTGGCCCGTCTTGAAGAAGACCGCAAAGTACTTTTTGCCGATCAACTCTTCCGGCTGAGCGTTGCACAGCTCGGCGAATTTCTTGTTGACGATGACCAGCTCATCCGCCTGGTTCACCTGGAAAATGATGTCGGTGATGCCATCGAAGGTATTTTGCAGACGCCGTTTGCTGTTGAGAATCTGCGTTTGCAGATACTTCTTTTCGGCAATATTGCGGACGTTACACAGAATGTAGTCAGAGCGACCAAACTGAATAACGCGGGCATCGAGATCGATGGGAATCGATTCACCATAATTGGTAACGATGGTCAAATCGTCATCGCGATAGAGGCCCTCGGAAACCGCTTTCGACAACCCCTCCCGTACCAGGGCGTACAGAAATGCTGGGAAAAGCTCAGTAAGCGGTTTGTTGACCAGCGCTTCGGCGGCATATCCCGTGATTTCGTGCGTTTTGGAATTTGCTTCAATAATCTGAAAATTTGTCGCATCGAGGATCAAGATCGCGTCGTTGGCTTTCTCGAAGATGATCTGATATTTCCGCTCCGACTCACGAAGCCTGGCTTCAAGACGAGCCCGTTCGATGGATTTCTGCACCACCTTGGGCAGGACGGTCAGAAAGCTGTCATCTTTGACCAAATAGTCGGAAGCCCCGCATTTCAACGTTTCAACCGCGATCTGCTCGCTACCGCTCCCCGAGACCACGACCACAGGCGTGCGGAGCTCGCCGTTGCAGATGGTCGTAAGGATTTCCAGGGCGTTTCGTTCTGGCAAGTTATAATCCAGAATGATGGCTTCATATTTTTGACGTGAGAGCTTGTCCAGACAGCCGTCACTGCTATAAGTCGTTTCGACAAGAAAGTCAGAATTGAACCGTCTCAGCATTTCTCCCATCAGATTAGCCTGATCGACATCATCCTCAACCAGCAGAATGCGTAACGAACCTTCCATGCTGTCTCCTTCGAAATGGCGAACCTGCAAGACAATCAGACGTGCGCCTCTGGTGACTGTTTGGGTAAGGTAAGAAAGAAGGTCGCCCCCTGTTTTTTGCGGGACTCGACCCACACCTCGCCACCATGCCCCTCGATGATCTGCTTGACAAGGGTCAAGCCAAGACCTGAGCCCGCGACGCTGCTCTTGTTGCGCAACCGGCGAAAAAGCTGAAACACTTTGCGGCTGTCGCGTGACGGAAATCCCACGCCATTGTCCCGGGGGGTGCGGATTTCATGTGCGATCACATGGAGACAAAGATTGAGATCGCTGCTGTGCTTTGCCGCCCGAAGCCCCATGAACGACTTGTGGCCCGGTGCCATCATGGCTTACCCTTGTTTGGGCAGTGTAAAAAACACGGTGGAGCCCTTGCCTGGCTGGGAGACGAATCTCACATAGCCGCCATCTCTTTCAACAATACGCTTGACGATAGCCAGTCCAACACCCGTGCCCTCGATTCGAGAAGGCGCCTGTGCGCGTTCGAACAGGTCAAAGACCTTTTCATGATATTTGACCTCTAAACCAACCCCGTTATCCTTGACCCAGAAAACAAGGAAACGCGGCTTGTTCTCCCACCCGACCTCGATCACTGGCTTCGATATCTCACCCGCATACTTGATGGCGTTGTCCACCAGGTTCGAAAACAACGTGTGCAGAGCCTCAGAATCCCCATAAACTAGAGGCAAATCCTCGGCTATCTTGAAATCGATGCTTTTCTCCTTTATCAAGAAGAAGTATTCCGACCGAATGTCACTCAACACCTCTGCCAGGGAGACCGTCTCGGAGGTCTCAATAGGACGAGAGAAGCGGGAAAACTCCAGCACATCGTGAACCATCGTATTCAGTCGAGCGGCGTTCTTCTGCACTCTTTCCAGGTAGTGGCCGGATTCTTCTGTTTGAGCTGCGACCTTCTCCATGAGGAGCTTGCAAAATCCAAGAATTGAAACAACAGGCGCCTTGAGATTGTGGCAGATCAGGTAGACCAGGTTCTGCAAATCATCAGCTTTGCGCTCGAGCTGCTCTTTGGCCTGCGTTATGTCGCGGTTGCTCAAAATTGTCGCCAGAACTTCCTCTGTGTGCGGCAACACGGTTAACGAGACTTCAGCCCCCCATCGTTTATCCTGACCAGAGGTGAGGTGCAGACAGACCGATCTCTGACCGTCAGCACCTTGAAGATCCGCGAGTATCTTGCTGAGCTTGCTTTGCTCACCGGGGTTGAGATAATCCAGAAAATTGTCACCCGCCCCTTCCAGGTTAGCGGGCAAGCCAACCATCCTGTCAAAAGCAGGATTGGCATGCAAAATCTCGCCGGAACGGCTTAGCACCACGCTAGGGATCCCCAGGGTTTTGAAAACTTGCTCGTAGAAGGTGCTGCCTTCGGGTCGCTTGCTGGAAAGGAGCTTCTCGACCATTTCCACGGTCTCTTCTGATGCACTGCAATCCAATTTCAATGTCCTTGAATCTGGTGTTCAACGCCCGACTTACGCAGCCGATATGCATGAAAAACTAAGACAAAATCTCACCTAAATGCAAGTAAAAAAAAGATGTTGCGACTTTTTAATATTTCCCCCGCTCATTCCAGCCAAAGGACAGGTAGATAGGCTGTAGACTTTTAGGCTGTAGGAGGAATCCATGAGAGATCATACGAAACTTCGAGCTTTTGAGTTAGCCGACGAATGGGCATCGAACGTCTATCAAGCAACAAAAGGTTTTCCTGAAGAAGAGACATATTTTTGCATCGTTAAGGGAATTGCATTATCCCCGCAAGGCGGGGCCAAACGGCTGGGATGTTTAGAGCAGTATGACAGAGCGTATGACTGCGAGTCAGAATTATAGAGACTGAAATGGTTTTGGGCGCGTTGGCTAGCTAGAGCACTGTACAAAACCTAACAGCCTAATAGCCTACAGTCTAAACACCTGCATAGTTACAAACAAACCGTGACAGACACTTAATGCCGGTCTGGACCACCCGGTCTAACCATTGCTCGGCATCAGCAGCTGATAGTTGCCCGCGGCGCAAGTTCTCGTGGGAGCTGATGTGCAAAATTGCTGCGGGAACATGCCGGAGGTATTCAGCAAAGCCGGCAAAGTCCTTGTTCAGGAACTCCAGGCCGATGACGTTGTTCTTGCCCATGGCCTCCTGACAGGCGTGCTGCACTCTGCGCGCACAGTCAGCGTCATTGCAGACCATTTGGTTGTGTGGACCGAGTTTGAATTGGAAGACTGCCTCGAAGGCTCCAGTCAGCGCATGGAGCTCGTCCTCGAGCAGCGACGAAATGCGCGCGACAGCTTCCTCATCGGCAGCATGGATCAGGCCGCTTATTGCAATCAAATCAGGCTCTGAACCCGTTGAGCTCGAACCGGAAATCGAAGTATAGGCGAGCCTTGCTGGCTGCAACGGGTCGACCCTCCTGGTGAGCATCTGATTCAACGATATCATCACATGGGCGGCGGCTTGAATCAAGTCAGCACTCGATGTGCGCACAACCTCCTTCGAGTTTCGAGAAAGCGTCATCTCAAAGTGTGCACTCGAGGGCAAAATGGCGCCGGACTTCAGGCCCACCTGGCCAACGGGAACCGCCGGGTTGCAGTCCAGACCGACGATTTCCGACACCCCGCTCAAGCCACCGTTCTCTATCAGATGGCGCACGGAGGTGCGCGCATCGCTATTTTGGGACTCGAACAGGACCCGAAGGGGACGCGGGAGCTCGCCGATTTGCTGCAAAAAGAGCAAGAGCCCCAAACCGACCACCGACGCCAGGCGAAAGTCATCGTGCTGCGCGCCATGGTGAGGGCTGTGCGCAACAACCCGCACAGCCACACCCTGCGACGCCTTGTGGCTGGAGCCGAGGTCGGCGACGATGCCGGCCCCATCAACGGCATGATGCGGTAAACCGACCGATTGCAGCACGCCGCCTATGGCGTCAAGACGGTTTGCGCCAGTTTCGAATATCATCTTTTCGAGATCAACGACCTGGGGCACGAAGTCTGAGAATCGTTGTTGAAATTGCGCGGGAGTCAGGCTGATGCTTGGCATGATGTCATTCGAGTTGCCCGTACCAAACTTTATGTGTTCAAAAGCAGAGAAAGTTCGTTCAAAATGTTTTCGATGTGTTCTTGTAAGTTGCCTTCCAAGAGTGCACCCGCAGCAAACGGATGTCCGCCGCCGCCAAACTTTTTTGCGATGGTGTTGATGACATAATTCCCTTTGGACCGCAAGCTGATCTTGACTCTCCCTCGTTCTGTTTCACTAAACATCACCGTCACCTCGACGCCATCGACCACCCTGGGACAGTCAGCAAATCCTTCGGTATCTGCCAGCGTTGCATTAAGACTCTCCAAAATGGGCTTTGTGATGCAAAACCAGGCAATCTTACCGTTCGCCTCGAACTGGAGATGGTTCAGAACGTAGGCCAGCAGCTTTATCTTGCTGTAACTCTGCCGCTCATAGACTTTTCGATAAATTTCCTGCGGGTCGACGCCACACCCGACCAGCTCGGCAGCGATTTTGAACGCCGCGGCGCTGGTATTGGAGAACTTAAAGGAACCAGTATCGGTCAGAATGCTGGTGTAAAGCGCATCAGCAATGACAGGAGTCAGGCGCCCATCGCAGTATTTGATCAAATCATAAACGATTTCCCCGGTAGAGGAGGCCTGTTCATTGATAAGGCGCACGTCGCCAAACGCGCGCGATTGCGGATGGTGGTCGATACATATCTTTTTGATATCGATGTCCCTGATATCCTCCCCGACTTGTCGCAACCGGGTCCAATCACTGATATCCAAGATGATGATGTAATCGGCAGTCAGAAGAGTTTCGCGGTGCCGCATGGTATTGTAGACGACCATGCTGGCGTCAGGGTCGAGAAAATCGTAATTCGCCGGCAGGGGACTGCTATTGTAAACATAGACATCTTTGCCGCGATCTGTCAGGAAGGCTGCCATGGCCGCCTCTGACCCCAGACCGTCACCGTCAGGATTGACATGGGTGGTGAGAACGAATCTCTGACCTCGGTGGATGCACTGCTTGACCTTTTCTAAAGCTAGCCCGTCAACGGCCACGTTTTCCTTCCTTTCTGACAATCGTATTCTGCCAATCGACTAAAGCCCGATCGTTGCTTTGCCGTAGCCGATATTGTCGATCGAGTCCAGCGCTTTGATCACGATTGAGTTTTCGCCCGTGAGTTTTGAATCGATCCTGATTTCAAACGTTTCCAGCTTGGAATCACAAATGCCGTCAACCGGATAAACCAGATGCCATTTTTCGGCGTTCAAGCCATATTCCACTGACTTGACTTTGTTGAACTCGTCCTGAACGGAAAACGCGATCACCGTCGCGCCGCCCGCTTGCTTAGCTGTGATTCTAGAAACACGCGGCCCTTTGTTGTCGACAACAAAGGGCTGGCTGATTTTAGCGGTTTTCAGGACCATGGATGGCGGGTTGGAGCGGTCATCCTGCGCTTCGAGCTTGACGACATACTGCCCGTCCGGCATCAACTCGCTATCCCAGGAATAGACCGTGCCGGTAAAGTTCTCGACCAGGGGCTTCCAGCTCTTCTCATCCAGGCCCCGGTAAGAAAGGTTGAATGTCTGCTCATCGTCATTGTCATCCTGCACCACCCAGCTAACGGAACGGTACCCTTTGCGCTGGGACTTGCGGCCAAAGGAGGTCTTTCGAAACCCATTCTTGCCATTGTTGGCGCCGTTGCCAAGGTGGGAGCTCGCACTCGCGTTGTTGCTGGCCTCAGGATAATATTCGTTTGGCCTGTGTACAACCACCTGCTTGATAATCGGCGCCACGTTTTTTTGTAGATAGGAAATGGATAGTTCCCGAAGCAAGGGGGTGGTTCGACCATCGCTTGAGGAAAGGACTGCTTTCACCTGGAGGTAGCGCGCCGCCGGACTCTCAATCGCTTGCCCGGCCGCTTTTGAGTAGCTCCGCGACCACTCACTCCAGGTCTTATCAGGCTCCTCGGTATTGCCGGACCGGGTGTGTACAACGACGCCTGCATGAGGGGCCACTTCTGCTTCCCAATTCACCGCGCCCCAGTGCGAGAAAACCCCGGTATCGATGACCTTGGAAACGAAGGTTCCCTCTGAGTTGACGCGCTCGCTCAGGCGATAGACTTTTCCCGTATTCGAGGTGCCCAGAAATGTCCTGCCGCCGGCGTCTGTGGCCAACAGTGTCACTTGCATTTCATCCAGCTTCGTCACCAGCGTCACCTCACCCGAAGGGGTCATGGAATACAGCCGACCCTTCGCACCTGCGCCGAGCAAGATGTTGCCGGCACGGCCACCAGCAATGCTGTATATTCTTTCAGACTGCAAAGTCTGAAAGATGCGCACTCTACCATCCGGTGCGATTCGACACAGCTCGCCACGCTCCCGCGTCAGCCTGTCTGCCGTCACAACAGGTTGCAGCAAGCTGGCCAGGTCCTCGTCGTGGTTTCCCCCATCGCGCTCTTGTTTGGGCTCCGCTGTCTGGGCCGGTTGCCGACCCTGACCTCGTCGTTGCACTTGAGGATCGCCTGTCGCCGCCGCATAGATATGACCATTCTTGTCTTCAAACAAATCTGTAATCTCGACAAGTGGCGAATCGTACAGGACAAACGCTTTGCCCGTTGCATCGAGTCTGAGCACGATCCCCTTGTTGGCAGTCCCCGCGATCACGTGGCCCTGGCTGTCAAGGATGATTTTGCGAACATGGGCGTCCCCGCTCTCATACAAAAGCGACCCGGAGCCGCTCTTGTCGACTTTGTAGATGTTGCCGCTCTCGCCCGTCGCCACGTACAGATTGTTCTTCCCGTCGACGGCCAGTGACCAGACGTAGATCTCCTCCGGATCGAAAAAGACGGCGTCTTCCGTGGTCACTGTTTTCTTTGCCGGTACCTTGTATACCTTACCCTTCGGGGAGCTGGCAACAAACAGGTTGTCTTTGCCATCCACCGCCAGAGCGTACACCTGCAATTCATCTGTTTCGAAAGCCAGCGAGGAGTTGCCCCTGGCATCAATCCTGTAGACCTGCCCGCTATTCCCGCCTGCAACATAAATGTTGCCCTTTGAATCAACTGCGCCGGCCCAAAGAAACGGCAGCTCGGATTTGAAGAGCTCATCGATTTGGGGTGCCAGCAGAATCTCACCCTGATGATTGATCGAAACACCTGCCGGCTCACCGCTCTCAAAATCCTGTTGCGTCTTGAACGTCTTTATCTTGGGTGTGGAAGCGAGCAACACCGACAAAGCCGACAGCAAAACCATCTGCGCGAGAAAAAAGAAAAATCGCTTAGTCTGCATTCATACCTTCTGTTTATTTGGGTTCAATCTTTAACCACACGGTCTTCCCTCCGGAAACGGAGTAGTGGGTCTCGACCTGCTCTTCGACCAACACCCGGTCGCGCAACGTTGCCAGATTGCCTGAAGACTTTTGAGAGCGCATCACGGATAGGATAGAGGGGGGCAACCCCGGCAGCTCCTCGCCTTCCACCAAAATACCCTTGTCCGGCAACCGGACCTGGAAGAAAACAAAGTTGTTCTTCCTTCTGTTGTGCAAAAGCTCAATCAGTTGTTGGAAGGTTTTCGGACGAAACTTCTGTGGCGAAGTGCGCACCTCCAACCGTGTCAAGGTGGTGCCGCTGCCCGCAAAGACGTTGATTCGCCGGCCCTGAATGTTTTGCGGGAGCTTCAACGTCTGTGAAACTTTGTGCCGCTCGCCCTGATACTCCTTGAGGTATGCGGTGACGGTAATCTCATCGCCAGGCTTCACCGCGGTCTGGTCGACGACCAGGCGCTCCACAAAAGCGAAGTACTTCTGGTGCAACGCTTCAAACCTCAAATCCACGGACTCGATTTCAGGGGGCTCGAAATTGTTGGAGAGCAACGCGCCGATAATGGCAGAGACTTCGCCTGCTGCCTCGACAGCATCGGTCAGAAACGTGACTGGCGAGCTGCCGGCAAAATAATTCTTCACCGGAATCGGCTCGCGGCCTTTCAGGTTGATTTGGCCCTCCAGCTCGAGAGTCTGACTGCTCGCAGACAAACGCGCCGACTCCAGGGCGTTGGTCAGAATAATGCTGAACACCAGCGGCGTGATCGAATGCAAGCTCCGATCCTCGGCAATGCGGAAATTGAAGTCTACCGGCGGGGCCGCTTCTGAGATGAGACTCAGATGAAATGGAATCATCTGCGGGAGTTCACCGCTGATCCCCATCACACCGGTGGTGCGGTCTTGATGCACAGTACCGACTATTTCAGTCAATGCGGACATTTTGGTTGAAGCCATCATGCTGGAAATCGTGGTGAGAATCTTGGCCTTTCCCATGGGCAAGCCAACGGCGCCGCTGTTGAGAAAAGGATGCCCCATTCCGATGACTCGGGCGCCGTCGACATAGGTCACGGTGCCGGTCGCTTGCAGCCCCAGATCACCGTCGACCAGAACCACCGAATACGCAGAGCCGGGCTGAAGCGGCCCGACGTCGATGCCCTCCTCAGTCGCAACCGTTCCGCCGCCATGTCGTATTTCGAATCCAAGTCCCGCAAAGATCCTGGCCGAGAGCTCCACAGCGGCCGGCTCGAACCCGGAGCACAGGAGCGGCAACTCGAGCGGAACCACGCTCGAACTCGCAGCGCCCGAGCGGTGAAAATAGGGCGGAATAAAATTCTCCAACCTGATATCTTTAACGCCCACCGCCATATCGACGTGGTCCCAATTGATGCCACGATTTGATGCCAACTCTTCGCTGCGGACTTTTTCACGCTCGAAAACCTCGAACATCTGCTCGATAGGCGTAATGCCTGCGATCGGGTCTTTCAAGAAAATGCCCATGCGGTAGGCCAGAGCACCGACAAGCTTGTCGTCGATATACATGGGACTGCCACTCATGCCCGCCACAACGTTGGTGTACTGCACTTTGTCACCGGTTAGCTTTACCAGAATCAAGTCACGCTTGGAGCGAAAATTCGGCAAGATATCCAGAACCTCGAATTCGAACGTCTCGATTTCACCGCCAGAAAAAACCGTTTTCCCGACCCCGCGCATCCCTGGCTTGATTTCGGAAACCGGCATGGTTTTGTCTCCTGCCAGGGCAGGGATGGCCAAAGAAAAACCCAAAAGAATGAGTAGGCACGTTTTCATTTCATTGCGCATTTACAGTCATTTAACCTAAATCTTTTTTTGAAAAAACTCAAGGCAAATAATTGTCACTTTTGGACATGATGTGATCTATACGATCTAAAACATCCATTCTGCGGTGGATGTTCCACCATTCATCCGTCAACTCGGTTTTGCTCAGTCCATCCCTGCTCACCTGGCGCCAGTCCCTGCCGACTAACTTGTGATTGCGGGAGTGTGAGGAGACCCAATGCCGTCTGGGTAGTTCATGCAACCTGAAAATCGCTGTCCGAAAACTTCACGGCAGGATATTCGCGCAGGTTCGCCTTGAACAGGTCGATGATTTCCCGCAGGCGCGCCCTGGTTTTCGCCTCGAAACGCAAAACCAGAACCGGTTGCGTATTTGACGCTCGCACCAGGCCCCAACCGTCCCCAAAAAGCACCCGGGCACCGTCGATGTCGATCGCGTCATAGGACTTCTTGAAATGCTCTGCCAGCTCGGCCACGATGGTAAACTTGTCCTCGTCCGTGGCCTCGATGCGAATTTCCGGCGTCGATTCAAACGTGGGAATCTCGTCAACGATTTCAGAAAGCTTCAGGCCGCTGTTTGACAGGATTTGCAGCAGTCGGCCGGAGACGTAGATGGCATCGTCAAAGCCAAAATAGTCGTCGCCATAAAAGATGTGCCCGGACATCTCTCCGGCCAGCGGCGATTTCACTTGTTTCATTTTTGCCTTGAGCAGAGAGTGACCGGTCTTCCACATCAGGGGCTTGCCGCCATGCCGTTCAATCTCCTCCGGCAAGGCCTGCGAGCATTTGACGTCGAAAACGATTTCGGCGCCGGGGTTGCGCTGCAAGACTTCGCGGCTCAGGATGGCCAGAAGCCTATCCGCAAAAATCATCCGCCCCTTTTCATCGATGACGCCAACACGGTCCGTGTCGCCATCATAGCCGATGCCAACATCTGCACCTACTTCCAGCACCTTCTTTTGCAGATCGACGACGTATTTGAGCACCGTAGGGTCAGGCAGATGGTTGGGAAATGTGCCATCGGGTTCGCAGTAGAGCGACACCACTTCACACCCCATATCCTGCCACAGTTGCGGAGCCAAAATGCCGGCGGTGCCGTTGCCCGCATCCACGACGATTTTGAGCTTCTTTTTGAAGGTGAGCTTTGACTTTATCGTGGCGACATAATCCGAGAGAACATCCTTTTCCACCAGTTCCCCTCCTCCGGCCTCGAAATCACCACGCTCGACAATCTTCCTGATTTGTTGGATCTGCTCACCATATACCGGAGCCACGCCTGTGGCGGATATTTTGAAGCCGTTGTATTCGATTGGATTGTGGCTGCCCGTAATCATGACGCCGCCGTCCGCATTCAGATGCAAGATGGCGAAATAGTTGACCGGCGTCAGACAAATGCCGATGTCGATGACGTTGATTCCTGTTGCCCGCAAGCCGGCGGCCAGCGCATCGCGCAACCGCTGCGATGACAGGCGCACGTCCCGACCAATGACCAGAACTTTGGCGCCCTGGCGTATCATGAACGTTCCAATGCCCTTGCCAAGCAGGGTCACATTCTCACTGGTCAAATCTTCGTCTGCGATTCCGCGAATGTCATATTCCCGAAAAACTGTCTGCTTCAGCATTCATTTCCTCCATAGAAATGGTTGATGTCGATGCTCCTGATCTCTGTCACAGATCAAGACGCGGTCGATACCATTCAAATCCTGATTGACTTTGACCCGTGCGAACCCACTCTTCAGCATCATGTCGCGGACCACGGGAGCCTGTCCAGTACCGACCTCGAGCGCCCAGAAGCCCACCGGTTTAAGAAGTTGTCGCGCCACCTCAGAAATCCGGCGGTAAAAGCGAAGCCCGTCTGCCTGATCGTGCAGCGCAATGGTGGGCTCAAAATGCTTGACCTCAGCCGGCAAATCGTCAAAGTCCGCGACGGAGACATACGGCGGGTTCGAAACAACCACATCGAATTGTGCGGACAAACGGTTCACAATATCTTTACGGAAAAAGTCGATATTTGCAAACTTGATTCTACGCGACACACGATTAAGGGCCGCGTTCGCCGCTGCGGCATGCAAGGCTTCTGCTGAAATATCGAGAGCGGTCACCTCTGCATTTTTCAAATATTTAGCCAGACTTACGGCGATACAGCCGGAGCCTGTGCCTACATCTAATATCGCGACATCGGTGGTAGGGCTAAACATCTGTTCGCACCTTTTGAGAACGCCCTCAACCAGAACCTCGGTCTCAGGCCGCGGAATGAGCACAGCAGGACTCACTTTGAACGGCAAAGACATAAATTCCGTCTCCCCCAGGATGTGCTGCAAAGGTTCCTGTCGTGCTCGACGTCTGAGAAAATTGGCGAGTTGTTCAAGCTTGCTCGTGGTGAGGTCGTGCTCTGAGTCAAGATAAAGATGCGGCCGGTTCACCTGCAAGAGGTGGGCAAGCAGCCGCTCAGCGTTTAGCCTCGCATTTTCGATGCCGTTTTGCGCCAGGTATTCGGCAGAATCGTGTAGAATCTCCGCGAGGCGCCTGGTGCCTGGAGCAAATAGCATGGGGCGTCACCCGGCTTTCTTCAGTTGTTCTGTCTGGTCTGCAAGTCGGAGCTGCTCGATGACGTCGGACAAGTCCCCATCGAGGACTTCGTCGAGCCGGTAAAGGGTCAGGCCGATGCGGTGGTCGGTCAACCTGCTCTGCGGAAAGTTGTACGTTCTGACCTTGGCGCTGCGGTCGCCCGTGCTGACCATCGATCGCCTGCTCGCATCCATCTTTTGCTGCTCTTCGCGCTGTTTTTTTTCCAACAGACGTGCGGTGAGCACCTTCAGCGCTTTCGCCCGATTTTTGTGCTGAGATTTTTCGTCCTGGCACGTCACAACGATGCCCGTCGGCAGATGTGTGACTCTGACCGCCGAGTCAGTCGTGTTCACGCTCTGCCCCCCGGGACCAGAAGACCGGTAGACATCGATTTTCAACTCGTTGGGTTCGATGTCAACTTCAACTTCCTCTGCCTCCGGCAGCACGGCCACTGAGGCAGCCGAGGTATGAATTCGCCCGCTCGCTTCTGTTTTTGGGACTCGTTGAACGCGGTGCACGCCACTTTCATACTTCATCACGCCATAGGCTTCTTCCCCCTTCAGCATGAAAATAATTTCCTTGAACCCCCCGACGCCTTGCGGATTCGAGCTCAGAATTTCGAGACTCCACTTGATGCGTTCAGCAAACCTGGTGTACATGCGATAGAGGTCGCCGACGAAAATGCCTGCTTCCTCGCCGCCGGTACCGGCACGAATTTCGACGATAGCGTTCTTGGCATCGTGCGGATCTTTCGGCAGCAAGAGCAGCTTTAGCTCGTCCTCCAACAAATCTCTTTTTTCGCGCATCTCGACGAGCTCCTGCTCCGCCAACTCCTTTAGCTCCTGATCGCTATCATCGGCCAATACGCTCTCATCTTCGTCGATGGTCTTCAAAACCTCTTTGTATTCGCGCAATTTTTTGACGGTCTTGTCCAGTCCACTCTTTTCTTTTGCGACTTCGGTGTACTTCCTCGGGTCTTGTGTCACTGTCGGGTCCATCAACAGCTCGCAAAGCTCACCATAACGATCTTCGATCTTCTGCAGTTGCGCCAGCATTGCTCCTATCTCCAACCACGCTTGTGTGTCGTCGTCAACTCATCTTCTCCACCTCTACGGCAGCAGACTCCTCTACGACCACCTTGGGGTCGTCTGAAATGTCCAGGCCGAGAGAGGCCTTCAGAGCGACAATCGCCACTTCCAGTTGACTCTCATCGGGCTCCTTCGTTGTCAATCTTTGGAGCCAGAGACCGGGCAGAATGAAGGGACGCCAAAAACGACTCCGGGCTCCGCTGTCGGACAGGCGAATGAGCTCATAAGAGATGCCGCCGATCAGGGGGATCAAGGTCAGCCGCAGCAACCTGTCGCCAATACTTTCCGGCCTGCCGAAAAACATGAAAACAAGAATGCTGACGACCATGACGATGAGCAAGAAACTCGTGCCACACCGTGGGTGAAAGCGTGATAGAGGCCTTGCCGCGGCGGGTGTGAGCTCCGTTTGAGTCTCAAACGCAAAAATACTCTTGTGCTCTGCACCATGATATTCGAACACTCGGCGGACGTCCTTCATCAGGGTGATCAGAGCGAGATAGGCCAGAAAAATGGTCAGCCGCAGAAGCCCATCCACCAGGTTAAAGGCCAGGCCTGTCTCGGCGCCCAACAGATCGGTCAAGATGAGCGGGACGTAGAAAAAGATAAACAATCCGACGGCAAAAGAGAAGCCCACAGTAAGCCCAAGCCACAGTTGCGCCCAGATACTCCTTTCGCTGCCACTCTTCATTTTTTCCTTCTCTGGAGCATCTTTGGACGAGTCTCGTTTCTCATCCTGAGCTGCAACATCACCAGAAAAAGTCAAGGCTTTCACACCCAACACCAGGGATTCGAGCAGCACGAACGCGCCTCGTAAGATGGGCAGCGAGAAAACCTTGTACCTCCGGACAAACGAAACAAACGGTTTCGTCCTGACCAGAATGGTTCCATCGCTTCGCCGCACCGCGACCGAGTACGCCTCCTTTGAGCGCATCATCACCCCCTCGATAACCGCTTGCCCCCCTATCTGAATTCTTCGTTTTTTCATGTCCTATCCCGAGCCAAGCATTCACCATACAAAAAAACGGAATGGGCCATGAAATGGCACACATCCCGTTTTCGACATTTTTAACCGAAACGACTTGCTAAGAAGTAGCCGCAGCTTCGTCTTTCCTCTCTTTTTCTTCCTTCGTCCCCTTTGACTTTCCCTTGGTCGACTGCTTTTCTGCCATGCCATACTTTCGCATGAACTTTTCCACGCGGCCCGCTGAGTCGATCAATTGCTGCTTGCCGGTAAAGAACGGATGGGAAGCGCTGGTGATTTCAAGCAGTATCAGGGGATATTCTTTGCCATCCTGCCACTTGATCTTTTCCTTGGATTTCTTTGTGGAACGGGTCAGAAAAGCAAAATCAGACGAGCTATCTTTGAAGACGACGAAATCATAGTCTGGATGAATATCGGATTTCACCTTGTTTCTCCTTTCATCAGAACACGTGATCCTACCTAAACGGAATTTGAAATATAAGAATCACTGGCTCTAAATGCAAGAAAAAATTATGTGTTCATCGAATTCAAGAATTCCTGGTTTGACTTGGTGCCGGTCATCCTCTGAAGGAGAAATTCCATCGCCTCCACGGACGTAAGATCGGAGAGGAACTTACGCAAAATCCAGACGCGGTTCAATTCGTACTCTTCCAACAAGAGCTCTTCCTTTCTCGTCCCGGAGCGATTGACATCGATGGCCGGATAAATTCGACGGTCCGAGAGACGGCGGTCCAACTGCAACTCCATGTTGCCGGTGCCCTTGAACTCTTCGAAAATCACTTCGTCCATCCGGCTGCCGGTATCGATGAGCGCAGTAGCGATGATGGTCAGGCTCCCCCCTTCTTCGATATTTCGGGCCGCCCCAAAGAACCGCTTGGGCCGCTCGAGGGCGGTGGCATCTAATCCGCCAGAGAGAATCTTGCCGCTGTGTGGCACAACTGCGTTGTGGGCCCGTGCGAGACGTGTAATGCTATCGAGAAGAATCACGACATCCTGGCCGAACTCCACCAGCCGCTTTGCCTTCTCCAGCACCATGTCCGCCACCTGCACGTGCCGGTCAGGCGGCTCGTCGAAAGTCGAGCTGATCACTTCTGCCTTGACCGAGCGCTCCATATCCGTGACTTCTTCCGGACGCTCATCGATCAGCAGAACGATCATCTTGACTTCAGGATGGTTATCTGAAACCGCGTTGGCGATCTTTTGCATCAAAATGGTCTTTCCGGTCTTGGGCTGGGCCACGATAAGACCACGTTGTCCCTTCCCAATGGGCGTCAGCAAATTCATCACGCGCGACGAGAAATCCTTAGGTCGATGTTCGAGATTGATTTTCTGGTCCGGATAGAGCGGCGTGAGGTTGTCGAACAGGATTTTCTTTTTCGCTTCCTCGGGATTCTCAAAATTCACCGCCTCCACCTTCAGCAGCGCGAAGAAGCGCTCGCTTTCCTTCGGCGGACGGATTTGCCCGGAAACCGTGTCTCCTGTACGCAGGCCAAACCGCTTGATCTGTGACGGCGAAACGTAGATATCGTCAGGCCCCGGCAAGTAGTTATAATCCGGTGATCGCAAAAAACCGTAGCCGTCCGGCAGGACCTCCAGTACCCCCTCGGCGAAAATCAATCCCTCTTGCTTGGTCTGTTCTTCAAGAATCCTGAAAATCAACTCCTGCTTCTTCAGCCCGGTCGCGCCAGTCACGTTCAACTCCTGCGCCATCTTTGCCAGTTCAGATATTTTCAGTGACTTTAACTCAACAATTTCCATAGGATTGGTCCTTCTTTTTTGAATTCACGATTGATTAAGCCCATCAATTAATGGAGTTACCAAAGGAGTTGCTCCGGCCTTGCTTCACTGATCTATTTGAAGTGGAAATAAAATTCTAAAGTGGTAGACGTTCAAAGAAGTCTGTTAGATCATATAGTAAGATTGGTCAACTGATCAAAGATTTTCCTGCTAATAAAGAGGATTCACTCTTGCAACATGTGCCCTGAGAATAAAATTTCAAGAATTTGATGACATGGCGAAGTTGGTTCATTCTGGTTGGAAGTTCGACTCCTGGCCACTCACATTATTCATTATATTGCAAAAAAACACCACCGAACACTCTCGTCTTTAACAAAGGGGCCATCGCGAATAGGTACTTAGATCAAATTATGATGACGGGAACTTAATTAGTTGGGAATTTTTTGGCCGGGTTAAGTAACGTGATCCAATGTAAAAAATAAAATCTAATTTGTCAAGACTTTTTGTAAAAACTTAAGAACTCCCCAACAACGTAGTGCGAGCCTGTAACGCAGATCAAATCATCTTTACTGGCACGCCCGCGGACGCCCGCGAAGCCTCCGTCGAAATCGGCCAAGATTTCATGGCTCTTGACGCGATCGCGCAATTCGCGCATCAGAACGGCCCCTTGCAGGGCGCGATCGGATTGTGGTGTCACAACGAAAATGTGATCGGCAGCCGCGGAGATTAGTTGAGTGATTGCGGGATAATTCTTGTCCGCGAGTAGCCCTATGACAATGATGAGCTTCTCGAATGTGAAGACCTGGCGGAGGTTTCTGAGCAATGATCTTATTGCGCCAGTATTGTGGGCCACATCGACGACGATCTTGGGGTGGTCCTGCAGTTTTTGCAATCGCCCGCACCAATCCACCGCTTGAAGACCACGGAGAACCGCCTCTTTTCCAGCTCTTAGACCCAATCTGTTCAGAATTCTCCAGACCAGAACAGCGAGTGCAGCGTTTTGGATTTGAGTTTCGCCGGCCAGCGAGAGGCGCAGACCGCTGAGTTTTTCATCATCACAGATGATGTCAAACGTTGACCCGGCTTCTGAAAGACCCTTTATCTGAAGCGTGCACATTGCCGGCAATGAATACATGGGCGCGTTCTTCTTCCGGCAGATGTCTTCGAGCAGTTTGTCGACCTCGAGAGTTTGCGTCTGAACGACACAGGGGACCTGCTGCTTGACGATGCCGGCTTTTTCCTGCGCAATCTTAGTGAGAGTGTCACCAAGATACTCACAATGGTCAAAATCAATCGTCGTGATAATACTCAGCACAGGCTGGACAACGTTTGTGGCGTCAAAGGTGCCGCCCAGACCAACTTCGACAAAAGCGATGTCCACCTGGCTGTCCGAAAAATGCTTGAATGCAATGGCTGTGAGCGCTTCAAAGTACGTACAGCCCAGCCGGTCGATCACCGGTCTCATATCGACAAGGTAGTTCGCAAGTCGCATTTCTGAAATGGGCTGCCCGTTGATGCGGATTCTCTCTTCCACCTGTTGCAGATGAGGGGAGGTAAACATGCCGGTTTTGTGGCCCCCTTGCCGGAAGATCGCCTCGAGCATCGCCACCGTACTCCCCTTGCCGTTGGTTCCGGCGACATGAACACAAGGGTAATCTTGGTGTGGATTGCCAAGTGAAGACAACAACGCCGCAATGTTGTGCAACCCCAGCTTCCAGCCGAAGCGACGGAGTCCGTTCAAATAGCTATGTGTATCTTTTTCAAACATACTGGCAAACTTTTAAGCAGATCATAGCCTAGACTGTGCAATTATTTACCTCGAGGCGGAACATTTTTGCACTCAGCGCCTCCAAGTGCTCCATTCGGCTCCATGAACTTTTGAAGAAATGGAGCGTATGCTTGACTAGGCTCCGGCAACTTAATCATTAATTTGACAGGACTTGAGATTCTCGACTGTCAGCGGTTGCTTCGAAAACCACAATCGGTCTAATTTATCATTTGTCGCAAACAATGCAATCTTTGTTGGCATATCTTTTGCAATAAACCAGAGCACTGTTCGAGGAAGCAAAAATGAGAAGTCATAACGGGTCCGGCTATTCTTGGCACCATAAGAGTCATGTCAGGGCTATTTCGGTTTGAGTCATTATCTGTTACGGTAAACGTGAACCACAAGCTTGCCATCATTCTTTTGTTTCTCATCCCGCCTCTCCTGGTGAACTCCCTGCACGCTGGTATCACAGGAACCCTCTCCGGCAAAGTCATGGATCAGGAAACCGGTCAGATTCTGCCTGGAGCTGCCATCGTCGTCGAAGGCACGACCATGGGCACGATGGCCGACAAAAGCGGTCTCTTCATGATTCACAATTTGCCCGCCGGCTCCTACGACGTTAGCGCGAACATGATTGGCTACTCTAAGCTCACCATCAAAAATGTGCAGATCAACGTTGACCTGAATACACAATTAGACTTTCATTTATCAACAGAAGTTTTGTCGCTGCGGGAAGTCGTCGTTACGGACCAAAAGAAGTTGATTCAAAGCGAAATCACCTCTTCTACGTACTTCATTTCCGGGGACGACATCAACAAAAAGCTGCCCATCGATTCATATCTCGACGCTGTCTCCCTGCTGCCCGGAGTGGTCGGCAGTCACGTACGAGGGAGCCGTGAGACCGGCGCGCTGTACCTGCTGGACGGCCTGCCGATTCAGAGCGCATTCTCGAGAGAAATCGCCAGCGCCTTTCCCAATAGCTCGGTCGTCGAAACCATGGTTCAGACCGGAGGCTTCAATGCAGAATATGGTCACGCGTCTTCTGGACTGGTGAATGTCATCACTCGAGATGGGCGCAATAAGGTCGAAGGAAACCTGAAGTTTTACACAGATTCCTTTGAGACCCGCCTGAACAACAACGACAATTCACGCAGACTTGAATTCAACCTCGGCGGGCCACTTACCATCGGGCTAGGCGGGCCGCTCATCAGCGCCAAGTATTTTGTGTCGGCAGACCTCAATCTCAGCGATACGGCGCATCGCAAACAAATGCAAGAAGCATTTGATACCCCTATTTTTACCAACTATAACATCAACTCAAAATTATCTTTCGACATTGCCCAGAATACCATCCTGACGTTTCAAGCACTACTCTCCAACTGGAAATGGCATCAATTCGACCCGCAGTGGCAGCTCAATCCGGATGGGCTTGCTGAGAACAAGCATTTTAGCCACCGGTTAAGTGCCTCGATAACTCACACATTTAGTCCAAAGTTCTTTGCTTCCCTGAGACTGGCAAATTACTCCACCAAACGACTTATCCTGGGAGAAATCGATGACGAGTCGCCGAACATTCTGTTCAAAGACCCAACCGACCCACGAAGCCTCGTGACCAGTGGGAGCCAACCCTGGAACGAGGAAACGAAAGAAGACATCAATCTTCTGAAGGTAGACCTGGTCGGCCAGGTGACGTCCCACCATTTAGTAAAAACCGGAATCGAGGTTCAGAACTTTCGTTTGCGCTCAGAGAAGATCCAGTTCACCGCCCTTCCGCAGAAGGGGAATCAGAATACGGTGCAGTCGATTGCTTTCAATCGCGTCGAAAATGACTTCGACTACCGCCCGACCTTTTACGCCCTCTACATCCAGGACAAGATCGAATTCAGGGGAATCACCGCCAATATAGGACTGCGTTACGATGTCTTCGACCCGAAGATTTCCATAGAAGAACTTCCTCTGCCGTTCAAGCGAATCCAGAGAAGGTTGAATAGTCCTGCGCCGAACACGAAATCGATGGAACACAATCCACTCTCCCCGCGTCTTGGCGTTTCGCTCCGGCTGTCAAAGAATGAAGGCGTGCACTTCAACTATGGATGGTACCATCAGATGCCGCCCCTCTACTATCTTTACACGAATTCTGATTACCGCATCGACACCTATTTGCCCTTTGTTGGAAATATCGACCTCGCGCCGAGCAGAACCGTCTCAACCGAACTGAGTTATAAACGTGTTGTATCTGACGATTGGCTCTTTGTCTTGACCGGCTTCACCAAGAAATTCAAAAACTTGATCGATACGCAGACGTACATTCTGGGCCAGGATCAGATCGAAGAAAGGGTTGACAACGTGGGCTACTCTCAGTATCTGAACTCTGCGTTTGGCCACGCCAGGGGGTTGGAAGTTACGCTGCAAAAACGGTTCACCAGTGCTATATCAGCACGAATGAGCTACACGTATATGAAAGCGCGCGGCACAAGCTCGACAGCGGAAGATGGATTCAAGAACACTTTATTCAACACACAACTCCAACTCGAGGGAAAAACGGAATTTCCGCTGAGCTGGGATCAACGGCACTCGTTCATCCTTGATGCCGAGTACGAGGCGAGCAACTTGACCTTCAATGTGCTGTATCGCCTCTTCAGTCCCTTACCCGTGACCACAGCAAGTAGCTCCACGCCAAATGACACACGACTGGCATGGAGAAATCTGTTCGATGTGAAAGTGATCTGGCACACGAGCCGATTCTTGCGTGGGCATTTAACCCCGTTTTTCGAAATCCGCAACTTGTTTGATGAACAAAACATCATCGACGAGCCCGACGACACGGGCGTGCGCGCTTACCGCTTGTTTGACCCTCTGAGCTCAGACCAGGGCCGTAGGCTGCGGATCGGTACCACCCTGACATTTTGAATACCATTCACGATTGCAACCCACAGCCCATCCCGAACAACTCCTGTTCCCATCATTCTGCCAAAAGTCGGCAGGCGCCTCCGAGTTGGTTCCTGCTTTCGAATTTAGAGCCTACGATTACGAATTTCCGACCGGGCCGGCTCAGGCGACATACTTCTTAAAGCGCTCATTGATCCTGCCCCAATGCAGATTGTTCAGGAAATTGTCTATATATTTTGCGCGGCCGGGCCCATCCTTGTGGTAGTAGGCATGTTCAAAGACATCGCATGAGATGAGCGGAATGCCCCCCCAAATGGCGCCATATTGGTGCTCGTCAACCAGTACGTTGACCAGTCGCCGGGAATAAAGCGCATCGTAAACCAGCAATCCCCATCCGCTCAATTTGGCTGCAAAGGCGGCTGCTTTGAAGTCTGCCTTCCAGTTGTCGACGGAGCCGAAATGGTTTTCAAGGGCCGCTTCGATCTCGGGCCCTTTGCTGACATCGCCATCGCCCCCCATGACTTCCCAGTAGACATCATGTAGCAAAGCGCCCGAGTGATTCCAGGTGAATCGCCGTTTGAGCTCGCCGAATTCACTCCAGTTGCCGTTAGCCGCCGCGACATCCGCACCTTGCAATGCCTGCTCTATTTTATTCAAAAAGGTAACGTACCCTTTGTGATGTGTATTGTAGTGCCAGTCGGATGTCTCTGGCGAGATGACCTCTTTGAGCAACGATTTTGCCTCACCATCTGAGTAAGGCCGTGAGTTGAACTTCCATTCATACGCCATGAATTACCTCCTTACTTATCTCTCGGGATTAGACCCTTGGAATGATTAATTAATTAGATGACATCAAATAGCGGAGCTTTCGGTCAATCACTAAATATAGAAATCTCTTCACCTAAGTCAACAGAATTGCATGCGTTCTGCCAGCGAGTTTACTCTTTTCGAGATGCCCTGCGTTGGCGGCCTCTATTCTGTGACCGTGAGGAGTTCGTGGCGTTAAAGGTGAGTCTTGCAGAAACAGAGGGGTGGGCAGGCTCCTAAACCATGCGCTTCAGTTTCTTGCGCAACTTCCCGTCGTCTACACGAAATTTGAAAGCCTTTCTGCCATTAATGAAAACGACCGGAATTTGCTCTTTGTATTTTTCAAACAAGTTCCGGTCTCGAGTGATGTCGATTTCGTCGAGCTCAAATGGAATCGTCTGCTGAACGCTCAACAAGGTTGCTTTGGCCACGTCACATAGATGACAATCCGCCTTTGAATAGATTTCAACTCTTATTCTTGCTGGCCTGTTTTTTTTCGAATTCATCGAATTTCATCTTCTCGTGCCAATTTTCAGTAAAATATTTCAAGATCGTACGGAACTTATCGGCCGGGATGAAGCCTGACACTTTGGTCAAAAATTCGCCGTCAGCGCTCATAAATACCGTGGTGGGGAATCCTGTGACGCCGAAAATCATCGAGAGTTCCCGGCCCGAATATTGGGCTTCCTTGAATCTGAACTTTTCTGATGTCTCGGCGTTGAGTTTCGCCATCACGATCTTGTCCTTGGCATATTCGACCACCGCCTGGTCGCCATAGGTTTCTTTATCCATGACGCGGCACCAATGGCACCAATCCGTATAAAAATCAACGACGAGTAACTTCTTTTCCTTCTTGGCCTGGTCCATCCCCTTGTCAAAGGTCGTCCATTGAATTCCGGTCTTCTTTGAGCCCGTGGCATCCTCGTTTCCGGTTGTTGTTGCAACGCGGACTGAAAACGCCAGGAGAGGTATGGCAAACACAATAGCGGTCAAGGCTTTCTTTTTCATGGTTGTCTTTCCTTCCGGCTATGAATCACTTCAACGAATAATCGCTAATCTTCCTATGGCTTCTTTCTGCATCAGACCATTGCTGCCCTGAGCTTTTGCTATCAACTTGTAGAGGTAAACGCCGTTGGCGGGAATGTCCCCCTGCGCATCACGGCCATCCCAATCTATCATGTTAAAACCATTTCTGACATTGAGATATTCCACTGTTTGGATCAATTGTCCGGCGACAGTGTAGATCTTTATCCTGACCTCGGCGTCCTGATTGGCAAAAAATGTGAAGGTGGTTCTGTCTCTAAATGGGTTGGGGTAGTTCATGACTTCACGCAAAACCAGGCCCTCTTCGTGGACGACCAAAACTTCGGCAGCAGCCGTCGATGAATTATTCGAATTGTCCCACGCCTTGACCACCAGCCGGTGTCGTTGTTCGCCTTCGAGAGATTGGCACCGCACCGTGCTGCCGGCGATATCGACCTCGGCCGGAAAATGAAGTGGAAACTCCACTTTGCCAGCCAGATGGTCCCCCTCGTTGAATTGGAATAGATCAGTCAAATCGATGATGTTTGTGCCTTGAAATCGGTTCAATTGCGACAGGCAGGTCTCTTCGTTCGGGTCGATACTCAAGGTTAGCCTGTGTCCGATTTCACCCGCGATGTTGATTCCGCTAATAGTATCGGCCAGATCGACGACCATCGTGACGCTCTCGTCCACGATATCGCCGGTAGTAAAATTTTCGTGCTCTCTGAAATAGATTCGGATTTGCGGACCCTGTCCGTCAACCAGATTCGCGGTCGAGCTGCTGACTACAATATTTTCTCTGAAGCCAGAGCCATCGAGTTCGTCGTTCCAGAAATAAACGCCGACACGAGCCTGCCTGCCGCCGTAAGAGATGTCTTTGGGAACGATAAACCTGGCTTTGAAGACCCCATTGGTCACTGGAACCGTGCCCCGGTAAATAGAATTGCCAGGTAAGAAATACTCCTGGTTCGAGCCAGCCTCAGGCTTGTGCACCACAAACCTCCGTGAATCAAGGGTATTGATAAATGCTGTACCATTAAAGGTACTCGCAAGTTGCGAATCCTGGCGAATTTCGCCCTCCACCTCAATCGTGGATAAGGCGAGAATGGAATCTGGCGTCATGGAGGTGATCACGGCTTGTTGCTGCGGCACGGCTAATCTCAAGGTTGGATCCCCGTAGATGTGATACTTTTCATCATTGACCCGACTGTTGTTCTGAATCCTTGTGATGACGAACGCCTCGCCGATGCGGCTGGTTGAGCCTGCTTCAGTGAAGAGATTGTCGTAATATTTCTTGCTGAAACTAAAGTTCGTCGAGGAGAAGACCAGACGCGCCGAGGAGAGTACGGCAATCGCGCCTCTGTCTTCAGCAAGGAGGAGGTCCTCGGCCTGGCTCTGTCCGGACGGTGATGGGTCGTCGAAGAGCGCCCAGTCACAAGTCGCCGCCACAAAGAAAATCAGCTTATCCTGATTTTGCACCCTGTCGTTATCGGAAGTCTCGAAAATATGCTCATGGGCCCACAGAGATGAGTTGCCATGGCCAATATAGTTGACAATCAGGGTCCCCTGATTCATCTGCCGCAGCAGGGTCTCCTTTGCCGCTGGCTTGGTAAACCCACCAATCGCTGCGCTGGTGACTTTCGGAAACTCAGACAAGTAGATTTTTTGCACCTCAAAACTGCGCGGGATGTAGGTTTCAGCAAGGCTCTCCGCCTGTGGAATGTGCAGGGCCGCATCCTGCGCGCTGGCCTGGCCGCCGGTGACCAGCTCGTCATCGCCAACGATAGTTATGGTATTGCGCCAGTTGCCGCGCTGCGGACGAGATTCGTAGTCGATGATTTTGTCGATGACGTTTTTCGCATCTGCAATCGTTTGTGCATTGAGCCGGCCGATAACCATATCCATAACCGGCGTGCCGGGAAAATCATTGCTTTCATCCAGATAGGTAAACCAGCTATCGGTCGTCCGGCTTTCAAGCTCTCGGAGCATTCTTTGGTTCTCATCGCCCAACTCATCGCTCTGAAAAGTCGGGATGAAATTTATCGTGCTGTTCTTGTAATCGTATGTGCCATCTCCCAGGAGAAGCACGTACAATGGGCGGGTTCGCCAGTTTTCAAACGCATGCTTCAAGAAATCGCGGATGGCAGTGGGATCGAACAAGCCGCCGGAAAAATTGTCAAAGATGTCCGTGAGACGAACCACTCTCGTGGCCAAACGGTTGGTGGGACTGCCGTTTTCTCGAAAACTCTCCAGTCGCTCCGCTTGCGAAAAAAAGTCATTATGAGTAATGATAACAAATTCGGCAGGGTCGTTTTCCGCAGCCGCGGGGTCTCGAAGGTCTCGAAATTCAGTCCGCTCCAGGTTCTCAACCGGTCTAAACTTGCTGGCAGAAACTGCGGCATAGCGTTTGGGGGCGTCCGCCTCCTGAACGTCGGCAAAGGTGAGGATCCCATTCGAAAGAGTGCCGCCCGTCACCCGCTTGGCCTCGGAAAAATCCGTCACATCAAAAAGCTGAATATCGCTGCTGCTGAATCCGGAAACTCGATACGTCCTCAGCCCATTGCTCGGCACGACTGAGAAAACCAATTCGTCCTCCACGGCCTGCATCTGCGCTGGATAGAATATCTCAAACCAATCCAGAAAAGCCTGACCAAACGTCGCCGAGTGAGCATAAGACAGCTCGAGCTCATTTTCACCCGGTATCATAACATCCCTGGCCGAGAACGTTTCATCTCTCAGGCGCATCCTCAAAAAGCTGCCGCTGAAATCCCCAAGCAACCCCGAAAACTGCGTGCTCGCAACTGTCTTTCCGTTCATCCGGATGGTGAAACGATGCGTGCCCTGATTCAGGGCTGCAAAGCGAAACTCGAACCGCCCTTCTTCTCCGGCTCTGGCATTTGGCATCGCCAGGCGCCAGGTGTGGGACCGGCTGAATTCATCGACGGCAAATCCTTGCCCGAACCAGTTCAGACCCGAGTTGAGGCGATTTGTCTTCTCTTCTTCCACAAACGTCATGCCCTGGTAGGTTTCGATCACCTCCGCACCAGGTGTGCCCGACGTAACGGTCGACATGCGCTTGCCTTCCTGCTGGCCATCCAGGGAGAGCCAGTAAGTATTGCTGAAGGTGAAATGGTTTATGTAGTGCTTGTACTCTCCGGCCTGTGGGTCATACTCCCAGCCATTCACGCCTCTGGCGTAGAAAAGGATGAAATCGTCGCGGTCGAACCGCCCGTCGCCGTCGTCATCGACAACAATGGCGTTCTCCACCAACCCCTCCGGCCTGGGCGCATCGATATCCCTGGGCAGCTCACGCCCGCCGTTGTTGAACAACCGGATCTTGCTGGGGTCGATGCTGGCCAGGCTCAGGCCGCTTATCTCCGACTCCAGGAATCGGCCATCGATTTTATAGATTCCTTCATCTTGAATATTGAAGCGATAGAAGGTCGTCCCCTGAAATGCTGCCTGTTTTGAAAAATCAACCTGCTTTCGTCTTTTGCGCCACCTCCGGGCCGTCTCATAGTTCAGCAGCACGTTTCGGTACAGACGTTCCTCTGACTCAGAATACACAGCAAAGGTCTCTGCCGGTGCGGTCTGCCCGCCCTCGAAACTCACCTGGACAATGATACGCCGGTACTTCAAAAGCCGGTTCTGCGCCGGCAGAAATTGCGCGCCGGCCACCTGGATCCGAACGATTTGCTGGTCACGAAAGAACACAGGCTTATCCACCCGAACCAGCTCAGAGGGAAAGGATTGTGCCTGGCCGTAGATCTCCGGGTTGTAAACAACTTCTCGTACAGGCCAGCCATCGACGCGTTTGACCTTTGGAAAAGGCGCCAGCCGCACGCCGGCACGTGACTCGTAGTCGGATTCCACAATGCGCACACGAAGCCTGGCGCCAACCGGCATGCCCACCACGGCGACATGATAGGGGATTTGCGGATTGCCTTCCTGTTCCTTCAGAACCGCACCCTGGAAATCGATTCGAGTCAGCTCGACGCCATCGTCGACAAACACCTGCTCGCGCCAGTTTTTCGGTGCAAACGCGATGGTCAGTCCTGTCGCGTCGCTGCTCAGCATCTGGATGGCTGGCTCGCTCCTTTGGCGTTGGCCAAAGCAAAGATTCGCGCCGTGCAAAACGAGCAGGATTGCCAGAGGTGCAGCTATGTGATTGGTTTTGATTTTCTGCAAAAAAACAACAAAACAATTTCGTGAGCGACTTTGTCGCGTCAGGAATAGAGTGAATTGTCTCGAGATGCTCATATTTATCTACAAGTTAGGCGCTTGCTCTTCGCTTTCGTGCACAAAGAAAACCAGGATCATGCCATATGTGCTTTTAATAACAGAACGAAATCTGAAATTCTTCCCCGGGAAGCAGAGGCAAGAGTGGCTGAATATAAGAACTATGGAGGAAAAAGGAAATGAAAAAATTACAAAGAGGCGATCTATGCTTTCTGGCTCTTTACTTCCTCACTTTCAAAGATGGCTTTCTCCGCATACGTGTGGTTGCGGCCTTGTATTTCGTGCAACTCCGTTCGCATAATGCGAAGTCGCTCCATCACACGATTCATGATCGCTTCCGCGACATCCTTGTTTTTTTCGCGACCGTAGAACTCCGACAGGTCAAGGGGTGGGCCAAAGTAGACATGAATCCGTTTGAAAATTCTGGGCACCACCTTCCCGATCGGCAGCACCTGGTCCATGCCGTCGATGCAAACCGGAATAACGGTGGGCTGTGTTTCCAGAATCAGCAGACCGGCGCCGCCTCGCGGCTTGCCGATCGAGCCATCGCGCGACCGGGTTCCTTCCGGAAACAATGTCATGGGACCTGACTTGAGTGCTTCTGCCATCTTGAAGATAGCCCCGACATCCTTGCGGCCCTTCTTGATCGGGATACATTTCCAGTTGTCCGCCAGCCAGGCCAGAATAGAATTGCGGTAGAAGTTCTCTTCTGCAGCCGGGTTCCACGGCAAAATACAGGAGTTCAATAGAGATTTAGGGAAGAACGCGGACATGCCAACCAGGAAGCTGTCGATCATGCTCTGATGGTTTGACAGCAGCAAAGTGTTCGGCCGCGTTGGCACATTTTCTCGTCCGATCACGGTCAAACGATTGAGCACATTGAAGAAAATATAGCCAATCATGACCGAGAAGTTGGTGACAACATAATGTGTCACGGGCCAGGTAACACGAAAAAGCCAACTACGCTTGCGCGATTTCATAAATCATCTCTCTGATAGAATACCGATGGAGCAAATCTATGCAATAATACTCGAAAAGTAAAGAGAAATATGGCCCCGCATTTGAACATTTCTTAATTTTTTGCGTTTTTCTGTGACATTTTGCGAGTCGAGTGCAGACAGGCCGATGATTGA
>JBHHXT010000012.1:0-50842 GCA_046757165.1 bacterium | reverse complement strand
GTGTCAACAAACCCCAAGAATGGCAAAATACACCATGTATAGTATGTTGCAGACCCAAAAATACTATATTTTGTACTTTTTGCTTGACTTCCGATGCGAGATATTGTATATTCTCCACACTTTGACGACAAGAATTCAGTTTTAGGAGGAGTATTTCCATGGAACAGAAATCCAACTCAGCGATGGCAATGGGAAACAGGGAGCCTGCGCCGGCAAACGGAGGTCTTCCAAACAAAACAAAAAAAACCGGACACAATGGTGCCCAGTCGGCTGAGCCGCTCGTCAGCAAGATAAAGAAGGAGTTCGGACAATATTTTTCTGGGCTTCGAATTGAAAAAGCCGGCGAGTCCGACAGATTCTATGGCGATAACACGCTGGCAAAGGACGTGCTGCGGTCAAAATATCTGGCGCCGGATGAAACCGGACCCCTGCATTTGTGGCACCGGGTTGCCCGGGCGATGGCCTCGGTCGAGCAAGATCACGATTTCTGGTACAAAGAATTCTTCCAGGTCCTGTTCGACTATAAGTTTCTGCCCGGGGGTCGCGTCATGCACGGCGCCGGGCGCGACGACGCCCAGAGACGCCCCACACTGTCAAACTGCTACGTCATTCCGATCGAACAGGATAGTCTGAACGGCATTTATCGCTGTCTGAGCGAAAGCGCGATGGTCTACCGTACGGGCGGGGGAGTGGGCACTGATCTCTCGATTCTGCGTCCGGAGGGCTCACCGGTCAATGCGACGGTGGACAAATCTCCCGGAGCAACGGCCTTCATGAACCTGCTCAGCGAGAGCACCAACACCGTTTCGCAGGCGGGCCGCCGGGGCGCGTTGATGCTCACTCTGCGGGTGGACCATCCGGACATCGAGAAGTTCATCGCCATCAAGAATGACTCCAACCGCCAGAAAGTAAAATATGCCAATGTCAGTGTGTTGATTACGCATGAGTTCATGGACGCGCTTTTGAACGACAGGGAATTCGAGCTCAGGTGGCCGTGTCTGCCGGAGCAGCAGAAGACGATTCCACCCAAAGTGTTCAGGAAAGTGCAGGCAAAAGATCTGTGGCAGAGAATCATCGAGAATGCGCATGCGTCCGCTGAGCCTGGCATCATTTTCTGGGATACCATGCGGGAGCACCACAATGTCGAGTACGCAAACCCACTCTCCAGCACCAATCCCTGTGGCGAGCAACCGCTGGCAGCCTACACGGCCTGCAACCTCGGCAACATCCATCTGCTGAAATTCGTGCGCGACGATGGCACCTTTGATTTCGAAGATCTGCAAAAGACGACGCGCGTGGTCACCCGCTTCATGGATAATGTCATCGACTATAACATGGCGTTTCATGCTTTTGACAAGATCAAGAAGGCCGTAGGCTCAGACCGTCGAGTCGGTATCGGCATCACCGGGCTGGCTGATGCCATGGTCATGATGAAAATCAAGTACGACTCGGAAGCGGCGCTTCACGTGACCGAAAGAATAATGAAAACCATCCGTGATGTCGCCTACGAAACCTCCGTGGAGCTGGCAAAAGAGAAAGGCGCTTTCCCGCTGTTCGATTGGACCGGCTATCGCAAAAGCAAGTTTGTGCAATCGCTTCCGAAAAAGCTTCAGATGGAAATCAAAGCCCACGGGATTCGCAACGCCACCGTCCTGACGGTGCCGCCGGTTGGGACAGGCTCCATTGTGGCGGAAACCAGCTCCGGCATCGAACCTATTTTCTGCACCAGCTACACCCGCCGGGTAAAAAACCACGACGGCGAAAGCTTCCGCGAGTACAAGGTTTACCACCCCCTTATCAGGCAACTGTTTGGCGGCGACAAAAACCTGCCGGATTACGTTGCGACGGCCCATGACATCGACCCGTACTTTAGAGTGAAAATGCAAGGGGTCATCCAGAAGTACGTCGACACCAGCCTGTCATCGACGGTCAATCTACCGCAAAGTGTTTCGCCGGAGACGGTGGCGGACATCTATATCACGGCTTATAAGACCGGCCTGAAAGGGGTCACCGTCTACCGCGAAGGAAGTCGTGAAGGCATCTTGCAAACAGAAAAGTTTACGCATGTCCAGGCGGACAAGCACGGCTACCATCCCAGAACGCGACCCAAGTTCACGCACGGCCTCACCGAACGCATTCGCACCGGCGAGGGCAATCTTTATGTCACCATCAACGAAGACGAGGATGGGATCTGTGAGGTGTTCTCCAACATCGGCAAGGCAGGCGGCAACGCACCCGCGCAAACCGAGGCCATCAGTCGGCTCATCTCATTAGCGCTGCGTTCACATATCGATCCGCGTGAGATCATCGCTCAGCTCAAGGGAATTTCCGGGCCGGCCCCGGTCTGGGAGGACGGCGAGCTCATCCTGTCGACCCCTGACGCCATCGGCAAAGCCCTGGAAAGATATCTCATCCGCAGAGGTCATCTGCCGACACCCCAGAATTCAGGTGACGCGCTCAATCACCACAGCACCACCGCCCCAGAGCGCAACAAAGAAGAAAAGCAAGAAGAAGGAAAAGAATCACGCGCCGCGCACGCCGCCAAGATGACGGGCTGCCCGGAATGCGGCTCAACCGTGACGCACGAATCGGCGTGCATCATGTGCTACAATTGTGGGTGGTCGAAGTGTTGATTCAAGCACAGGTTGCCAACCACCTTCGCAAGGGCCAGCTTCCGGCTCTGCCGGAAGCTCCTGCCGCTGGCGGGCCAAACAGATAACTGCGCACGTCCCGACCCTTCAAGTTTTAGGTCACCGGGTTTTCATGGATGCTGCTTTGGATATTTCCTGCAACAAACTCATACCACTGCCCAGGATGGTAAAATCGCTGAGAGCGCATGATTTTTTTGTGGATCAATATATGAAGCCTTGTGTACATTGGCATGCAACACACAGACACAGAGAGCAAAGGATGACGTGTAGAATATCGCTAGCGATAGGGCTTGCCGTGGCCGTGATCATACCCAACATCGTGTCCGGTCAAAGCGGACAAAACAAAACGGCAGCAATGGATCCATTCTTGATCGTGCTCGGCATCGCGCAGGACGGGGGCGTTCCGCAAGCGGGAACGAAGAAACATCCGGGGTGGCGTGACCCGGCCCGGCGCAAACATGTGGTTTGCCTGGCGGTCGTGGACCCGGTGTCTTCTGAACGGTGGCTGTTCGAAGCAACACCGGACTTTCCGGAACAACTGCATCGGCTGGACGAAATGGCGCCGGTGGCGGACAAGCCCGGCCTGACCGGCATCTTTCTCACCCATGCCCACATCGGGCACTATACGGGTCTGATGTTTCTCGGGCATGAGGTACTGGGTGCCCATGAGATTCCCGTTTACACCATGCCCCGCATGCAAGAGTACCTGAGATCCAATGGGCCATGGGAGCAATTGGTGCGCTACAAAAACATCTCCCTGGTTTCACTTGAAGATGGCGAGCCAGTAAAGCTTAATGTAAGACTCAGCGTGACGCCCTTTCTCGTCCCGCACCGGCAGGAATACTCCGAGGTGGTCGGCTTCCAGATCGAGGGTCCCAATCGTTCGGTGCTGTTCATTCCGGATATCGATAGCTGGGAGGAGTGGGAGCGTTGGGGCACGCGCATCGAGGACAGGATTGCCGCGGTCTCGGTTGCGTACCTCGATGCGACTTTTTACGCCAACGGTGAGATTCCCGGACGGGATATGTCTGGATTTCCGCATCCGTTTATTTCGCACACGTTGAAGCGGTTTCAGGAGCTCCCTGAGAGCGAGCGCATGAAGGTTCGCTTTGTTCACTTCAATCATACCAACCCGGTACTGCAGCGAGAATCTGAGGCCAGGCAGGAGGTTCTCCGGAGCGGATTCAGAGTGGCGGAGGAACTGGAGCGGTTGGGGTTGTGAGGTGTGCGGACGTGAAACGTGCAACGGTGGGAATCCTTACTCGATCGAAAACGGTTTGAGACCGTGTTTTGGGGAGCAGATTGAGTTTCCTGTCAATGAATTTGCCTACCTCCCCACCTCCGGATAAACATCCTTACCCACCACCCGGCTCAACTCTGCCAGCGCAGTATTGAGCAGGAAAATATTCTGAAAATGCTCTGCCTGCATCGCGCTGTTCGCCCTGGAGGCTTTGATGAGGTTCTTGGTTTCGCCAACACCGATATCGAAGGTCATGGAGGCGGAGCGCAACCAGTTGTCGCTTGCTTTGAGGGCTTTGCGGCTCTGCTCGAGCCTGGTGCGGGCCTGCAGCACCTGAGCGTATGCTTTCTTGACTTGCAGCAGGATTTCTTTCGCAAGCGCCTGGTCCTTCTGGCCGGCCAGCTCGTATTCGATTTGCGCCAGTCTGATTTTGTCCAGGGTTCGCACAAAGTTCAAGTTCTGACGCACGCCCACGAACGGATTCGGGCGAAAATAATTGGTCGAATTGTTGACAAAGGGATTCCTGGGGTCGAACCGGTCTTTGGCGAAGTTGAATTTGGTTTCAGCGCCGGCAAAGAATTGCGGGTACCTCTGGCTGCGCTCGACTTCGATGCGAGCGTATCGGGCGTTCGTTTTCGCCCGCAGCTCCGCGAGCTCCGGGCGATTGCGCAGCGCGAGATCATAATAGATCGACAGGCTGTCCAGCTCCACCTGCAGCGGCTCGAGATACTCGGTCTCGAGCGTGAACTCGTCCTGTTGCGGCAATCCGATGGCGGCTTTCAAACTTGAACGGGCGAGTCCGAGCTTGTACAGCGCTTCCCGGTGCCGTTTATTGATTTCATACTTGAACATCTGCAGTTTGAAGAGGTCGGTTTGACTGACCTCGTCCGACCCTGCCTCGAGCTTTTCTTCCAGTTTGTTTTCGGCTTTCGTCATGTCGTCGCGGGCCTTGACGATGACCGGCAGCAGCTCCTGCCCCAGGACCAGTCCCCAGTAAAGTTGCCGCACTTGCAACTGCGTTTCCGCTTTCCGTTTTTCAACTCGTGCCCGCGCAGCCTGGGCGCTGAAGTGCGCCTCCTGGCTCCGCTTGCTGTACCTGCCAAAGGTGTAAAGGGGTTGCTCCAGGTGGAGGTCAACCTGAGTGAAATAACGGAGTTCATTGAATTCGTCTGGCTTGTCGGGTGAGGTGAGAACGCCCGTGCTATCGTAGACGCCACGCTGCTGCGGTATCGGTCCCCAAACGTTTCTCAGTTCAAATCTGGGCAGGATATTGGAATGCATGACTTGCAGCATCTTCACCTCGGCCAAACGCAAGCTCTGGCGCGCATCCTCCAGCAAGGGGTTGTTCTCAAACGCGAGGGTTTCACACTGCTGCAAGCTCAAAACCACGCCGTGGTTGTCCTGGGCAAATGCTGAGAATGCAGGCATCAAGCCGCACAGGCAGACGGTCACCACAAGAACCGCGGACCATAGGCGGAAAAGGTTCAGCTCGAGAGGGTTGGTCGTTGTTCGCATTTGTTCGAGAATTGAACGTTGCTCTGACTCTTAGTTCACCCCTGCCCACTCCTGCAAAACTTCAATCAGCTTCAAGGCTTGCGCTTTGCTGGAAATATTGAATTTGCTCTGCTGGCGGTAAACGCCGCTGACTTTGCGGTAACGTCGAATGGTATATTTGTCGTCCGAGTACACTTCCTTCGCCCGGTCCCAATCTTGATACTTGAAAATCACCGTGGCCCAGGCGCCCTTGGAAAGAACTCTTTTCTCCAACTCCTTCACGACCTCGATGCCGTCTTCCTCATACGTGATGCTTACGTCCTCGATGTTCTCGACCATGAAGACCTCCACTTTAGACGATAAAAAATATCATGCAATATAGCAAAGACTGAGAAAAAACCAAACAAAACTTGCGGCAGGACGCTTATCACACTTCCCGGAAGGCGTCAAGAGTGCCAAGCCCGGAGCAATGACTCTCTCCTTCCTTCGAATGTTCCTGCTTTCCCAGCCCTGCTTACTCGAGTACCTGCTGAAATTGAGCAGCATCCCGCAAGGCCATCAGGTCTTCGTCCAGGCTTGCCTGTTTTTTTAGTTTAGGATTGAGCTCAACCGCCTTTTGTAGCGCTTGCAGAGCTTCCTTCTTCATTCCTGCTGCGAGCCTGATCACCGCCAGGTCATAAAAGACCTCGCCATTTTGTGGTGCCAGCCTGGCTGCGCGCTCCTGATGTGGCAGCGCCTCTTCTGGCTTTTTTTGGGTGAAAAGCGTCCACCCCTGGTTCCAGGCGTAGTTCATCTGAGCGATCTGCAGAATGCGGCCCAGCTCCTTGAACGGCTCCGCATGGTCGTCGACGCGGACGTCGATAGCCCGGTCCGTGTAGCCGCCGTAGCCCGCGCCTTCCTTGACAACCAGCAGGGCCGCAGACTGTTTGCCGCGCGAGTCACCGCCCTCCCGGTCGCCAGCGAGCAACGCCGCGTAGAGTCGACCTGCCAGATTGCCTCCGGTTTGCAGAAAAGTTTTCTCCATCGCAGCCACCACGGCCTCTCCCGCGAGAATATTCCCCTGTACCGCGTAGTTTGTGCCTTGCCTGCCCCCTGCCCACGCAATGCAGTTCTCACCCGTGTAAGTTGCGGACTGACCGTCGGCCGACACCACGCCGAACTGCCGGCGGGTCGGATTGTCGTCCTGGCGCAACAGGACAGTTTTGACTTCCTCAGGTGTCAGGCCTTTCTGCAGCAGGTCCAGGCCCCGCCAGCCAAAGGAGGTATTTGCGAATGATTGCGTGGCCACCGCACCAACGCCAGCCTTCGCCCACGGCACCACATTGCCGACCGTGAAGAAACGGGAGGCGACCGCAATGCCGACCTCCCCTGCTTCCGGATCCGCGGCGACGATGGAGAAGGTCGCAATGTTGGCTTGCCCAGCTTCGTGCTCACTTTTTGAAGACGATTCCGTTCCCTGCGCCCAACCGCTCGCAATGACACAAACCAGCAAACCAAAGGCGAAGCCGGTGTTGAGCACTGTTCGTGTTTCATAGAATTTCATAGCTCTCCCTCATAATAATATTAAGTAACGTGCTAACATTTCTCAGTAACTCGAGCATACACAGGGACCCCGCGCCTGTCGGTCAAATAATTCCGACTTCTTTACCCACCTTCTCGAAGACCCCGGCTGCAAAATCGAGATCATCTTTTGAGTGGGTGGCGGAATTCATGACGCGGATGCGGTCCTTGCCGCGCGGTACCGTCGGATAGCTGATCGCCATGCCAAAGACACCGTTCTCGAACAGGGCACGGCTGAACGCCTGCGCTTTGTTCGCATCCCCGACCATCACCGGCGTAATTGGCGTGACGGTCACGCCCAGGTCGAAGCCCAGGCTGCGAAGTTTCGCTTGAAAATATTTTGAATTATCCCACAGTTTCTGCACCAGGTTGCCCGATTTCGTGAGAATGTCGACTGCTTTGATGCAGGCGGCGACGTCCGCAGGCGTGACCGCGCTGGAAAACAGGAATGGCCGGGCGCGCTGGCGCAAATAATCGACGATTTTCTTTTTGCCGGCAACATACCCGCCCACCACCCCGAATGCTTTCGACAGGGTCCCGATCTCGATATCCACCTGGCCATGCAGGCCAAAGTGGTCGACGATGCCGCGCCCGGAGTCGCCCATGACCCCCTCGCCATGCGCATCATCAACCATCACCATGGCGTTGTATCTGGAAGCGACCTGCACGAGCTCAGGAATGGGCGCGATGTCGCCATCCATGCTGAAGACGCCATCGCTGACCACGAGCTTGCGGCGGGCGGTTTGAAATTCTTTCAGCCTCTCATCCAGGGAGCCGGCGTCACAGTGGCTGAACCGCACGGTTTTCGCTTTGGTCAAACGGCAGGCATCGATGATGCTGGCGTGGTTGAGCTCATCGGAAAAGATCACGTCTTCCGGCCCCATCAGCGTAGGGATGGCGGCCAGGTTGGAATTGAATCCGGACTGGAAGGAAATCGCCGCCTCAACCTTCTTGAATTTGGCCAGCTTCTCTTCCAATTCGCCGTGCAAAGTCATGGTGCCGGCGATACTTCGCACGGCCGCCGGGCCGACCCCAAATGCCTCGATGGCCTGCCGGGCCGCTTTTTTCAGCTCCGCGTGGTTGGCAAAACCCAGATAGTTGTTGGCACACATGTTCAGCACCCGCTTGCCATCCACTTCAATCCAGGCGTCCTGGGCCGTACCAATGGTACGGATGGTGTTGAATAGCCCCAGCTCCTGCAGCTGGTTGAGCTCATCGTCGAGAAAACTCAAGTCTGCCATGTTTTCCTCCTTTATGTTAACAAGCAAGGAGTGCAATGCTTTAGCATTGCATGCAACGCTAAAGCGTTGCACTCCTATTTATCACCTACACGATATGCATAATCAACCGCTTACATCCCTGTCTGGATACCCGCGTTTTGTGAAGCCCGAAACCTCAATGAATCACCGATGCAGCTTCCCGCGTGCCACATTCACCGCCACGAGAACCGGGTCCCACACCGGGGCAAACGGCGGGGCGTAGCTCAAATCCAAAGATGCCAGATCCTCCAGCGTCATTTTGTTCAGGAGCGCCGCGGCAAAAACATCGATGCGTTTGCTCACCCCCTCCCTGCCGACCATCTGCGCACCCAGCAGCCGGCCCGACCGCCTGTCGAAGACGACGCAAACGGTCATGGGCTGAGCGCCCGGGTAGTACCCGGCCTTTGATCTCTCAGTAATCGTCACCATGTCGACATCGAGGCTGTGACTTCTGGCCTGCCGTGCGCAAAGACCGGTCCTGGCGACCTCGAGCTCGAAGGTCTTGAAAACTGAGGTGCCGGCGACGCCCCGGAAAATGGCCGTACCGCCGCCGATATTCTCCCCCGCTACTCTGCCCTGCTTGTTGGCCGTGGGACCAAGGGGAATGTAGTCCGGCTTGCCCGAGACCAAATTCTTGACCTCCACACAGTCGCCAGCCGCGTAGATATTGGGCACGCTGGTTTGCATCTTCCAATCGACTCCAATAGCGCCGGTCTTCCCCGGCCGGACGCCGGCGATCTCTGCCAGACGGGTATTCGGCGCCAATCCCGCACATACCAGAACGAAATCAACCGGCAAAGCTTCCTCCGTGCCAGCCAACAAGACCTGTGTGACCTCGTTGAGCCCATTTGGTGCAAACCGCACGATTTGAGCTTGCGTCTGCACGGTCACCTGGTTCCGTGACAACTCTGCGCGCACGGCCTCGACAATGTTCTCTTCAAATGTCAAAAGAATCTGGCGCCGTTTCTCCAGGAGGTTGACCTGCAAGCCTCGCACCCGGCAAGCCTCCGCCATTTCCATCGCAATGTACCCACCCCCAACAATGGCGACCCGCTTCGGTCTGCGCTCATCAATCAACTGCTTGATCCGGATGCCGTCCTGCAGGGTCTGAATGGTGAAAATGTTCTGCAGGTCGATGCCGGGGATGTCAGGCCGGTTCGGCAGACCACCGACCGAAATGAGCAGCCGGTCGTAGTGCCAGCACATCTCTTTGTTTGTCTCCATCTCAACCGCCGTGACCTGTCGTTGCACGGGCTTGATGTCCACCACCTCATGGCGTGTGAACACAGCGATGTTGCGTTTCGACCGAAACTCCTCCGGCGTGACCGTCACCAGATCCGACGGTTGCCGGACGAAGTCTGCCACATAATAGGGGATGCCGCAAGCGCTGTATGAGACGTGCGGCGTTTTCTCCAGCGCCACCACCTCCATCTCCGGGCGCAACCGCCTGGCTTTGCTTGCCGCGCTCATGCCGGCCGCGCACCCACCGACGACCACAAGGCGCTCTTTGCGAGTTTTCGGATTGTGAGAGCTCATATGAAAAAATAAGGATACCTGTCCAGGGTTTTGAAAATGAATCCATCCACAACCGCCAGCCCGCAAAAGACCAGCACGCCGGCCACCAGGAGCCAGACCTCCGCCAGCCCGTATTTCTTTCTGAAGGCATAAATGGCGCCGGCCTGGCCGGCAAAAAGCGCGATGAAATGCGCGGCCATCAACGCTGGCTTCCGTGCCACACACCAGGGACAGTGAGGCACGCCGGGTCGGTGGACGTTGCACAAATCCGCGCCGCCACCCCAGAGAACGGCGCAGCCGCATTTGTACATCCAATTGCAAAACGGCAACAAGAAAATGGCGGTAATTGAAAGAGACAACAACAAAACGAGATAAAGTTGTAACTGAGCTTTTCTGACCTTCAAGCGACCTGTGCCGGTTTTGGTCACGACTTTCCTTTTGAATAGAGCTTTAACAGAGCATGCGCACCAAGCTCCCCCCACCCCTTTGCCTTCGCTTCTGTGAACAACGAGTACGCCAGCTCGATGCCACGAAACTCATCACCAAATCGCTGCGCAGTTTCGTTGGCGATGCGCAGGTCCTTTTGCTGCATGCCGAGCTTGAACCCCGGGGCCAAATCGCCTTGCAAAAGTCTCGGACCATAATTGTCCAACGCCCATGAGCCGGCCGCACCGCTCGACACCACTTTGTGCATGATTTCGAGGTCAAGTCCAACTTTTTCGGCGAGCACGAATGCTTCGGAGAGAGCGACCGTGTGCAACCCGCACAGCACCTGGTTGACCATCTTCACGCGCTGGCCGTCACCATGGCCGCCGCAAAGCGTGATGTTCTTTCCCATGGCCTGTAACACCGGCAGCATCTTTTCGAAGACTTTCCTTTTGCCGCCAATCATGATCGTCAGGGTGGCGTTTCGGGCGCCGATATCCCCGCCCGAGACCGGTGCATCCAGCATCTCACAGCCGACATCCTGCAGTCGTCGGGCAATTTGCTCAGTGGCATCCGGGGAAATCGTGCTCATATCGATGACGATTTTTTTCTGGCTCAGCCCGGTGATCAGCCCTTGATCTCCAAAAATGACCTCCTCGACATCGGAGGTGTCATTCAGCATCGTGATGATCACATCTGTGTGTTCGGCAAGGGTCGCCAGGCTTCCCGCGACACGCGCGCCAGCCTCGCTCAACGGCCGCGTCTTTTGGGTGGTACGGTTCCAGACGGTCAGGGCAAACCCTGCGTTGAGCAAGTTCAGAGACATGGCGCGTCCCATGATACCGAGTCCGACAAATCCGATCTGCATTCGATTCTCACTCCGAAGGTGGTTAGGCTGTAGGCACTGAAAAACAGTACTAAGTATATTAATGCTGAACGCGATTGTCAACGAGTTTTTGAACAGGCTGATGCAGATGAAATAAGAAAGGCCCCGCTGTCGCGCGGGGCCTTCAGGAGGATACCATGAAACGCAAGCACGAGTTACTTCAATGAAGCACTCAAATTGTACTGTTGCGTGGACAAGAAATTGAATAGAAACGTATAGTTCCGGGTCAAAGGTTTGCGGATTTCATAGCAATGATGGTCCGGATTGCTGGGCGAGGTATTGTACTTGAAAAGGATCGAAAACGGCACTCTGTAATCCAACAAGGAAGTTGTCAGTTCCGGATCCGCCGTCTTTTCAAGTGTCAGGTCAGGCGATGAGAGCGGTTTGGCCTGCTTGCCGAGCACCGTGACAAAGGAGGGGGGAATGCTGCGCGTCTCTGTCTCTAGTTTCGGTCTGGCGTCGTTCACCGTTTCCGGCGGCTCGCTCTGATCTTGAGAAAACAGAGATTGAGTGGACAGCAGGACAATCCCGATGGCGATTCTCGTGATTTTTCCAACGAACAGGCTCATCAGCTCACTCCTTAGCGGTTCATCTTTTAGAACAGAGCGGTTTTGCAAAATATTCCTGCCCGCTCAATCGATGCTGATCGTCCACTTGCCCTCCTGGCGCATGAGCTGCTCGATGGCGGCCATCTCGCGCGGTGCTTTTTCAGAGAGGAGCTGGTGCCCATCGTCGGTGACGAGCACATCATCTTCGATGCGGACGCCGATGTTCCAGTAGGCGTGGTCGAGAAGTGCGCCCTGTCGGATGTAGATGCCGGGCTCGACCGTTATCACCATGCCCGGCTGCAACGGACCGTGGTCGCCGGCATCGTGGGTATCGAGACCGAGATAATGGCTGGTGCCATGCTTGAAATAGGCGCCATACCCGGCATCTTCGATAATTTTCCTGGCCACCCGGTGGATCTCACCGAATGGCACACCGGGCTTGACTGCCGAGAGGGCGGCGTTTTGTGCGCGCAGGACAATTTCATAAATCTTGCGCTGCTCAGGGGAAAATCTGCCATTGACCGGAATCGTGCGCGTAACGTCGGCCGCATAGCCGCTGTACTCTGCCCCGATGTCGACCACCACCAGATCGCCGTCTGCCGTCTGGCGGCGGTTCTTCCAGTGGTGCAACACCGTCGAGTTTGGCCCTGAGCCGACAATAGATGGGAACGCAGGAGACTCGGCGCCCAGATGCTTGAAAACATATTCGATGACCGCCTCGAGCTGATATTCATACATCCCGGGCGTGGCGCGGCGCATCGCTTCGAGATGCGCCTCACAGGTGATGTCGATGGCCTTCTGCAGCAAAACCACCTCCTCTTCCGACTTGATCTGCCTCAGTTTCATCAGAAACCGATTCGGAGATTTCACCTCCAGGGCGGGATATTCTTCTCTCAGGGATTCTCTCGCCTGGTCCGAGATAAAATATCGCTTGCCGGTGAGACGGTCGTGCAGAAACTCGACGGGATAGGCGTAGAACGCCGTCTTTTTTCCGCTCAGCACACGCATCACCGTCTCTCTAAACTCAGCGTAGCTCTTGACCGTGGCGAGGCCAGCGATGGTTCCCGCCTCTTCAGCGGTGACCATCCTGCCCTCGAGGCGGGCCCACGAGGGAGTCTTTTCCGGCACAAATATGATTTCCTGCGAGGCCTGACCATCGATTTCGACACCGCCTCTGACCAGAATCAGCGCCGTATTGGGGTCTCTCAAGCCGGTCAAATAGAATAGGTTGTTTTCCTGGCGGTACTCATACTCGACATCGTTCAAGCGGGTTTTGCTTGCTGCGGCATGGAAGATTGCCACGGAGCTGTCGGGCATCATCTCCAACACGGCCGCTCTCCGTCTTGCGTATGTCGCGGCTGAGATGCCAGGAGGGTCCTGACAGAGGGCCTCGCTGGAAAAAATGAAGACCAGGAGTACAAAAACCTGGCCCGTAACAAAGAAACAAGCCTGTCTACCTATCACCGTCCGCGCCTCATTTCACCAGATCGACGTGCGAGGTGGCCGTTTGTGTGATGACAAGGGTCATCTTCTGCTCGCCGGCCATTTCGGCAATCATGTTGACTGTGCTCTCGCTTTCATGCGAGACCAGCACACCTTCCTCCACGGCGAAACAAAGCGACCCGCTCACGGTGCCGTCTCCCTCGACTGTGAACGGCACCCCCTGTGCGACCCCGTTCCCGTTCACGCCGACCCTTCCCTTCAGGCTCAGGGCGAGACATTCATACCCTGCTTTCGATTTCATCCCCTGCAAGGTATATTCGATGGTGGAGCGGGTACGGATGACCCCGCCGTGAGAATGGGTCGAATCCACATCTGCAACCGTGGCGCTCTCTCCCACAGCCAGGGGCTTGTCAGGGAGATTCGGCAAGAACTCCTGCTCACTCGTCAACCCCGGCAACACAGACAACTTCTGGACCGCATCCAATTCCACAGAATCGACCTGATCGCCGTTGGGGAGAATCGTCTTCCGAACCCGTTTTCCCACGATGCCCGTGGGATTGCTGAGCGTTGAATCCAGGTGCGCGGTATGGAGGTCGATGTGCAGGGCTTCATTTTTCAGAACAAAGGTTAAATTCCCGTTCCTGTCCGTGTCTTCAAACGTCAGCGTCACGGTTGCTTTGAGAAGGGTTACCCCTTCCGTCTCCGTGCCGAGCACCTGCTGTCGGCTTCTAGTGTTGTCGGAAACCAGGTAGGTCAAGCGTGCGCCTTCGGGCATTTTGTAGGCCAGGGGGCTGTACCGCTCCCTGGCTTGCCCATACCCTGACGGCAAGATGAGGCTTGTGAGCATGAGGAAAAACAGGACAACAGAGCCCGCTCTGAGCATGGCCCCTCCTATCGGCCTGAGCATGAGCTGCGAAAGGGTGAGTCTAAACCGCCAGGTCAAATGGCAAGTCACTGATGTCACGTAATCTTCTGCCATCGATCAGCATATTGAGCATTTCCATCTGACTTTCGTCTCCGAGCGATGAGATGGCGGCTCGTAACTCATTAAGCGCAAAGTGGTAGACACAGTCAATGTCACCGGTTCCTAAAGCTAGGCTGGCGATCCTTGTTGTCGTAGGTTCGGCGGTCACTGCAACAATATGCGGGAGATTGCCCTTGCGGTTTCGAATCAGATTCAGCGCTTCCGTACGAGAATTCTGCGCTCTGTCACTGCGTAACGTCCACTTGCACGAAATGCTGGCATGAAGAATCGCTTTGGGAGAATCTGAGTTTTCTTGAAGAAGAGGGGTTAATTGAGCAACTAAATGGTTTTTGCCCAACAACTTTTGACCTTTGTTTATTTCCTTTCTGGGTTCGGGTTTTCTTCCAATTACAATATCCGGACTGACGATATAATCTGAACCTAATGTCGTTACTCGTTCAGTGTTGATCGAATAAATCCACTTTCCGGGTCGAATATGTTGTAAAAGCTCAAAGGTCTTTTCTATGAAGTCTTTGGTTATCTGCTGGAAAATTGTACCCGCTTTCTGGCCCGAAATGGTGCCAGAGACAGGCTGGTCGCATAATTGTCCAACGATTTCCCACGCAATTGCGACGCTAATCTTACTGTCCGCATCGGCATTATTGGGGTAGTCGCCTTTTCTTGAATCCCTTCCAATTCTTAGTAGGTCCCTGCAGATCCTGCGATGATATTCCTTGCGTAGTTGAGCAAACTTCATGCGAATATCCAGTGTTGGGACTTATAGCCTCGATAATTCATGAATTTCGCCTAACAAGGGACAACACGTAAGGAGTGAAATGCTTTAGCATTTCGCGTTGCACTCCTCTTTATCAAAAATAACAAATCTCAACATAAATTGCAAAGACGATTTTCCTCGCCGGAGTTGAGCGGATAGAGTGAGCACCAGAATTAGCCACCTCGTTTGGACAGCCGCTTAGACCCCATGCCGCCCATTCGCTCACACGGCCGATTCGCACGCAAGCGAGACGATTGCCCAACGGGACAAGGTTGCTTCTTGCCCTGAATCAGGAGCAAACGAGGACAGCCGGTTCCAGAGGCAAGGCAATGTTCGAGGGGTGACTTTAGAGGCGAAGCGTGCGCGCCATTATCCGGACTACTCAGTTGCTGCCTTTTCGGGCGCCGGTTTCTTCTTTGCCTTTGACAGAGCCCGGATGCCCGGCAGGTCGATTCCGGCCATAAACTCCAGCGAGGCCCCGCCGCCGGTAGAGACGTGCGAGATCTTCTCTTTCACCCCCGCTCTTTCAATGGCAGCGACCGAGTCCCCACCGCCAATGACGGTAAACGCCCCGCGTTCTGTGGCTTCGGCAACGGCTTTGGCAATCTCTATGGTGCCTCGTGCAAAGTTATCGACTTCAAAGATGCCCATGGGGCCATTCCAGAAGACCGTTTTGGCAGCCAGGATTTTCTCCTTGAACGCGGCAACCGTTTTGGGGCCAATGTCGACGCCCTTCCAGCCATCAGCAACCGTTGCCGCGTCGGTGCACTTGGATTCGCTCTCCTTGCTGGCAGTGCTCACGATGTGGTCACAGGGTAGGATGAACTCCACACGTTTATAGGGGTGTGGACGATTGGCAACGACCAAAGCATTGTACGCCATGGCCAGACGTTCGGTATCGAGCAGGGAGTCCCCGATTTCGCCGCCTTTGGCCTTCAAGAATGTGTAGGCCATCCCGCCGCCGATGAGCATCGTCGAGACCCGGGTGACCAGGTTGCGAATGACTTTCAGCTTGTCCGACACCTTGGCGCCCCCCAGGATGACCACGTACGGCTTCTGCGGCGTTTCGAGCAGTTTGGTCAGATGGGTGACTTCCGACTGCAGCAGATAACCGGCGGCAGCTTCCTTGATGTGTTGGGTCACCCCGGCCGTCGAAGCATGGGCGCGATGCGCCGCACCAAATGCATCATTGACGAAGACCTCGCCGTGGCTCGCAAGCTTCTGAGAGAATTCCGGGTCGTTGGCCGTCTCTCCCTGATGAAAGCGAAGATTCTCCAGTAACAGCACCTCTCCCTCCTTCAGCTCCTGCACCATCCTGTCGACGCCGTCTCCGATGCAGTCGTCTGCCATCCTGACTCTGCTTCCGAGCAGCTCGGAGAGTTTTTCTGCCACCGGCCCCAGGCTGAATTTTGCATCGACCTCCCCTCCGGGCCGGCCAAGGTGGGAGATCAGAATCAGCTTCCCGCCATCGGAGATCACTTTCTGAATCGTTGGGAGCGTCGCCTGGATGCGGGTGGCATCCACGACGTTCCCGTCAGCAATCGGCACGTTGAAATCCACGCGCATCAGAACACGTTTTCCCTGTAATTCCAAATCATCAATAACTAACCGGTCCATTACGCCTCCTGTCTCGAAAATAGGGTTGCACGATTCAGCAGTGATGAATCGTGGGACGACAACTGTGGCAGCAAAAAGGAAGTGGTGAAAGGGTGTGTGGCGAGATGAAAATTTTCAAGAATAAGAGCCACCATCCATTCAGTTGTATGGAATAAAGTGCAGCAGCCTGGATGTGTTCGTCTTATTCATCTCCGTCAATTCGAGCACACAAACGCATTGATCGTTCTCAGGACTCGGCCAGACTCGAACAAGATTCGTATTGGCGTTAACCTTATAGCCGTCTGGCGTTTGAATCTCGACTTTTGTCGTGAAGCGCTTGACCGCCTTGGCGACGTTTCGCCAGTGGCCGCGAAACGCAACCCCTCCCAAGCTCAGGTTGAGGATTTGTCCCTCCAACGGTCGACCCTTCAAGCCGAAAACCTTGATTTTCCAGTTGTCATTGGCGGAGGTGTCGAGTCTGGGGTGCTTGCGTTTTTCAACTAGGTGGTAATTCATAGATGCCACAATCTTAAAGAAATAATGGCAAAGAAGCAAGCAAAAAATGAACTTCTCTGAAGTTGCTCTCATTTCTGTCAAACAGGAAGTAAGTAAAGAAGTCGAATTCGGATAAGTGGTTTGCAGGAGTTACATTTCCTTGATGACGTTGTAGACGAGCTCCAACAACTCGATGGGCACCAAACTCCCCGGGCTGATGACGTCCCGTACTTCCGTTGAAATCTCCCAGCTCGCAGACCAGAGATTCCACTTGTTATAAAACGCCTGGCTCTCAACGTAGTGAACGATCGACCTGGCAATGATCTGGATGGCGTTATCTTTGATTTCAGGATCGTTGAGCTCGAACATCATCCTGATTTCGTAGTTCGGCAACATGTCGGCGACGATCTCGGCCACGAGCGTTTCGTGATTGGCCGTGGTTGCGCTCTCCCCATCTGCGCTGCCGCTGACTTTCTCTTCAACGTCACCGTTGGTCTGCAGACCAAAGCTGCCGCCCAGGCCATCTGAGGCCAGAAGATTCTTGTTTCTGCGGTAGTGGTAGTAATCCGGCCGTCTGCTGGTCGGGTTCTCATAAAGGATAATCCAATCTGCCAGCGGCTCCATGACATAGTGTTGCTCCTGGTTGGCCTGGACATAGAAGCGAGTCAATGCCGTAAACCCTGACTTTCTGCCACCGTGCAATCGCAAAACATAGGTACCGGCCGGCAGTGCCACGTACGTCTCCACTTCGCGTCTGCTTTGAAACACTTCTGCGAAAGCGTATTTTATGATGGTTTCAGCCAGGTTGAATGTGTATTCCTTGTTGGAAACATGGGGCGCTGCAGCAGAAGAGACCCCGCTCTCTACCGTGATCAACTCCAACATTTCAGGATCAAAATTCGCTGTGACCATGAAATTTCGAAAGGAAAGTTTCACCTTGCCGAAATCACGCAACCCTTTGCCCTTGTCATCTAGCAAGTCCTTCAAGCGATAGTAGGTCTTATCCCCTGCCTGAATCTGCTGCGGCAAATCCTTAAAAATCACCGGGGCTTCATCGGTACCATCGTACAGGTTCAGGGACTTGTAGTATTCATAACAGGCGCGCTCATAGTACTCATAGTTCAGAGGTGCTTTCTCGAGATACATCAACGCTTTGAAAACCAGAGTTCTGGAAGCGATCTCGCGCGGTAATTCGGTCTTGCGTTCTGAAAGCGTAAGCGTTTCATATATCTCCGTCACCTGGTCGATGTAAACCGTTAACAAATCTTCAAAAGCTCTCAGCTCGTGCTCTCTCGACTTGTCCTCGTAGTAGAGCTTCTGGTACTCGAGGTACATATAGAGAATATTGTTTTCATGCTGACTCATTCGTTTGACGAGCGAGCGTTGACTGTTTTGCGCAAACCCGGTGAGAGTCCAGCACGCACAGAACAACGCTATCTGGAGAAAACGCACGACCGCTTTCATCTACCGTCTCCATTTGTCGAGATTTCGTCAGAAATTCTAAAACAATCGATCATCTGAAAATTCTTGCTTCGGTTATCCAGAAGGTCGGCCAGACGGGTATACAGTTTCCTGCCAACCCAGACTTCATGTGGCAGCCTTGTATTCAGCAACGGCTCCTTCAGCTCGTTGCGAGCCAGATGCAAGGCCTTCTTGTAATCCTCGCACGCCCTGGCATAGTTTCCTTTGTCCTCGGCCACCCGTTCCAGGTAGGTCAGGGCTCGAAAAATCAGGCAGCGCGCAGCGATGTTTTGCTGATTCTCGAGTGTGGTGCCTTTGATGCGCCAAAACGTGTCATAGAGATTCAATATTTCGTCTACATAGATTGTGATCAGTGACTCGAACGCCAACAGCTCATTGCCGCGGCGATCATCGACATAGAGAAACTTCTGCAATTCATTGTAGATTCGAACCACATCGCGCTCGAGAGCAACCATCTGCTCTTCGAGTTTCATATCGATATGTTGCGAATTGGACTCGCCAGGCGTCCCCCAGGTTGCAGATAAGACGAACAATAGAAGCGATACTTTCAACTAGGCACCTTTTCTTGTTGTTGGGAAGGACCGAGCATTGTCTGCGATACATTTTATGATCGGTCGGAGCCAATGCAGCACCGGTTGTAAGCCAAACCGTTCGGCGATTTGGCGGTAAACGCGGGCAAACGGCAGGAGTTCGGCCGCCTTTTGAAACTCCAGTTGACCACAGAGGTCGTTCTGGGTCAGGCCATTTGCTTCAAGGGCGGACTTCCAGGCCTTATCGACCATATCGACTGCGAATACCTTGTCGCCGATTTCATATCCGATTTCTGAGAGCCGCAAATAGAGATCTTCGTAGCCGTCCCACACGAACTTTTGTTTGCGGCCAAAGCGACCATCCGGCACCAGGAGCTGCTCGCCAACTCGTTTGGCACGGGCGTAGGCGTTTAGACGGTTGGTGGAATCTGCAAAACTGAAATAGTAGTTTACCAGGCGGAAAATCGAGTTGCCATAGACTCTCTTGATCTCACTGGCCAGCGACAAGCTGATGTCGGAGCCCCGGTCGACAAGCAAAACGTACGCTTGCTGCGCTTTCTCGCGAGCGTATTGTAGTTCCGCCTCAGGCTGGCTGTTGATCCCCTCTTTCTCCATGAACAGGGCAACCTTGGTCAGCTCTTTGAGCATCTCGGCCTGGCGCTGCGTGCTTTTTGCGTGCTTGTAGGCCAGCTCCAGATAGCGGCGTGTTTCGCGGTAGTTGTAATCATCCGGATAGTTGTTCAGATCTTTCTGAGCGGAAAACCCACGCGCACGCCATTCGTTGCCGCGCAAATTGAACTCATCCTCCACAGCGCGCTGCCGGTAGACCCGAAAGAACAAGCTGTCCTGCCTGCCTAAACCGCCTTTTTCCGCCAGATCACAGGCCAGCCGCACCATAAAGCTCGTAAACAGACCGTTGGTCAGCGCACTGTCTGGCGGGGTGATGGTGATGTCCACGGCCTGGTTGATGAAGATTCTGATCTTGTCCACAAGTTCTTGAGATACGTTCCAATCGTTCTTTGCATACAACCCCAGGACGCCCTGCCAGGCGTGCACCAGCCCATCCAGATATGCTCCATCCCTGAGCTCGATGGCGCGCAGCGACTCCATGTAGCCAAAGTTGAAGGCAATTTCTGGATCGCCAAACAATCCATAGCTCTTCTTCAACGACAGAATCGCGGCATCCAGAGTCACTAACTGCCGATCCTTGAGGTAGAGCTGATACTCCGCAAACCCTTTCAAGCGGTAAACACTTTTCATCACATCCGTGAAGCGGCATTCCACATCCGGAACACTCTCGGCACAACGGGTGAGAATCTGCTGGCACAAATCAACGGTGCGCTGATAATCCCCACTTTTGTACATTTGCTGAATATCGTCATACAGTACACTCACGGGCTGACCCGAAGCCACGGCGACACCCCCTAACAGAAAAAGGAAGAAAAGTATCTGAGACCGTCTCTTCATCTTTGCACTCCTCAACTTCAAAGTGATAACCTGAGTAGTCCATGCAATGCTCGGCGCAATTCCTGAATCGTCGATTTGTTGCTTTTGCCGATCACCGTAATCCAGACGTTGCCATCATTCCGCCAGTGGACTTCCTGGTGGGTTTTGTCATCATAACTAAACTGTACGACGAATCCTTTCTTATGCCGTTTTATTTCTTGTACTACCGTCCCGTATCTTCCTTTGTTCAAGCGGTCGAGCTCAGAGATGATTTTATTCCATAGCTTATAACCTTCGGTGCCAAATGTAGATGAGGCAAACGACAGGACTCTTTCCGGCGCACCGGATAGACCTAAGGTCGGCTGTTTCTCGCGATATTTTTTCTTCTTGGGTTTCTGCGGCTTCTCCTTCGCGAGCTGAAGGTCAAGGTTGGCCTGGTCGGCACCAACCTCCCTGGGAGCGGCTCGTGAGGTGCCGATATCCAGGCTGCTTGAAGATTTTGCCAGAGCGCCCTTGCCGCGGCGGAATTTGATCCCGCCGTCATTGCTGGCCAGGCTTTTTCGAATGTCGAGTTGGGAGTGCCTTCCCAGGTCCAGGGGGGAATCTGAGATGAGATGACCCATATCGTCGTTTGCCAGCGCCAATTGCGTTTCTTCGTCTTCAGCCAGCAGCTCCTCGATTTCGTCGATGATCTCCTGGATTTCGCCGCCCTCGCCAACGGTTTCTGATTCTTCAGGCTCGACTTCAACGACTTGCTCCATCTTGAGCTGCTGCGTTTGCTCAGTGACCGGAGGCAGATCCTGGAGGTCCAGAAACTCCAGCGTGATGCTTTCCTCTTCGATCAAATACTTTTCAATATCAATGTGGGTGGTGAAACGAAAGAACAGAAGACTCACCATCAGGCTGATAACCAGAGACGCTTCAAGGTTCTTTCTGTATTTTGCTTTTGATAAACCATGGAGGGTACTCGGCGATCCTTTGCCAATCACAAACTTTCTTATCTGTGTTCTCTTCCTCATCAGTCCTCTGATTCAGGTTAGCCCGGGCACCAATAGCCACCGGCCCCCGGACGTCCCCTCTTGTCCAGCCTGAGCAAGAGCCCGGGTCAATACGACATCTCACCTCCCGGCAAGAATCGGAATTCGGAGTGCAGGTACAAAATAAGCCATTTGGTTCACAAATACTGTGCCAGCGTAGGCGGCAGGCATTCTTCAGTTTATTCGGTTAATTAATTTGAAGTTAGAGCGCCGTCGCTTGCCTGACCGATGGAACCCATGTCTCGTTATGAAACACTTGCTCTAACGCCGCCTTTTTTTAACTACTCAGTTGACTGAAGTCAAATCAGGAAGATGCAAAGGTTTTTTGTGGCCAAACCGCAAAAGCAAGCACTGCAACACCGACTCGGGAGCCCTGTATTGAATATTTGCGAACAAGCTGCTATTTCTGTGAAACGAGCTCGTATCCAGTCGCAAACCAAACAAATGCTCCTCACCAAATTTCAGGATGGTCGATCCAAACTTCGGGATTTTGGCAATGTAGATTCCTTTGCCGATGTATATAGCGGGGACCTCCCCAATCACAGGCTGCTTTTCTGAAAAAAGACGAAGATAATCTCCAAAGACCAACTCCCGAAGGTCCGTAGGATGAAAAGTGGGCTTCTTTGTGCCAGAAATCAACTCATTCACTTTCTTGAACTTCCCTTTGCCTGCCGCCTCCAGAATCTCTTCTGCCAGTTGCATGATGTTGACAAACTCAGAGGGCGTGTCGATGGGCGTAGGCGCATTCTTGAAATCCTCCTGATAGGCGTAGCGCGTGATGACTCGCGTCCAAACAGACCGGCGCGATTCGAACGTGGGCACGACCTTCAGATCCAGTATTTTCACTTCATATCTGGCCTGTTGCACCTTGGAATTCTTCACAAGATTGACGTATAGCGTATATTCCCTCGCCAGATTATCCGGGCGAGGGGGGCGCGAGCGCAACAACCCAATCACGTTGTCACGAGCCGTAATGCGACGATTTCGCAGCGACTGGTCGATGGCGCGGAACACGGCCCGAAACGAGTTTTGCTCGATGTCGTCATCTTCGTAAGCGCAGCCAAAGGTTTGGATATAATTGTCATTCCGGTAAACCGTCTCCATCGGTTTCTGGATGACCCTTTCCATCAGTCCCAGCAAAGTACGCTCATTATTCTTCGACCAACATTTTTCCTTATACTTCTTTTCTTTCGGATTGCCCGAGTACCGGGCAGAGGCTTCTTCCCACCCGCGTGCGGAGAGCAAAAGCGTGAAAGCCAACAACAGATGCACCATAACTTTCCCCTTCTTCTGTGCAAACATCAGGAAACTGGACGCATTTGAACCAAAAGATGACGTGTTTTATTTGAGTACATGAGCCACAATCTAAAATCTTAATCTAAGGCTAAATGCACTTATCTGCGTAAAAAAAAACTCCTGAATCTTCTTTGCTCACAAAAACGTCATCGCTGTTTCAGCATGAAACAAAAAAGTGAGATACAAGCGCTCAAGTCCGTTCACGTCAGATGCTCATCAGGTTCAGTTCTGCTCGACGGTGAGATCTTGTCCTTTTGGTACAGTATTTGTAAACCGACACTTGCCATCCTCAACATGCTGTCTTGGAGATAACCCGGCAAAGAACGACTTTAACACCGGAGACGATTCTTAACCTTGTAAACGACCACCGAACCGCAATGACGGCTCCCTACAAGAGATTGGTAAAACTTGTCATCTTCTGCTTGATCTTCATCAGTCCTCCAGCAACACTGAAACCGCAATCACACAACCGCGAAGCGGTCAAATGGTACCGAAACGCCTTGCGGAAGGAAAATCTGAACGCCAGAATCAACGCGCTGCAAAAGGCCATTGAATTCGATCCAAAGTATGTCGAGGCACTGCTGAGCCTGGGACGAGCACATCAGGGTCTGCAGCAATTCCAGCAAGCCAAAAAGTATCTCAAGAGAGCGTACACGGCTCGTCTGGCTGTTATCGATACTGAACTAAAATCGCAGATTCTCTACGAGTTAGGCTCGACCTATCAATATCTGAATGAAATGAAGGCGTGTGAAGATGCCTTCAGAGGGGCAAGAAATCTCACTCGGTCGCAAGCCTTGAAAAGCGAGATCTCATTTGAGCTCGGGAAAATCCTCTACCAGCGCAATCAATTCGAGGCCGCTATGACCGAGCTGTCGCAATGCCGGCAGGTCAAGCCTGAGCACGAGGTCCTCTACAACCAGCTGACGGAGGCGGCGGCGCGAGCCATCGAGCTGAACAAAATATACCTGGCGGCTGAGGACGCGCAGCTCAACGGCCAGGTGGAACAAGCAAAAGCGCTCTACGAAAAAATCGACCGGGTTATGCCAGGGTTTCGGGACGTTCAGGAGAAGATAGACTCGTTAAGCTCAACGGAAATTCTGCAAGACATCTTTGAGGCTCCCCCGGCCAATACCCGCGTTACAGGCACATTCAAGACAAACGACTCCGGGACGAGCGTGCCAGCTTACGATCCGCCAGAGGACGCTGACGGTGGGACCGCCGAGCCGGAGAACGCCGTTGCAGTCAAAAGGAGCGGCACGCGCGACACCCCCCCAGCGTTGCCCGTGAACGACGAGCCACCTGATGCAATGGGGGCTGCCACCGTCCCTCCTACCGCAGAGACCTTGCCGGCCCGCCCGGTCACAACGGAACGCCCTATTTCTCGAAAAGTCAGGCACTTGGCGCCCACCCGGCAACCTATTCTCGACAGCCCGCCCGCACAGCTCGTCCCTCGCCCACGCCTGACCGGGCACAAAGATCGACCGGTAGCCCCGCAGGCAAGATCGCCGCAACGGCAACTTCGCCACAGCAGATCAGACAACCCTATCGGGGCAACGGAGGTCCCAGAACAGCCTGGCAATGCCTCCAGAGCCCTTCTGGTGAGCAGCCTCCTGACCGGCGCTCTTCTGCTCCCCCTGCTCGGGTTCATTCTGGTGTCTCCCGTGGCTCGTGCGCGCCTTTTTGTCTTGCTTGGCCAGAGACAACGGGCCGCTCCCATCTATGAAAGCATGCTTCTCAAACATCCGCACAGGCTCTGGCTCTACCCGGCGCTCGCCCGGCTCTACTATCACGAGAATCGCCAGGACGCACAGGCCATGCGAGTTTATCGAATGATCAAGCACCTCCACAGCAAGAATAAATACGCAGATAGCTTGACTGCAAATATAGTCAATAAGTACCTGTCCGACGTCAAGACGGTGCCGGTTCAGATTGAAATTGTTGAGCAGGACCGCTCGCGCAAACGTTCGTGAGACATCGAGAAGTTCGCGACTCAACATGGGAGCCTAGCGCGGCGAAACGGCGAAGCCCCGCAAAAAACGGGGATTGGGTTTTTGTTTTTTGGAATTTTCAACACCTTGTCCAAAAACACAATGTTGTCGGCTTGTAGCACCGGTGCACCGGCCACGCCGCTTGCAGCAAAAGGACCCCTGTTTCAGACGGAAACAAGAACCCTTCAAATGTCGTGGGTTGAGACAGCAGGAACAAAAACCGGTTTTGCTGTAATTACTCGATTTTCATGCCGTTACGCTGCTGGCATACGAATTGCATTTTTAAAAATGAGATACCTGCGTTGGATACACTTGTTCATCTCTATCCCAAGACTTTTAAACAAATTCGACCATCGGCCAGGAGCACACATCTGAACGTTTAATCAAAGGAGTTGAGGCAACGATATGAGTGTCGGCACAGTCATCAGCGGTAAATACGAAATCCAGAGAGAAATCAAACGTGGTGGCTTTGGCATCATCTATCAGGGGTTGGATACCAACTTCGGCAAAGCCGTCGCCATCAAGGCTATCGACCCTGAGCTGCTGGGAGAGGCAAAATACGTCGACATGTTCCAGCAGGAAGCGATGAACGTGGCGCGCTTGAATCACCAAAACATCGTACAGGTTTATGATATTCGCCGCGCCGAAACCGGGCAGATCTACATCATTATGGAGTACATCGACGGGTTCGATCTGATGCGCGTCCTGCGCGCCTGCCGCAAAAACAACCAACAGCTACCGGCCCATTTGGCCGCCCACATCATTTCTGAAATCTGTAGCGGATTGAACTATGCGCACAACCGCCGCGATCCAGAAACCAAAGAACCGCTCCACCTCATCCACAAGGATGTCTCTCCGGCCAATATCATGCTCACCCGGTCGGGAGAAGTCAAGATAATCGATTTTGGCATGGCCAACTTTCTCAATTCCCATGAGCGCAAATTCAACGAAGTGCAAATTCAAGGCAATATCCGCTACCTGGCGCCTGAGCAAGCCAGACAGGCAGACATCATCGACCGCCGGGCAGATATCTTCGCGCTTGGCGTGGTCTTGTTCGAAATTTTGACAGGAGAACGGCTGATTCGGTGCAACACGACGCAAGAGATCGTCGAAACGCTCATTGTCGGCAGCTACGACCTTTCGAGACTGGAAAAAAACGAAATCCCTGAAAAACTTCAGCAGATCACCTGCAAGGCGCTGCAGCACAATCCGGCCGACCGTTATCCGTCGGCTAACGATATGTACCGTGATTTGATGCACCACCTTATCTTGACCGCCCCCACCGCGAATTTCATGAGCGAGCTCATCAGCTTCATCGAAGCGGTCGACCCGGATTCAATCGAAGAAGATGAAATTGAACTCCCAGGGGCCCCCGAAACCGAGAAGACACCTGCCGGGGTCGTTGACCCGTTAGAAACCGCCACGGAAGACAACCTGGTTCCCGCTCAGGAGACAGTCGCCGAGCCACCGGAAACGGAACCGCAACCCGCTGAACAGGGGCATTTTGAAGAAGAGGCAGAGCCAGCCTCATCGCAAGAGCAGACGGATGTTTCCGACGACTTGTCCCCACACGACAACCAGGCAGAGCAGGACGAACAGCAGGAACCACCTCAAGAGCCAGTTGAGCCGGACTTCGTCGAAACCGCGACGGAGCCCGAAAGCACGTCCAGCTATTACAGTTTCGTGGAAGAAGATGATGATGACAATCAAAGAACCATCATCGATGTGGTTCGCTTATCCGCACGCGCGCATCAGAAGTCAATCATTGTCGGCGTGCTGACCCTGTTCGTTTCGTTTCTTTCATTCACGGTTGTCGACACGTTCGCGAACCTGACCCCGTTCGGCACCGGCATCTACGATTTCCTTTTTCCTCCGGCCATCAGGATTGTATCGGTGCCGTCGGATGCGAACGTTTATCTCGACGACCAGCTTCTCTCGCAGACCACGCCCTTGAGTTTGGATGAGATTTCTCCGGGTGTGCATAAGTTGATGCTGACGTTGCCACAATATGAGTCGATCGTGAAGTCCATCAATGTGCCACGCAAGGGTGAGCTGCGGCTCTCAGGTGAGGCGAAGCGGCACGCGAACCAACCTTATGTCCTGAGATTCAAGAGCCGGCTGGATCTCACCTCGCAGCCGGACGGGGCGAAGATCATCATCGATGGCATCAGCCTCAACCAGACCACGCCGGCCACAGTTTTCTGGGACGTCTCTGACCAACCAGCGCAGATCGAGCTGGAGCTTTCAGGGCTGCCAAAGCTCACCGGTCTCGGCATCAACTCGCTGACTGGCAAAGAAACGATCGTGGATCGCCGATTCTGGAAAGTCAGCCGGCCGATTGCGGGCAAAGCTCATTACCTGCTCGAAGGCGTGTTTCATAAGAGCATCACAATTAGCTCCAAACCGCGTCTGGCAGATATCTACTACAATGACAGCGAAAAACCTGTCGGTGTGACGGGCATCAGTGGCAACATGATGCTGACGATTGGCAAGCACCGCTTCACCCTGCGCAAAGAAGGCTACCTTGCCAGAAATTTCATGATTACGGTTGATGAAAAAACCAGGAGTGCGGTCCATCGGGACCTGAGCCGTCTGGTGCGTATTTTTGCCAAAGATGCGCTTTCGGGCGTGGACCGGGACCTGGGCGCCAAAGTCGTCTCGCTGACCTTGAACAATAAAGCCAAAACCTACAATAAACGTACGCCCGCTGTTGTGGAGCTTTTGCCCTATACGTACACAGCTCTGCTGCGCAGATCAAGCTACCACGACACAGAGATTGAGATTACGCCACAGGATAAGTCCGTGGTCGCCAAGATGCGGCCGCTCTACTACGAGCTGACAGTCGAGGCGATTGATGCCATCACCAGTGCGCCGATCAACACCGCCCGAATCTCCTACCGCCCTGAGGCCAGCACCGCTCCGGAACAGATTCTCGGCATCACAGACGCCAGTGGCAAGATCAACGGCAAATTGATCCCGGGGGTCTACGAAGTGACCGTCAGCAAAGGCGGATACCAGATGCAACGGAAAAGCATCACGTTGCGCCCTGAAAAGATGAACCGATTAACCTTTAGATTGACAGCCTTGAGATAACCTAAGCCGGACAAGCCGGAAATTCGAAATCCAAAACTCTAAAATCGAAAAAACTGAACTACAAAAAGTCTTGCCAAAAAATGACACAAATTGACTTGTCAGGGACTAAGCGATTCCAGAACCCAAGCCAAAGGAGACCAGTTGCATGCCGAAGCTAATCGTTAAGAGGAAAGCAGAAGTTGTGCGCGAATGTGACTTGAAAACCTCGCAAGCGTCTTATAGTATTGGTTCGGAAAGACAAAACGATTTGAGCATCGATGATCGCCTGGTTTCGATAACGCACGCCCGGATCGAGCGAACCGGCAACCGGTTTTTCATCCGGGATTTGAAGAGTGCCTTTGGAACGTTTGTCAATGGTGAGCGGATTGAAGATATCTCCGAACTCAAGGATGGGGATCAAATTCAACTTGGCGACCACACCATTGTTTTTGACAATCCACTGGAAAAAGTGGGGCTGTCCCTGCTAAGTGATGACGAGTCCGACCCTGTAAACGCGCAAGAGCCCAACCTGGCAGAGCCGACGCTCGAAGAACAAAAGCGTCTGGACGTGCTTGAAGATCGGGTTCGCAAGGAGTCACTCTCGCTGCTGCGCCAGAGCTCGTTCGAGAAAAGCGACACCATCCCGTACCAGCTCCTGGCAATTTACGGCCCTTATCAGGGCAAACGTTACCAGCTTCGCCACCATGAGACCAAAATTGGGCGAGATGAAAATCTGAACGACATCGTCCTGGACAAGAACAGGAATGGTGAACCGGATCAGAGCATCTCGCGTCGGCACGCGATGATCATTCACAAGGATGGCTCCTTCTTTGTCGCGGATAAACGCAGCAAAACCAGGACATATGTCAACCGTGAGGTCGTGCCGGTGGATTCGGAAGTCGAGCTGTTTCCCAACGATGAGGTCGAGGTCGTCAGCGACCAGCAGAGTACCATCTTTCGCTTCGTTGAGGAGGGAAGCAATGACTTCAAGCCGCCCAAACGGGCCGGCGTCTGGTGGGTGCGTTATCAATCGAAGTTTGCGGCCGGGCTGGTGACGCTTGCGTTTCTAACCGGCCTGTTCTTCATGGCAAGTGGGTTCATCGAGCGCGCCATGCTAACCCAACAGCCGAGTCCACTCTCACTGGAGCTAAGCTACTGGTCAACGGACAAGAGCTTGACCTTCCAGAACGACCAGTTCAACGCTTCCGAGCAGGACCGGTTCTTTCGGTTGGTTCCGGCGGTTGCTGATTTCAACGGCGATGGGGTTCTTGATATCGCCACCACCAACATCACCAGTAAGCCCATCCTCATCGACGGCGCAACCAAATTGCCGCGCTGGATCATCGATACGATGCCGGCCTCGACCTCCTCCCCCCTGGTGGCGGCTGACGTCAACCAGAATGGCTTGCTCGATGTCATCTACCTCAGCCACGATGGCCGGCTGGTCGCGATCGACGGCAAGCATGGCGCCGAAATCTGGCTCAGTCCGTTTTTCAACCAGAAGTTGACCGGCCCGGCGGTGGTGGACGATTTCGACGGCGACGGTTTGAATGACGTCGCCATCGCGGACGTGACGGGTACGGTCCACGTCGGCTACAACCAGGTCATCTCCGTCGAATGGACCGCCATCAGCACGGGCATCCCGATCCGCTCTCCCCTGACCAGCTCGGACCTGGACGGCGATGGCGACTCTGAGCTGATCTGCGGCTCGGAACGCGGCATCGTCTTCCTACTGGATGGGGCAAACCGCAACGTCCTCGGCACCATCGATGTCAACGAGGTGCTGAACCGGGCGCTTGGGACCTTCTATGAAGACAACCAGATTCGATATCCTGTCGGCGTGGCCGACTTGAATAACGACGGCCGGCTGGACCTGGTTATCAGCACCGTGCAGGGCCGTCTTGTGGCAATCGACGGTGTCACCCAACAAAGGTTATGGCATGACATCCTGACAGGGGATCTCTCTCTGAACACCGGGAGCTCCTTTCCATTTGCGGTCGGCGATTTTGATGGCGACGACCACATGGATATCGTTGCACTTTCGGAGCAGGGTGAGATCAGGGCTTATGCTGGCAGCGGGCAGGACCAGCACGCACAGCTCCTGTGGCGCAACCAACCGGACAAGCCATCAGCGGTTCAAAGCTTCATGGTCGGAGATATCAACAAAGACCAGGCGGCCGAGGTGGTGTTCAACGATGAAGATGGGGTTCTCTGGATTCTAGATGGCAAGACCGGCGTCAACTTGAATAAAAGTGAACAGTCGTCGGCCATATTGACCAGCATGCCTCTGGCCGCAGATCTGCAAAACGACGGCATGTTGGATATCTTCTCGATCACGCACACGGGCATTGTTTTCCAGTACAAGACCAATAGCCTGGTGCCGAAAGGCTCGGTCATCTGGGGACAGCAATTTGGACAAAACCAGAATACTCTGCACCAGGCTTACGAATTGCCCAGGACGCTCAAAGCTGACGCCTCCATGTTGGTAGGACTTTTGATTTTCCTGGCCGGAGGGACGGCCACCTTTTTCATCCAAAAACGCAGACGTTTCTGAATCTCTTTTTCGCAGGGGCCATGAGGCGAAACCTCCACAACTAGACCTGGTTTTTTCACCGTTAACAAACAGGGGAAGTGCACACGGAATGTCCACGACGACACAAATCCATCAAAAGATCAGCATGGCGGCTTCAAGCGATATCGGAAGCGTGCGCAAAGAAAACGAGGACTCGTACTACTACTCCCAATCCAGGAAGTTTTTTGTTGTCTGTGATGGCATGGGAGGTCATCAGAAAGGTGCGCTTGCGAGCAAATTTGCTTGTGAAACAGTGCGTGACTTGATCTTTGGCAATGAGACGATTCGCAGCATTGTCATTGAAAACAAATTCCTGGACGTCGACAAAGTTTGTGACGACATTCGGCAAGATTTGCCGAACCCGGCCCTGAAACTATTGGCCGGTGTGCGGTTGGCGAATCGCCGCATCCTGAACTACGCGCTGCATGACAAGAAAATGCTCGGCATGGGCACCACGCTTGTCGTCGCCATGTTCCACGACGGCCACATCATCGTCGCTCATGTTGGGGACAGCAGGATTTACCGGCTGCGCAATGGCGAGCTGACATGCATGACAACCGACCACTCCTGGCTCAATGAGCTGCTGGAAGACCAGGAGATCAGCGAAAGCGAGGTGAAGACTTTTCAGAAAAAGAATGTCCTGACGCGCGCGCTCGGCATTTCGCCAGCCGTCAAGATCGACCTGCAGATCGCTCCGGTTGAACCGGATGATCTCTACTTGCTGTGCTCAGATGGCCTTTGCAACGCCCTGCAAAATGAGCTCATTCACAGCATTTTGACCGCCTATCATGGTTCGTTGCAAAACAAGGTCAGCAACCTCGTCAGCCGGGCGAAGATGATGGACGGCTCCGACAACATCACCGCCGGACTCATCCACGTCAACGGGCAATGGAACGTGACAACTCGAGTCGAGGTCGAGTTTACCATCGGCGATGAACCGTCAAACGTCAGTGAATATATCGAACGGTTAGTGAAAACGATCTACCCGGTCGTGGAGGCCTCACGGAAGTTCGCGTCCAACAAAGTTGGTGTGGTGAGCTTATGCACGGCACTCTTCCTGGCCTTTGCGCTCGTTCTCTTCTACGCCAGCCAGCCGGAGAGCAGCGCAGACGTTGCCCCGCCGTCCGGCCCGGTGTCCAAACGCGTGAACATTCCCCTGCAACAGGCGCCCTCCAGAAGCGGGCCGCAGCACGCCTACAAGAGCGGGGGCCAGCTCGTCTTGCTGCAAATCGACGACGGCAAGTATGTGCAAATGTTGAATGACTTGACAGGCGTGCGCGTCCTGGATGCCGTGCAAAAGTTCAGCGACGACATGCCGGTCCATGCAGGAAATTTCACCTGGGCGGTCGCGGACGCCAGGGAAAAAATTCTCTACAAGAGGCGCAATCTCTACCTCCAGCCCGTCGCTGAATGGCACGAAAGAAGCACGAGCAGGGATTCCCTCTCTGCAGCTTCGCAAGGGCTTCCCTCCAGTAGATCATCTGATCAAACCGACGGCGGCAGCGCGCTTGTTTATTTGCTGGGTGATTTTTATGCCGCGCCTTACAGGAACGCTACCATCGTAATCAACGAGCAGCCATTTGGCGCGCTCGGCCGTTACAAGGACAGCGGATTCTACCTCAAAAGTGGAAGCTATGACATTCGCATTGTGGACAAGAAAAACAATGTCTTAAAAGAAAAACTAAATATGGAGATCAAAAACGGAGAAACCATTGCTATTGAATTTTAGATCGACCGCACCGCTTACATTAAGGAGATAGTAACCGTGCAAGCAAAAAAGCTTCTACTGTGCATCGCGCTGGGGTTTCACCTCACCAGTCATGCGCCAGGCTATCCCCAGTCCGCGAATCAAGAGGCGATAAACCTATTCAATCGCGCGACCGCCGAGACAGATGGGCAAAAGAAAATCGAACTTTACAGAAAAGCCGTCGAGCTGGACCCCACATTTGTCGAGGCACTCTACAATCTGGGTCTGGCCTATAAGCAGCTCAGAGATTTCCGAAATGCAGAGCGTTATTTCACAAACGCCTACCAGGCGAAAAGAAGGGAGAAAAGTAACAAACTCAAAACCCGCATCCTCTACCACCTGGCGGTGACCCAAAAACGTCTCAAGAAGCTCACACAAAGCGAAAATACGCTGCTAGATGCGCTGCAATTTGCCAAAGACCGCGACATGCGCTCCAAGGTGACGTTTGAGCTGGCTCTCGTCCTCTACGAGCAAAGGAAATATGATGCCGCTTTGCGGGAGCTAAAGGCAGGACAGGAGAAATTCAAAGAGAACCGCAGTTATTTTCAAAACCTGATCAAGATTGTAAGAGTAGACATCGAAGCGGACAAATTAGATGTGGAAATCCAAAAATTGTTGGATGCCGGCGAGGTCATGCAGGCCCAGGCACTGGTACAGCAGTTGAAGACCATCAAGCCCAATCACGCTGGCTTGGAGAAGAAGTTGGCGCTGATCGATTCCCTGATGAATTCCAGAGCCAAGAGAGAGTTTCTGCAGGAAATGTATGAACTCGCACAGAAGCACGCCCGGGACGGGAATCTGGAGATGGCCATCAGTACCTACGAAACTCTGCTGCAACACGATCCCAATTACGAGGACGCTCGCGCCAATCTCACCGAAGCCAGGGAGGCATTCGAACGACTCCAGACGGCGCGACAGATCGAAGACGAGTACGCCATCGGCATGACAGCCCTGCAGGACAAAAACTGGACCCGGGCAATTATCGCTTTTGAACAGGTGATCGAGCTGGAGCCAGCCTACCTCGAGGCGGAAAGCAAACTCCGCGAGGCGCACCGGGGTCTGGAATCGGAAAACACCGAAAACATTCTCAGGCAGTACTACTTCGACGGCATCACCGCCATGAACAACAAGGATTTGGGCACAGCGCTGGCATCCTTCGAAAAAATCCACAAGCTCGATCCCAATTACAAAGACACCGCCACCTTGCTGGAACAAATAAAACGCTCTTATAAGCCCAGCACCGCCAGCGCCTTGCCGTCCAATGAGTACTTCAATTCGCTCTACGACCAGGCCGTGACCATGATGAAGTCAGAGGAGTGGATGCAGGCGGTGCTGGTGCTGGAAAAGTTGCGCCTGTTGGCCCCGGAAGACCACAACATTCTCAATCTTCTGATTCAGGCCCGGGAGAATTTGAAACTAAACTCGGAATCTGCCGACGCCGCACCCGTTCAAAAGCGCTACACCGCGCTCGTGTATATCGGCGGTGCGGTCGTGGCCATGGTCGTTCTGCCGCTATTCGGATTTGTGATTTTCTCCCCGACCAGCCGGGCCAGAATTCACTATTTGCGGGGCAGCTATCTCAAAGCCGCAAAAATCTATGAACGACTGCTGGCAAGACACCCGGAGCGGTTGAGATATTACCCCACCCTGGCCAATATCTACCTGATGCTCGGACGCAATGATGAGCGCGCTCTGAAGGTCTTCAAGATGATTATCGATCTGAATCTGGCCAGACAAATACACCCGCAGATCCATGCCGTTCTGTCGCAAAAATATCTTGGAGATGGACATATCGAAGACGAAGCCATAGCGATACTGGAAAATGAGCTGCGAGCAGAGCAAGAAAAGCAAACCAAAACTGAAGAAAACTCGCCATGACCGTCTCGGACCAGACTCCCCCCCAGGAGCGGTTACACCAGCTTTTGTTGACCCTGGGCAAATCCTATTTAGAAAGGCAGCAATATGCTGAGGCATATGAAAAGCTCACCCAACTTCTGGCACTCACCCCGGAGGTGCCGGAGGTCGTCTCTTGCGCCTCGATGGCCTCAATTGGCCTGAAGGACGTCTCAGACGAGGCGCTAGGTCTTTATGAAAAAGCTGTCCATGCCAACCCGGATTCCGACCAGCTCGTTTTCAGCCTGGCGGCCCTCTTCGAGCAGCAAAATGTTCATACAGAGTTCGCTGCTGAAATCTGTAAACGAGCTCGAAGAAACGCACCGGAAACAGAAATTCAACGCAGCACTCCCTCCGCCACGACTGAGAACGGGGCCGCCGGAGACAAACACGCAACAGCCCCTGAGCAAGCAGCAAAGGACGCATATGGTCCGTTCCAAACGCTGCACGACTACCTGGAGGATCTGTGGTGGCGATGCAAGTTTTCTGAGGCCAGCAGGGTCCTGCTTCAGAAAATACAGGAACCTGACAACAAAGAACTCTGCACGCGGCAAATTGCGCTGACCCACGCATACGAACATATTTCAAAAAACAGAAGAATCACCAAAGTTGAAACCGCTCAGTTAATCGCCTCGTGCGCAAGCTCTTTCTCATCTTTCGACTCCATCGAAGATGTGCGTGATTACTTGACTCTGAGACTTGTCCTCCGCAACAATTTCACAAACCGCTCAAAGGACCCGGAAGACAGCGAGTTCTTGTTTATTCTGGGAAAGATAGCCGTTGAAGATTTCTTCAATGAAATCCAAAACAATTCCAAACATGGCAGCGACCTGAAGTCAAAGAAGTTCAACCTGAATGGAGAACTCCTTGCCCGGCTCAGGAAAGCGGAAGATGGGCAAGAAAGCCAGGCGCATCTGACCTCCGGGTGGAGATGCTATTTGTTCGCTCAAATCGAATCACAGCGCAGCGAGGAAATACCTGAAGGGCTCCTGAAACTCCTTAGCTCTCATCTGTCTCAGGTACCGGAAAGTGCGTTACGGTATGTAAACACGGGCTTTCTGGGCCTTGCCATGAACCCTGCCCCTCAGATCAACGCACTCGCTAAACTGCTGCAAAGCCTGGAGACCTACAATGCTAAAGTTGCACCCGGCGACAGAGTCTCGCTCCATTGCAGTCTTGTCACCACTAAAGGCAAAAGCAGCAGTCGGAATACGCTCAAGGCTTTGGTCCGTTCAGCACATCTCTTGCGAATAGCCCGGCAGCATGTTGACGGCAGTCAGTCTGCTGGTGGCATCCTCTTCGTTGGCGACAAGAAGTCACTCGAAGGTAGCACCACAGACGAAATTGGCGTCATGCCCATGGAGGAAGTAGATATTCTGCCTGGTGAGAAGACAGCCTGCAGTGAAATTATTTGGCGCAATCCGCTTGCCCATCTTTCGGGCAACACCGGCTATTGCCTGGGTGAGATCGAAGTGAAGGAGCGCCTGCTTCAGCACCGAAACTACTCTACCTATTTAGGCATGGATAAACGCCTTGGACGTCCAGTCATCATCAGAGCCCTGTCACTTCAACGAACGATTCATTACCTTCAAAATGAAGATGAGCTTGGGCAAATCTATGAGACCATTCGTGCTGTCGGCCGCATGAACCATCCCAATATTGCGACCCTTTTCGACATGGGTGAACAAGATTATGTCCTCTTCTATGCCAGAGAATACCTGGACGGAAAGAAAATCACCGATGTCGACTATGCAGATTCAGAATGGGAGATGGAATTCCTGACGAATCTCTTGAAGATCGTGCGCGCGTTGATGTACCTCCACTCACAGGGGGTCTCGCACCTCAACTTGAAACCCGGGAATATTTGGTTGACTGAGGCGAGAGGACTGAAGATTGCAGATTTTCGTCATCCCGGTTTCGAAAACACCTCAGGCTCAGCTCAAGCACCCATGCCAGAGGGGTGGGAATACATGGCTCCGGAAGTCCTCAGGGGCAAGAGAAGCGACATCCGCAGCGATATCTACTCCCTCGGGATTATCGCATATGAAGTTCTGGCCCGACGCCACCCTTATGAAACGGCTGGCGAGATCAACGAGCCGCAGGATTTGCTCAAAGTAAATATCGTGCCGACGGAGAAGGCTGAGGATCCACCTCATAAGGCGTGGGACAGCGTTGTCATGACGGCGATTCGTGCTGAGGCGAACAAGCGATTTCAGACCCTGCATGATTTGGATCGTGAACTGCGCAAGATCCAAATCGAGATCAGCCAAAGAATCTAAGCGCCGGCAGGGTGTAGAAAAGGATTCAGGGAGGAATGCCGGTGTCGCTGAAGTAGCATTCCGCTCAGTATCCCGTCTTTTCAGACTCACAATAACTCGCAGGACTCAATCTCATAAAACTCCTCTCCTCATCGAGATAGGAGAATGAGGTCGAATCTAACCCAGGGCTTATCAGTTTATGGAACAAGAGACAAATTCTCAGCCACACAAAAGAACCGAAAGAATCAAATTCGTGGTCTCCGGACCGGTCTCAGCAGGCAAAACCCAGTTCATTCAAACTGCCAGCGGGGTCACACCTGTTCAAACTGAGGTCTCCCGCGCGAACCTCGACCCTCCCGGTATGAACAACGCCACTGCGGCATTGGATTTTGGGCAGGTCAAGATCGATTCCAAGTTAATCTATTTGTTTGGAACACCAGGACAAGATCGATTCGAGTTTATGTGGGATATCTTATCTGAAGAAATGGATGGACTTATTTTTCTGTTAGATGCTGCAAGCCTCCTTGACTCCATCTATGCCAAGATGATGCTCGACTACTATCTGGAGTATTATCAAGTACCCATTCAGATCTGTGCAAACAAGCAAGATCTGCCGAATGCATTATCGCCCGAGGAGGTGCGAACAGTACTGGAACTCAAGGACTCCGCCGCAATCCTACCGATCTGTGCAAAACGAAAGGAAGATGTGCTGCAAACTCTGAAACTCATTCTGGCGAAAATCGGGAAGTGAGGTCCGGAAATTCGAAATCCTAAACTAAACTCTAAATTCGAAAAAAGCTTTTCCGTTTCAAGACCCATCTTATTCGTGCCAATTCGTGGCTGAATCAAGTTCTATGTCCCGTGTGGCGCCTAATGAGAACTTACCGCGGGACCCGAGTACTGCTCGCGTTCGATTTGGGTGCGGTATTCTTCCTTGCTGACTTTGATGGATGACTCAGCGTAGAGCGTGAATATGCCACATTCCTGATATTTCCCGTTTCTGCAGTAGTTCTTTTCCTCATAGATGCTCGGCACAAACAATCCCTTGAAAATGAGGCACTGGTTGCATCTTGCTTCAAAAAAGTACGGACAGTTCATTCTTCTTGGCCTCCTTTTCCCCGGCAGATGTGGCAGAACAATGTTGGGTTCACAATCCTTTGAAAGTGCAAAATTCTTCCGTCAAATCCCAGTTAAGAAACATTAACTTTTCGACAAACTTTCGTTCATCACCTGCGACTGAATCTTGATGGCATAGCTATGCAAAATCTCATAGATGTCCTGCACGAACTTTTCTTCCAACCCGAGCTCGCGCGCCTTTTCAAGTCGATCTTCGATGACGTGCTTCCATCTCTGAACTTGTAAGATCGTCATGTCATGCTTTTTCTTGAATGAACCGATCTTCTTTACCACCTGCATGCGCCGCGCCATCAGCTCCAGCATTTCATAGTCGATGGCATTGCTTTCCTGCCGAAGCCGGACCAGCTCATCACTGGCGCCGGAGCCGTTTTCTACTTTGCGAATCCGCAAGCTGTTGAGCAACTCCCGCAAAGCCGCAGGCTGAATCTGCTGACCGGCATCGCTGAGCGCATTTTGCGGGTCGATATGGGTCTCAATCATCAGCCCGCTCATGGTCAGGTCGAGAGCCTTCTGGGAAACCTCCTGCAGGTACTGTGGCCGACCAGCGATATGACTCGGATCACAGATGATGGGCAGGTCTGGCGCCAAACGCTTCAGCTCGATGGGGATTTGCCATTTGGGCGCGTTGCGGTAGGCGGTTCTCTCGTAGGTCGTGAAACCACGATGAATGGCACCAAGACGGGTGATCCCTGCCTGGTTGAGCCGCTCCAGCGCCCCGATCCAGAGCTGCAAGTCCGGATTGACCGGGTTTTTGACCCACACAGGGACGTCGGCGCCGCGCAAGGCATCGGCGATTTCCTGCACCGAAAACGGGTTGGCGCTCGTGCGCGCGCCAACCCACAGGAGGTCGACCCCAAACTTCAGGGCCTCGGAGACATGGCCCGCATTCGCCACCTCCACTGCCGTCGCCAGGCCCGTGTGCTCTTTGACCTTCTGTAACCATTGCAGGCCTTCAACGCCCACGCCCTCGAAGCTGTTCGGCCGTGTGCGCGGCTTCCACACCCCGGCGCGAAAGACCGTTACCTCCGGAATCTTGTCCAACGCCAGCGCGGTTTGCATGACTTGCTCTTCGGACTCGGCGCTGCACGGTCCTGCGATGATGATCAATCCTTTGCTGCGGTCGGGCACGTTCGATTGTCGTGCCAGGCTCAGATTGGGTTCATGGCTCATGGCTTTCCCTCGATGAATGATCTGATTCTGCGGATGGCCTCCTCCAGCAGGCTCTCCTCGACGCAAAGCGACGCGCGCAGGTAGCGTTCGCCGTTTCGGCCAAAGATAATTCCGGGCGCAAGAAACACCCCTGCTTCGTACAACAGCTGATCCAGAAACGACGTCACATCGTCGACCTGCTGCGGCACCCTGGCCCAGACAAACAGCCCTGGTCTGTCGATCGCATAGCTACAGTCGAGCGTCTCCATCAGTTTGCAGGCCAATTCCCGGCGCCGGCGGTAGATCTGGTTCTGCTCTGCGTGCCACGCTTGCGAATTCTTAAGCGCGGCGACTGCTGCTTTTTGCACTGGCAAAAACATGCCAGAATCCATATTGCTCTTTATCGTCAGGATAGCCTGTAAGTATTCGCTGGCGCCAGCCACCATCCCCACACGCCAGCCGGCCATGTGGTGGTTTTTGCTGAGCGAATTCAGTTCCAGGCAACACTCGAAGGCCCTCGGGCAGCGCAGAATGCTGAGCGGCGGGGCGGCGTTGAGAATCAAACCGTACGGCGTGTCGTGACACAGCAGGATCTCATGCGCCAGCGAAAAATCGACCAACCGCTCAAAATCCCGCTGGCGCGCAACGGCACCAGTCGGCATGTGCGGATAATTGATCCACATGAGTTTGACGCGAGACAAATCATCTCTTGCCAGCTCGCTCAAATCAGGAAACCAGCCCGTTTCCTCTGTCAGGTCGTAAAAGATCGGCGAGGCGCCGACGAGCCGGGTCACGGCTGCATAGCTCGGATAGCCCGGGTCCGGTACCAGCACCTGGTCGCCGGAGTTCAGGAAGGCCTGGGAAATGTGGAAAATGCCCTCCTTCGACCCGAGGAGCGGCAAGATCTGAGTGTCTGCCTCCAGGTCGACCTGGTACGAGCGCTTGTACCACGCAGCAAAAGCAGACCGCAGCTCGGAGGTGCCGTTGTATGGCTGATAGCCGTGGCTGCGCGGGTCGCTGGCGGCAAGTTCGAGCGCGGCCACGGTTTGCGGGGATGGCGGCAAATCCGGACTGCCGATGCCGAGATTGATGATGTCGTGGCCCCGGGCGCGCAGCTTTGCCACCTCGCGCAGCTTCCTGGAGAAAAAATACTCACCGACTTTGTCGAGCCGGTCAGCTTTGTCGATTATCATAGGGTTTCTTTCCGACCTCATATTCTCCCAGAATCCTGAGCTCACGCGTCACCGGGGCGAGCTCGCGCACGGCTTCGTCAAAATCCGGCCGCTCGAGCCATTCCACATCGATATGAAACGCATACTCGTCCGGCCTGCCAGGGATGGGGGTGGATTGGATCAGACCGAGATTGAGGCCGTTGTCGCGCAGGATATCTAATATCTGCGCCAGCGCGCCGACCTTGTGCATGACGTGAAAACTCAGCGAAGCCTTGTTCGCCGTTGGCGAAACCTGATGCCCGCCATCTCGCCGGGCGATGATCAAAAACCGTGTATAATTCTCTTTGATGTTCTCGATGGACGGAGCCAGAATCTCCAAACCGTACAACTCGGCCGCAAGCGTGCCGGCGATAGCCGCCACGCCTGTTTCCCGTTGCTCGCGAATCTCACGCGCGCTTTCTGCCGTGTCATGCGTTTCAACGCTGCGCAAGTGCGGATGGTCCTCCAGAAACTCGCTGCACTGGTGCAAGGCGATCGGATGTGATTTCACCCACTCGATGTCAGCGAGCGCTTGTCCGGGCAGGGCCATCAGATTCTGCCGGATGTGCAGATAGACCTCGCCGGCAATCGTCACGGCGGCGTTCTGCAGCAGGGAGTAGTTGGGCAAGATGCTGCCAGAGAGCGTGTTTTCGATCGCCAGGACGGCGCACGCCACCTCGCCCGCCAGCAAGTCCTGAATCTGCTGACGAAAGGTGCGGCACGCTTTCAGCTCGATTTCGGTGTCTGCGAAATATGCGCGCGCGGCCATGTCGTGAAACGAGGCCCGGCCGCCCTGGATCGCGATTTTCGTGATTGCTTTCATCAGACCCCCAAAACTAAGAAGGCCCCGATTTTCGTCGGGGCCTTTGGTTGAATTGTCTTATTTAATACACGTCAATACACAACCTTCAAGACCCCGGCACGGAGCCAAAAAAGAAGAAAAAGGTAAATCGAAACGGAGTATTGAAAGACTGCTTCATGGTCGTATTTCCTTCCGAGTCATCGGTAATAGTGTAAGAAAGTTGACTGAGAAAGTCAACAGATATTTTTTTGCCCCGGTCCCGGACGATTGCTTAAAAAAGTTAGGTACCATTTATTTTTTTCTTGACATTTTGATTATTGTTTCTTACATTTGCCGCCAATTAATCGTACGTATCAAACACGACCCATCTACGATTCAAGATGAGCAGACATCTATCAACAGGTTCTGAGAACATCCTCCTCGCCAGGCGCGTGGCCCCTGTTGATGTGATCCTCCGTCTCCTCTTGGTACTTATTGTCGTCCTCTTGTTGCTGATAGGGTTGCTTCTGGGCTAAGCGCTCTCGAGAAGTCAATCCTACAATCACAAACTCAACACCCATCACATCCCAGAGAAAAACTCACCAGTAGGCTTGACTTCTAACCCAGAGACCATCCAAAACAAGGTGTCTTTAGAATAGGAGTCCGGAACATGCGCAGCGACCAGATCAAGAAAGGGTTCGAGCGGGCGCCACACCGCAGTTTGCTGAAGGCTTGTGGCCTCAAGGATGAGGATTTCAGCAAACCGTTCATCGGCGTCTGCAACTCGTTCATCGAGATTATTCCCGGCCACGTGCATCTGCAGGAGCTGGGACAGATCGTCAAAAACGCTATCCGGGAGGCTGGCGGGGTCCCGTTCGAGTTCAACACCATCGGCGTGGACGACGGCATCGCCATGGGGCACGCGGGCATGAAATACTCCCTCCCCAGCCGCGAGCTGATCGCAGACGCCGTGGAAACCGTCGCCATGGCACACCAGCTCGATGGGCTGGTGTGCCTTCCAAATTGCGATAAGATCGTGCCGGGGATGCTCATGGGGGCGCTGCGCATCAACATCCCCACCATCTTCGTGAGTGGCGGTGCCATGGCCGCAGGCCAAACTCCCTCAGGCAAAACCGTCGATCTGATCTCGGTTTTTGAAGGAGTTGGGGCTTTCAAGAGTGGCAAAATCGACGAGGCAGAGTTGAAAGAGCTGGAAGACTACGGCTGCCCCACCTGCGGCTCCTGCTCTGGCATGTTCACCGCCAACTCGATGAACTGCTTGATGGAGGCCCTGGGCCTGGCGCTACCGGGCAACGGCACCTCCCTGGCCACCTCTGAAAAACGCCGCGATCTGCTGCGCCAGGCCGCGCACCGGATCATCGAGCTCATCGCAACAGATGTCAAGCCGCGGGACATCGTGACCTTTGAAGCCATCGACAACGCCTTTGCGCTGGACATGGCCATGGGGGGATCCACCAACACCGTTTTGCACACCCTCGCCATCGCCCGGGAAGCCGGGCTGGAGTACCCGCTGCAACGCATCAACCAGGTGGCTGAACGGGTTCCGCACTTGTGCAAGGTCTCCCCCGCCTCTCGCTGGCACATGGAAGATGTGGACCGCGCGGGCGGCATCAGCGCGATCCTGAAGGAATTGAGCAAGAAACGTGGCCTCTTGAGCACCGAGCAAAAAACGGTTACGCTCAAATCGCTCGCGGACAACATCGCAGCCGCTGAGATCAAAGATCCGGAGGTCATCCGCCCGCTCGAGAACGCCTACAGCGACCGCGGCGGTCTCGCCATCCTGTTTGGTAACCTGGCGCCGGAGGGCGCTGTCGTGAAAACGGCTGCGATGACACAAGAGATGCAGACACACGGCGGCCCTGCAGTGATTTTCGATTCCCAGGAAGAGGCCAATGCCGGGATTCTCAGCGGCAGGGTCAAGGCCGGGGACGTCGTGGTCATCCGCTACGAAGGTCCGAAAGGCGGACCCGGAATGCAGGAGATGCTGGCGCCAACCGCGAACATCATGGGCATGGGCATGGGAAGCCGGGTGGCGCTGATCACCGACGGGCGGTTCTCCGGCGGCACCCGAGGGGCGTGCGTCGGCCATGTTTCGCCCGAAGCCGCACAAGGCGGACCCATCGCGCTCATCAAAGCGGGCGACACCATTCGAGTCGATGTGCCGCGTCGACGCCTGGACATTGAAATCTCAGACGAGGAACTGCAACGAAGACGAAAGCTCTGGTCTCCGCCGGCGCCTCGCGTTGAAAGCGGCTGGCTGCGAAGATACGCCGCCATGGTCACATCTGCGCACACCGGAGCGGTTCTTTCGCTTGATTGACCGACAAAACCTTACTTCTTCCGAAAGGGAACAACCATGAGTACAACGACAGAGTGCAGACAACAGAAGCTGGACAGCAAGCTAGCGCGGTGCACGGCCTCACAGACAGAGCCACCGGAGCTGGAGCTCACCGGATCCGAAATCCTCTTGCGGGCTTTTGCAGATCAGGGTGTTGAGGTCATCTTCGGCTATCCGGGCGGGGTCGTCCTCGGTCTGTATGACGAGCTTTACAAGAAACAAGGCGGCTTTCGCCACATCCTGATTCGGCACGAGCAAGGGGGCACGCATGCTGCGGACGGCTACGCACGGGCGACCGGGAAGCCGGGGGTCGTGCTGGTGACCTCCGGGCCGGGTGCGACAAACACCGTCACGGGCATCGCCACCGCTTACATGGACTCCATCCCGCTGGTCGTGTTTACCGGCCAGGTGCCCGCGGCCATGATCGGCAACGACGCCTTCCAGGAGGCCGACATCGTGGGCATCACCCGGCCCATCACCAAGCACAGCTACTTGGTGCGTCACGTGCAGGAGCTGGAAGAGATCGTGCACGAGGCGTTTTACATCGCCCAGACCGGCAGGCCCGGGCCCGTTCTGGTGGATCTGCCCAAGGATATGCTGTTTGCCCGCGGCAGGTACCAGAACAAGAAAAGGATTGTCATTCCGGGTGATTCACAGCCTGTCAACGGGCAGGCGCAGAAAATCGCCGCAGCAGCGCAGCTCATCAACAGCGCGAAACGTCCGCTGATCTATGCCGGCGGCGGGGTGGTGCTCGGCGATGCTGCCAAAGAAGTGGCCGAGTTGGCGCTGAAAACCGGCATCCCGGTGACCACGACCCTCATGGGCCTGGGATGTTTTCCAGAAAGCAGCCCGTTGTCGCTGGGGATGCTGGGAATGCATGGCACATGGTACGCCAACATGGCAGTCAGCGAATGCGACGTGCTGCTGGCGATCGGTGCGCGCTTCGACGACCGCGTCACCGGCCGTCTGGATGGTTTTTCGCCAAAGTCGAAGAAGATTCACCTCGATATTGACGCAGCCTGCATCAACAAGAACGTTGTCGTCGAGGTGCCGATCATCGGTCACGTCAAGGCCGCGGTGCCGCATTTGACCCGGCTTGTGCAAAAGCCGGACACGCGCAGGTGGTGGCAAGAGATTCACAAATGGCAAAAAGCGCACCCGTTGCGCTACCAACAGCGCGACGATGTGATCATGCCGCAAGCGCTCATCCAGAAGATCTCTCAGGCCACCCGCGGGGATGCGATTATCGTGACAGATGTTGGACAGCACCAGATGTGGACCGCACAATATTATGAATTCAACAACCCGCGCTCCTTGCTGACTTCAGGCGGGCTTGGCACCATGGGCTACGGTCTGCCAGCCGCCATGGGTGCCGCACTCGGCTGTCCAAACCGCCAGGTGGTTTGCATCACCGGCGACGGCGGCTTTCAGATGACAGCTTTTGAGCTCGCCACCGCAGTCGGGTACAAAATCCCAATCAAGATCGCCATCCTGAACAACGGCTATCTGGGCATGGTTCGGCAGTGGCAGGAGATGTTTTACGGCGGCCGCTACTCGTTCTCCTCCCTGCGAGGAGGCAACCCTGATTTCGTAAAACTGGCCGAAAGCTACGGGGCCGTCGGCTTCCGGACCCATAAACCGCACGAGGTCCTCCCGATCATCGAAGAGGCGCTCAAAACCAAAGATCGCCCCGTGGTCATGGATTTCCTCGTGGTCGAAGAGGAAAATGTCTTCCCCATGGTTCCGGCCGGGGCAGCTTTGCACGAGATGGTGGATTCGGAGTTCAGCGGCTAGATTTTTCGCAGACTTCGCTGCGAAAAAAATCATCTAGCGCTTCGCGTTGTCATTTGCCCTGACGGCATCATTTAGCAACCACTAACCCAATGACGCCCTGAGGGCAAATGACAACAAATGACCAGCGCAGCTCAAGCTGAAACTCGAACCTGAAACACGGAACGCAACCCGATGAAACACACAATCTCGGTCCATTTTCAAAACAACTTCAACGCGCTGTCGAGGATTATCGGCTTGTTCAGCGGGCGCGGGTTCAACATCGACAGTGTGAGCTTCGGCGAGGCAAAAGAGCCGGGTCTGGCTTGCATGAGTATCACAACCCGCGGCGACGATCGCATCATCGAGCAGATCAACAACCAGCTGAACAAGCTCATCGATGTCGTGAAAGTGACGGACTTGACCTACGAGCCTTTCGTGGAGCGGGGATTGGCGTTGGTCAAAGTGAGCACGACGCCGGAAACTCGCTCCGAGATCATCCAGGTCACCCATGTTTTCCGGGCCAAAATCATCGACATCAGCCCGCAGTCGCTGACTATCGAGGTCACCGGGAAAAAAGACAAAATCGATGCCGCCATCGGCATGTTTCGCCCGTTCGGGCTGCTCGAGGTGGCCCGCACCGGCAGCGTGGCGTTGAAGCGGGAGTTCAAAGGCCAAACCTGAACATCGAGAACCGATGACGGATTTTCAGTGGTCAAAAACAATCATGAAAGGAATACACGATGAAACTCTACTATGACTCAGATGCCGATCCAGGCGTGCTGAAAGACAAAACCGTGGCGGTGCTGGGCTACGGCAGCCAGGGCCATGCCCATGCGCTCAACCTGAAAGACAGCGGCGTGCAGGTGGTGGTGGGACTCAGGAAAGAGAGCCGGTCGTGGGCAAAAGCAGAGGCAGATGGCTTGCGCGTGATGACGCCGCGCGAGGCCACGGAAGCAGCCGATGTGGTCATGGTCCTGCTGCCGGACCCGGCGCAACCCGCGGTCTATGAAAATGACGTCTTGCCCAATCTGCAAGCCGGCAATGCGCTCGCCTTTGCGCACGGGTTCAATATCCATTTCAACCAGATTTTGCCGCCAGAGGAGGTCGACGTTTTCATGATCGCTCCGAAGGGCCCCGGGCATCTCGTGCGCCGCGTTTTCACACAAGGCGGCGGTGTACCGTGCCTGCTGGCCGTTCACCAGGATGCCTCAAAAATAGCCAGGCAGCTTGCTCTCGCTTACGCCAGGGGAATCGGTGGCACACGCGCAGGGGTGATTGAGACCACGTTCAAAGAGGAAACCGAGACCGACTTGTTTGGGGAGCAAACCGTCCTTTGCGGCGGCGTCACTGAGCTGGTCAAAGCAGGCTTCGATACCCTGGTGCAGGCGGGCTACCAGCCGGAAATTGCTTACTTCGAATGCTTGCACGAGCTGAAGCTCATCGTCGATCTGTTCTATGAAGGCGGCCTGGGCAAAATGTATGATTCGGTCAGCGAAACAGCCGAGTATGGCGGCATGAGCCGGGGCACACAAGTCATCACCGAAGCCACCCGGCAACGCATGCGTGAAATTCTCGAGGCGGTACAGGATGGCAGCTTTGCCAGAGAGTGGATTCTCGAAAACCAGGCCGGCCAGCCTGTGCTGCATGCGCTCCGCCAACAGCATGATGAGCTGCAAATTGAAAAAGTCGGCAAAAAGCTGCGCCAAATGATGTCCTGGATTGAAAACCGGAGCTAAGAGATGGTCACGGATGCTACACCGATTCTCATTTTCGACACCACGCTAAGAGATGGTGAACAAGCGCCTGGATTCACCATGAATCTGCAAGAAAAACTCCGCATGGCGAAGCAGTTGGAGCGCCTGAAGGTGGACGTTATCGAGGCAGGCTTCCCTATCGCCTCAGATGGCGATTTTCTGGCGGTGCGCGAAATCGCGAAGCGGACCGAGCGCTGCGCGGTGGCCGGCCTTTGCCGGGCTCGCAAAGAAGACATCGACCGCGCCTGGGAAGCCCTCAAAGGCGCCAGACGTCCGCGCATTCATACCTTTATCGCCACCTCAGACATCCATTTGAGATACAAGCTGCGCAAGACCCGCACCGAGGCGCTCAACGACGCCGTCCGGGCGGTCGAATACGCGAAGAGCCTGTGCGACGATGTCGAATTCTCTGCCGAGGATGCCACGCGCTCGGAGCGTGCATTCCTGGTCGATATCTATTCTGCGGTCGTGGCGGCAGGCGCCACCGTGATCAATGTTCCGGACACCGTTGGATTCTGCCTGCCCTGGGAGTTTGGCGAGCTGGTCGAATTTCTGCTCGAGAACATCCAGGGAGTCGGGAACGTCGTCCTGAGTGTACATTGTCATGATGACCTTGGCCACAGCGTCTCCAATTCCATTACAGCGCTTCACAAAGGTGCGCGCCAGGTCGAATGCACCATCAACGGCATCGGCGAGCGTGCCGGCAATGCCGCCCTGGAAGAAGTCGTCATGAGCCTGAAAACCAGACCCACCGCCTTCGACATCACCACCCGTGTCGAAACCACGGAGCTGTTCGCAGCCAGCGTCCTGCTGACCGAGCTCACCGGTGCCCGGGTACAGCCGAACAAGGCCATCGTCGGAGACAACGCGTTCGCACACGAGGCCGGCATCCACCAGGACGGCGTGCTCAAGAATACGCTCACCTACGAAATCATGACGCCTGAATCTGTCGGCGTCCCCACGAGCAGACTGGTGCTTGGCAAACACTCGGGCCGCAGCGCCCTCGAGCACCGGCTCAACCACTTGGGCTTCCGCCCAACGCACGAGCAATTACAGCGGATATACACAGCGTTTATCGACCTGGCCGACGCCAGGAAAGTCGTGCGTGACGGGGAGATCGCCGCCATCGCCAAAAGAGAAATGAAACAACAACAACCGGCATCAACGCCAGCACTGCAAACCTGATGAGATGAGGTGCACCATGACCATCACTGAAAAGATTCTTGCACGACATACGGGGAGAACGAGAGTGGAGCCAGGAGAAACCGTCTGGGTGGAAGTCGACCTCCTGATGACCCATGACGTCTGCGGGCCCCCCACATTCGCCATTTTCAAAAAACAATTCGGAGAAGATGCCCGCGTCTGGGACCGCAACAAGGTGGTCATCATCCCCGACCACTACATCTTTACGCACGATGAGTACGCCAACCGGAATGTCGAAATCCTGCGAGCTTTCGCGCAAGAACAGAACCTGCCGAACTTCTTTGATGTGGGCACCCGCGACTACAAGGGAGTCTGCCATGTCGGTCTGCCGGAAGCCGGGTTCACCCGGCCAGGCGAAGTTCTGTTCGGAACCGACTCTCACACCTGCACCGCAGGCGCCTTTGGTGAATTTGCCACCGGCATTGGCAACACCGACGCGGCATTCATCCTCGGAACCGGCAAGCTCTGGGTGAAAGTGCCGCCCACCCTCAAATTCCATTTCGAGGGCGCCATTCCCCCTTACGTCACGGCAAAGGACATGATGCTGAAGATCATTGGCGACATCGGCGTGGATGGCGCCAGCTATCGCACCATGGAATTCGCCGGCGATGGCGTGGAACGCCTCGATATGGAAGACCGCATGACCCTGGCCAACATGGTCATCGAGGCAGGCGGCAAGAATGGCGTCATCGAACCGGATGAAACGACCTTCTCCTATCTCAGCCAGCGCACCAACCATCCTTACGAGCCGGTGTTCAACGACGCTGCCGCAAAATACGAGAGCGTCCGCTGTTACAAGTCAAAGGATCTGGAGCCCATGCTGGCGAAGCCCCACTCCCCGGAAAACAAGGCGACTGTGCGCGACATGCGCAACACGCGGCTAACACGCGCCTACATCGGTTCCTGCACCGGCGGCAAGATTTCAGACTTGATCGCCGCTGCTCAGATTCTCCGCCAGCAGACGGTGAAAATCGAAACCTTCGTGGTGCCAGCGACAATGGAGATCGTCCGCAACCTGAACCAGCTCAGGATCGATGGCCAGACGCTGGCTGAGATTTTCAGCAATGCCGGCGCCAGGATGGGCCAGGCTTCTTGCGCCGCCTGTCTTGGAGGGCCAGCCGACACGTTCGGTCGTCTGCACGGTGAAGAAATCTGCATTTCAACCACCAACCGCAACTTCCCGGGCCGGATGGGATCGAAGCGGGCGCAGGTTTATCTTGCGTCGCCATACACGGTCGCCGCCTCGGCGGTGACCGGCAAGATCACCGACCCGAGAGAGTTTTTTTAGTCTGCATTATTCATGAATTGTTTGTTCGCAGTGCCGCCGTCAGGCGACCAAAGGCTTTAAAAACAGCATGCTGACGCGTGCATTACAAACTTCAAAGGCAACTTTATTCAAAACTTCTATTCAGATATTCGAGCATAATTTATGTGTTTATGGTATTACCGCCGAACTTTTGCATTTTCTTGCAAGAAAATCAAACCGCAAAGACGCAATGAACGCAAAGGTCATAATATGATAGATTATTCACTCATCGTTAGCGCCCGTCTCTTAAAATTGGAACGTTTGCGGGTTTTGCGTCTTTGCGGTTCATCATTAAAGGCACGAAGAACGCGAAGAGGAGTTAGACTATTCAGGTATAATCGGAGTGCAAAAATCAGTGAACGTAGTGAACGTATTTTTGCAGCATCACTGGCCGGATATGTTGCAAAAATACGTTCCTGACGGAACTGATTTTCGCACTCCGGCTTTCGTATATTTACACTCACATCTTTCCATGCGCGTGCACTTGCGTTCATCCGCGGTTACGGATGAGCTTGCGCTTTGATCGCGTCAGCAATGAAAGGAATGAGCGTCATGAGACAATCCATCAAAGGCAAAGCGTTCGTGGTCAGAGACAACGTCGATACCGACCAGATTATCCCGGCAGAGCATCTGGTCTACCGTCTCGACCATGAAGAGGAAAGAAGATTCTACGGCCGTTACGCCTTGTCCGGCGTGCCGGAAGCCGAATCCGGACTGCCGGCAGGCGGCGTTCCCTTTACACCGAATGGCGGGTTTAAATCCGGGTTCCGTATCATCGTTGCCGGCAAGAACTTTGGCTGTGGCTCATCGCGGGAGCATGCCCCGGCGGCGCTGCAGATTGCCGGCGTCCGGGCCGTAGTGGCTCCGACTTACGCCCGTATCTTCTACCGTAATGCGGTCGACGGCGGCTTCGTGGTGCCGTTCGAGAGCCATGAAGATCTGTCGAAAAAAATCAGGACCAACGACGAGCTGGTCATTGACCTGCCATCCAACGCACTCGAGAACCTGACCACCGGCCAGAAATTCACCCTCAAACCGTTGGCCGAGGTTGCAGATATCGTGAACGCAGGTGGCATCTTCGCCTATGCGCGCAGGAACGGGATGGTCGGATGAAAAAGAGAATCATCTCCCTGCCAGGCGATGGCATCGGTATCGAGGTCACGCAAGCTGCCATGCAAGTTCTCCAGGCAGCCGGCGAGAAGTGCGGTCTTGCTTTCGAAATCCAGGAATTTCACGTTGGCGGCGCTGCCATCGAGGCCTCCGGCACGCCCATCGAACCAGAGGTGGTGACGGCTTGCAAGAGCGCGGACGCCGTATTCCTCGGCGCGGTCGGCGGCCCCAAATGGGACCATCTCTCAAAAGATGAACGTCCCGAAGTTGCGCTCATGACGCTGCGCAAGGAGCTTGGCCTGTACACCAATCTCCGGCCCGTGATCGTCCACGACGCGCTGGCCACGGCCACCACCCTCAAGCCGGAGATCGTCAAAGGGGTGGATATCCTTGTGGTGCGGGAGCTGACCGGTGGCATCTACTTTGGCTCTCCCAGGTTCACCGAAGCGGTGAATGGCGAAGAACGTGCGGTCGATACCATGACATACCGCACCTCGGAGATAGAGCGTATCGCGCATGTCGCGTTCAAGGCGGCCAGGTCGCGCCGCGGCAAGGTTACCTCGGTCGATAAAGCCAACATTCTCGCCACTTCCCAGCTCTGGCGCAAAACACTCGATCAGGTGGGCCAGCATTACCCCGATGTCGAGCTCCAACACATGCTGGTCGACAATTGCGCCATGCAGATCGTTCGCGCTCCTGCGCAGTTCGATGTTCTGGTCACCGGGAACCTGTTCGGCGACATCTTGAGCGATGAAGCCTCGATGTTGACAGGCTCGCTGGGGATGCTGCCCTCGGCCAGTCTGGGGCAGGGCGTGGCTTTGTATGAGCCGGTGCACGGCTCGGCACCAGATATCGCCGGACAAAACAAGGCCAACCCGATTGCAGC
>JBHHXT010000011.1:0-52179 GCA_046757165.1 bacterium | reverse complement strand
AAGGGAGGAAACTGACAGGACACCAATCGGAGGACTCACGAAAACAACTACTTACATCGAAGTTCCTGCACGAACAGATTTCTCGCTTCGCTCGAAATGGCAGGCACGAGGAACCTTTTTGGACAGCCCCTTCAGTTCGGGAAGGACGCTGAAGCGCCCTGTTGTTTGCGCGGGGGAATCGATTCAGCATCCTTGAGGATGCTTTCTTGTCTGAGCCTGGCGATTCATCGCCAGGCGAGGAAATTAACCAAAACGGGGAAGCCTTCATGACCTTAGCCTGGAGTTTGTTCGTCATCTATCTCCTCGCGACCTCTTATCTGGCGTGGTTGGGCTACAAGCGCACAAAGAATTTCGACAGCTTCGCGATTGGGACGGGCGACATGTCTCCTTTTGTCGTTGGGATCACATTGGCCGCCAGCACGGCCTCGGCCGCCACGTTTATCATCAATCCGGGGTTCATCTATACACACGGCGTTTCTGCTTTTATGCACTTCGTGGTTTCGGTGGGAGTTGGGTTTTGCTTCATGCTGGTGCTTTTGTCGTTTCAGTTCAGACGAATTGGTGCGTCCAACAACGCGCTTACCCTGCCACATTGGATCGGGGGCCGCTACGGTTCAACCGGGATTACGCTTTACTTTGCCGTGGTCAATCTGTTTGCACTCGCCTTTGTGGTTCTCATCGTCGGCGGTTTGTCCATCGTGATGCAGCAGCTGCTCGGCATCTCCAATCCTGTCGCACTGATGATCATCCTCGGCTTCGTCACGACGTACGTGTTCATCGGCGGCGCGTATGCGCATGCGTTTACAAACACGCTGCAGGGGTCCCTGATGCTTATCATTTCGCTCATCATTATTCTATCAGGAGCGAGGTTTTTGCTACAGAGCCCCGCCGGGTTTTGGGGACAAATTGCCCTGCAGGACCCCAATCTCCTGGCGTGGGTCAATCCGGCCAGCAATCTGTACAATAGCGTTTTTTCTATTTATGTCAGCGGCTTCATCATCGGAGCGGCGCTGGTGATTCAACCTCATATTCTCACTAAAGCGCTTTATGTGAAGAGCGACCGCGCTGTCAAGCAATATCTGATCATCGCGATCCTTGCCTTGATCATCTTCTTTCTCTTGCCAATGGCAGGGTTTTACGCACGCCTGATCCTCGCTCCGGATCAGCTTATCGATGGTTCGACGGGCGCTTTCAGGCAGGACATGGTCATGACCGTTTACTTGAAGACCGTTTTCCCCGGCTGGCTGTTTACCCTGATGAGCATCGTTTTGCTGGCTGCCGGCATGTCGACTCTCGACGGAATTCTGGTGGCGCTTTCCACAATTTGTGCCAACGATCTTCTCCTGAACTTGATCGACCGGTGGGGGCACACGACGCTGCCGCAGGAGAAACGGCAATCCCTGGCCTACAGATTCAGCCATATCATTCTGGTAGCCATCGCCGTCGCAGCCTTCTTGATTTGTCTCAATCCGCCGAGATTGTTAGGAATTTTTGGACAGGTGGGGGTTTACGGCATGGTGGTCGCCGCTGTTCCGCCGATATTGGGGGGTATCTTGTTTCGCCGGATTTCCCTGACGCTGGTCTGGAGCTCGTCCGTTATGGGGCTGGCCATTCATTTTGTGCTTTACTTCTGGGGCAAGACGCTTTTCCCTGCATCGACGTTGGCCTTTGCGAATCCCGGCGTCACCTCGACGTTGGCGATGCTGCTGACCGCCTTCCCCGTGCTCATCATTGCGTGGATTCAGAACCGTCAGGATTTCGCCGGTTCTTGACTCTCGACACTGGACGGAATAACACATATCCTCTGAATCGGCGTGGTCACGACCTGATTGCCAAACTCCACACAAAGACCGCATGCGGCCACGAGGTCTTGTTTGACAGCACTCCCTCCCCAGGTGCACCCGACGATGGTCGTCTTCATCGGCGACAATCTATTCTGATCGAACCATCCTCCGGATACCAGGTAAATGTCATCCTTGACCACCCGAATAGAATAGGTCGTATTGATCGTCTGGAGCACCACGCGATCCCCGATGCTGAGATCTGACTTGCGTATCTCTTGTAAGGGCTCCGTTTCCCGGGCAGGATAATCTAAGGCGTGTTTGTCATTTGTCATCATTAAGTATCACTCCGTGATTCTAATTGAATATCTTTAGTGGCGGTTTGATTTGACATCATGGACATGGGGTTCTTTTTTTGCAAAGAACATGCCATGAAATGCTCCGTCCGGTGGCAAATCTATGTTCTGCCTATATTGCCATCGGCTGGAGGCCACTGAATGTTGGCACTTTTAGAGGCCAGACCCTGAAGGCCGCTGTTGCTCGACGATTTCGTGTTTCGATTTTGTAAGCGAGGGGAGACGGCAGACGGAGTCGCCACAGGTAGGAATCTCCAATGAAATTAGTCGTCGACACGACGGTAATTATTGCTGTCATCACGAATGAAAAGCATAAAGACAAATTGATTGAACTCACGAAAGGCTCTGAACTTAACGCTCCTCAATCACTGCACTGGGAAGTTGGAAATGCGTTCTCAGCCATGTTCAAACGAAACCGAATCACTTATCAGCAATCACAAGAGATTAGCAAGTATTCATATCAGCGCTTGATTATGGCTAACTTAACGGGACAAAGAGGAGTGCAACGTTTTAGCGTTGCATGAAATGCTAAGGCATTTCACTCCTTACGTGTTGCCCCTTGTTGGGTGAAATTCATGAATCATCCAGGCTAAAAACACGATGTTGTCAGCCTGCAATACAGAGTTGCGTCGTTGAAGGAACTTTTGGGGGACATCCAGTTCTTGGAACGTCTGCCTTCTCACGGGTAACCCTCGCTGGCGACAACTTGCGCCAGTTTTTCAAGATCGATATTCCCGCCTGAGACCACACACACCACCTTGCCCCTGCCACACTTGCCTGCAAGCGCCGCTGCTACCGGCGTCGCTCCGGCGCCCTCGGCGATGACGCGATTGCGCTCGAGCAGAAGTCTGAGGGCGGCAGCGACTTCGGCCAACGGCAGAACCAGGGAATCCTCGATGAGATTCTTGACCAGCGGCCACATTTCCGCCAGAACGCTTTTGCTGCCGATGCCATCGACAAAACTGGGCGTGTAGGCCACGGGCGTCGGGACGCCTGCCCGCAAGGCAGCCCGCAACGGGGCGGCACTCTCGACCTCGCAGGCGTAGATTTTTGCCTCGGGTTTCAGCGTCCGCAGGGCCGAGGCAATTCCGCAGCTCAGACCGCCGCCGCCGTACGGAATGACTACCGCATCGACCTGCGGCAGGTCTTCGAGAATCTCCAGGCCGATGGTACCATTCCCTGCCATAACAGCCGTGTCGCTGACCGGATGAATGAAGAATCCAGCCATTCCTGCGTAGCGATGTTCTATGATGACCTGCCACCATTGGTCAAACGGTACTTTGACGATTTTTGCCCCCAAACGTGTGATCGCCGCCAGCTTCGTTTGCGGTGCGTGGTCAGGAACGATGACCTCACAGGGCACCCCCATCTGGCGGGCATTCCACGCCACGCCCTGAGCCATATTGCCGGCGCTGGCGGTGTAGACCCCCTTAGCCAGTTTTTGGGCGCCGGCGAGCTGCATGGCATTGCCGGCGCCGCGCAGCTTAAAGGAGCCGATCGGTTGCAGATTCTCCAATTTCAGATAGATCTCAGCCGGGGCGTCATCCACATTCAGCCGAATGAGCGGCGTGCGAATGGCTGCTGCCGCGATTCTCTTGCGCGCCGCACGAATCTCATCCAGGGTTGGAGCGGCAACAGAATGATGACATTCGCTCAAAGAGTTTTCCAATATCTTCGCGGCTTATTGTTTGCGATTTATTTGAAATATTCATAGGTTGGTGCGGTTTGAAATAAGATAGACAAACTCGAATCGACCTGCAAGGAGAAAATTCACGCACGACGAAAGGAACGAAGCGGATGCACAAATACATCCTCGCCCTCGACCAGGGGACCACGAGTTCCCGCGCCATTCTCTTTGACCATTCCGGCGTGGTTCGCGCCATGGCGCAACAGGAGTTCCGGCAGCATTTCCCACGGCCTGGTTGGGTGGAGCACGACGCCAACGAGATCTGGCAGACGCAAACTGAAGTTGCGCTCGAGGTCATGAAGCGCGTGCGCGCTGATGCGGCAGAGGTCGCGGCCATCGGCATCACCAATCAGCGGGAAACCACCGTCGTTTGGGACCGGGGAACCGGGGAGCCGATTCATCCGGCCATCGTCTGGCAAGATCGCCGGACGGCGGCCGTCTGTGGCGAGCTGAAAGCCGCTGGTCATGCGCAGATGGTGCGCGACAAAACCGGACTGGTGGTGGACGCTTACTTTTCCGGCACCAAGATCAAATGGATTCTCGACAACGTCGCCGGAGTGCGTGCAAGGGCAGAGGCGGGAGAGCTGGCGTTCGGGACCATCGATAGCTGGCTCATCTGGAACCTGACCGGAGGCAAGCAGCACGTGGCCGACATCAGCAACGCCAGCCGCACCATGATCTACAACATTCACCAGTGCGAGTGGGATGCGGAGCTACTGGCGCTGCTCGACATTCCACGGGCCATGCTGCCTGAAGTGCGCGCCGGCGGTGAACTTTATGGTGAGACCGTGGAGTCCTTTCTCGGACGCAAAACGCCGATTGCGGGGGTCGCCGGGGACCAGCAGGCGGCGCTGTTTGGCCAGATGTGTACCCGGCCCGGCATGCTGAAAAACACCTATGGCACAGGCTGTTTCATGATGCTGAACACCGGCTCCAAACCCAGGGCCTCGGCCAACAATTTGCTGACCACCGTGGCCTGGAAGCTGGGTGATGAAGTCACCTACGCCCTGGAAGGGAGTGTTTTCATCGCGGGAGCCGTTGTGCAGTGGCTGCGCGATGGCCTGGGCCTGATCGAGTCTTCATCTGAGATCGAGGCGCTGGCGAACTCTGTGGAGGACAACGGCGGCGTCTACCTGGTGCCGGCGTTTGCCGGACTGGGGGCGCCGCACTGGGATGCCACTGCGCGCGGGACGCTGGTGGGGTTGACGCGCGGCACGACCTCCGGCCATCTTGCGCGCGCGGCTTTGGAGAGTATCGCGTTCCAGAGCGCCGATGTCATGCGCGCGATGCAGTCGGACGCCGGCATCGAAATCCAGGAGCTGCGCGTGGATGGCGGCGCGACTGTCAACGACACGCTCATGCAGTTTCAAGCAGACGTACTCGGGCTGCCCGTCGTTCGTCCGCAGGTGACTGAAACCACCGCGCTCGGGGCGGCGTACCTCGCCGGCCTGGCAGTCGGATTCTGGCAGAGTTTCGATGAAATCCAGGATCAGTGGCAGACGGACAGAGCCTTCCAACCAGGGATGGCGGATGAGCGCGTGCGAGCTTTGACGCGAAACTGGCACCGGGCCCTCGAACGCAGTCGCCAGTGGGCCACGGAGTAGACAGGCATTGAGTCGAGCGAAGCCGCAAACTAATGGAACGCGGATCTAACGGATTTAGCGGATTTACACGGATCTGATTTTGGGTGAAAACCAAAAAACTCATGGGTCACACGTCCCCATTCCACTGACTTCGACACATTACGTGAATGGTCATTAAGTCCAATCCGTTCCGATCCGTTAAATCCGTCCTATCCGTGTTCCATTTATTTGCACTTTTTTGAAAAAGATGGTGGTAATGACATAAATCTGCGTTTATTTGTTGAATCTTTTTGGCTCAGCTTTTTTCGGATTTCGAGCTTCGGATTTGGAATTTCTGGCAGCGGAGTTCAGGATGAAATCGCCCCTCGCCCTTTGTCTTAGGGCGGACTTTGATATTGACTATTAGATGAGAATTGCTTAATTGCCCGGGGACTGAATGTGAATCATGAACAAGGAGATGTTTTGATATGACCCATGACAACGTCACCGCTTATTTGCACAACGTCACGTTAAACGGGGATTCTGACGTGGAGGAAACCGAGGAGTGGCTGGAGGCGCTCGAAGATGTGATCCAGGCCAAAGGCCCCGAGCGCACGGTATTTCTGCTCAATAAGCTGGTCGAAAAAGGGTACAGCCAGGGCATCAAGTTGCCCTTCACGGCCAACACGCCGTATGTCAACACCATCCCGGTTGAGCAGCAGCCTGAATTCCCCGGCAATCGCATGATCGAGCGCCGCATCAAAAGCATCATTCGCTGGAACGCGATGGCCATGGTGGTGCGGGCGAACATCAAATATCCCGGCATCGGCGGCCACATCTCGACCTATGCCTCTGCGGCGACGCTCTACGAGGTCGGCTTGAACCATTTTTTCCGTGCCAAAGGAAAGGGGTTTGACGGCGATCAGATCTTCTTTCAGGGCCACGCCTCCCCGGGCATTTATGCGCGTGCCTTCCTGGAAGGGAGAATCACGCACAAACACATGGAAAACTTTCGCCGGGAGCTGGAAAAGGATGGCGGCCTTTCTTCCTACCCGCACCCGTGGCTCATGCCTGATTTTTGGGAGTTCCCGACGGTGTCTATGGGGTTGTCGCCGATTACTGCCATTTATCAGGCGCGTTTCAGCCGTTACTTGCAGGACCGTGGCATCAAGGATACCAGCGGCAGCCACGTTTGGGCCTTTCTCGGCGACGGCGAAACGGACGAGCCCGAGACCCTGGGCGCTATCACCCTGGCCGCGCGCGAACGACTGGACAATCTGATCTTTGTCATCAACTGTAACTTGCAGCGGCTGGACGGCCCGGTGCGCGGCAACGGCAAGATCATCCAGGAGCTGGAGACCATCTTCCGCGGCGCGGGCTGGAACGTCATCAAAGTGATCTGGGGGGACGACTGGGACCCGCTGCTGGAGAAGGACACCACCGGCCTGCTGGTGCAGCGCATGAATGAAGTTGTGGACGGCCAGTTTCAAAAGTACACGGTCGAGTCCGGCGACTATGCCCGGAAGGATTTCTTTGGCAAGTATCCGGAGCTGCTCAAGCTTGTGGAGCACCTCTCTGATGAGCAGGTTTACAAGCTCCGCCGCGGGGGACACGATCCGGAGAAAGTGTACGCCGCTTATAAAGCCGCGGTTGAAAACGAGGGCAGCCCAACAGTCATCCTGGCAAAAACCGTCAAGGGCTATGGTCTGGGGGAAGCGGGAGAAGGCAAGAACATCACGCACCAGCAAAAGAAGCTGAATGAGGAGGAGCTGAAGCTTTTTCGTGACCGCTTCAACATTCCCATTCCGAATTCCAAAATACATACAGCGCCGTTCTACAAACCCGATCCGACCAGCCTGGAAGCGGAATATCTGCTGGAGCGACGGCATGCTCTCGGTGGGTTTGTGCCCGCCAGAAAGGTCGTTTCTGTGCCGATCGACCTGCCCCGGGAGGACAGGTTCAAAGAGTTTTATGCGGGTTCAGAGCGTCCGGTTTCAACGACCATGGCGTTCGTGCGCATGCTGACGAACTTATTGAAGGACCCCGTCGTCGGCCAGCGAATCGTGCCGATCGTGCCGGACGAAGCGCGCACCTTCGGCATGGAGTCGCTGTTCCGGCAATGCGGGATTTATTCGCATGTTGGCCAGGTTTATGAACCAGTGGATGCCGACACTTTTCTGTACTACCGGGAGGAGAAGAATGGCCAGATTCTGGAAGAAGGGATCACGGAAGCGGGCGCCATGGCCTCCTTCACCGCTGCCGGCACCACTTATGCCACCCACGGCGAGGTCATGATTCCGTTCTTCATCTTCTATTCCATGTTCGGCTTCCAGCGCATCGGTGATTTGATTTGGGCGTTTGGCGACTTGCGTGGTCGTGGTTTTCTCCTGGGCGCTACTTCTGGCCGCACCACCCTGAACGGCGAAGGCTTGCAGCACGAAGACGGCCACAGCCACGTGCTGGCGAGCACCATTCCGAATCTGCTGACCTATGATCCGACCTTTGCTTACGAAATTGCTGTCATCATCCAAAACGGCATGCAACGCATGTACCAGAACCAGGAGGATATTTTCTACTACATCACCCTGGGCAACGAGAACTACCCGATGGCTGCGATGCCCAAAGGCGTGGAGGAAGGCATCCTGAAAGGACTCTACAAGTTTCGTGCAGCAGAGACGCCGAAGGGAAAAGAGGTGCTGAGAGCGCAGATCTTCGGCAGCGGTTCGATTCTGCGTGAAGCCTTGCGCGCACAGGAAATCCTGGCAGAGCGCTACAACGTCGCCGCGGAGGTTTGGAGTGCCACCAGCTACAAGGAGCTCCGCCGGGACGCGCTGGCCGTGGAGCGCTGGAACATGCTCCATCCGACCGAAAAGCCGCGAGTCCCGTACATTGTCGAACTCCTGCAAAAAGAAGAAGGCCCGTTTGTGGCAGCCACGGACTACATGAAAATCGTTGCCGAGCAGATTAGCCGCTGGGTCCCGGGAGGCCTGTTCTCCCTCGGAACAGACGGGTTTGGGCGCAGCGACACCCGTGAAGCCTTGCGTCGCTTTTTTGAAGTGGACGCCGAATGCATCACGATTGCGGTGCTGAGTCGACTTGCCAGAGAGGGCAAGATAAAGCCGGCGCAAGTTCAGAAGGCGATCAAAGAATTGGGCGTTGATGCGGAGAAGCCTGATCCGGTGGTTTCGTAAGCTGATAACTCACAAGCCGGACGAGCAGGAACCCAAAAGGTCCTTTACCCAAACTGACCGTGGGGGGGGCGGTGTTCAAGCTTTAGCTTGCTGGGGTGGGGGGCAAACACGCTAAAGCGTGAACACCCCAATTCTGCACACACGCTCTGCTAACCAGAACAAGAAGGCCAAACCGCGCCGGACTTTACCTTGAAGAACGACAGCGAAGAGGAGGTGACGCTCTCCGGCTTACGCGGCAGGCACGTCGTTCTCTATTTTTATCCGAAAGACGACACTCCGGGGTGTACGAAGGAAGCCTGTGGGTTCCGCGACCTGCAAGCGGAATTCGAGCGCGCAAACATACATAATAGCGTCATCAGCAGCCCGGAGTTGCAAACCATGTTGGATCAGACTTGACAATAACTGTTTCAAGGAATGTGGGGGGACCGTCAATTTGACCAAAAGGATTCTTCTTGACATTAAGTGGCATTCTCATTATTTTGAGTTTGATTTCAACTGAAGAACGAGGTGAGAAGTGGCTGAAACGACCGAAGTCTCCAAAGTGCAGGCGGAACAACCAACATCGCCACAGCAAGAGGTTGCCATGGACCCCGTCCCGATTGAACAGCGTACCGATGTTACAGCGGAGGAGCTGGAAAAAACCTCACTGCCGTATCCCGCCGAACTATACAACGGAAAGGTGGTGTACAAGATGGCCAATCCCAGGCATGGCATGCTGCAGGTTAAGATCGGGAGATTGCTTGATTCTTACCTGGATGAAAATCCGCTTGGCTACGCGATGACTGAAACCAACTTTTGCCTCTGGCCGGATCGCCCCAGAGAGTCACGTATTCCCGATCTCGCGTTTGTTAAGAAAGAAAGAGTGCCTGAGGAGCTGGAGCGGTTTCCGGCCATGGCGCCTGACCTTGCAATCGAGATAATTTCACCGGACGACAACTTTTCTGCTGTCATGAAGAAGGTTGACGAGTACCTCGAGCAAGGCACGCAAGTTGTCTGGCTTGTCATTTCTGACACCCGCGAAATTCTCGTCTGCTCGCGGGAACACAAATTCAGCGTCCGGGACATCCTGACCGCACCAGAGCTGTTGCCGGGGTTCGAGCTGGATGTCGTCAAGCTGTTTGACAGCCTGCCACAACCCAGTCCAGCCTGACCGGGAAGCTGACCCTGCTGCCTCATGCCGACCGTCCACCTCATAGACGCCAGCCCGTACATTTTCAGAGCTTATTATTCCATTCCAGCGAGCATGAAGTCGCCAGATGGCAACGTGACCAATGCGATTTATGGCTACACAGAGTTCCTGATTCAGGTCTTAAAAAGAGAAAAACCCACGCACCTGGCGGTGGCATTTGATGGCAGTCTGACGACTTCGTTTCGCAACGAAATCTACCCGCAGTACAAAGCCCAGCGTGGCCTGCCGCCGCCTGAGCTGGAAGCGCAGCTTGAGGCGTGTCGCCGGATGACGCATGCTCTGGGCATGGTTTCGTTTGTCGACGACAGATTTGAATCAGATGATCTGATCGGCACGTTGGTCAGGCAGCTTCGGGAACAGGACGCGCACTGTGTGATCATATCGAGCGACAAGGACTTTGCCCAGCTTGTTGATGACGAGGTGGTTGTCTGGGATTTTGCGCGCGATGTACGCTATGACGCCAGAGCCGTACAGGAGAAGTTTGGCGTTGCCCCGAATCAGATCGTCGATCTGCTGGCGCTGATGGGGGATTCGGTCGACAACGTGCCCGGAATCAAGGGAGTCGGTCCGAAAACCGCAGGCCTCCTGCTGGCTCATTTTGGGAGTCTCGAGGCGATCTATGCAGGCCTCGAGCGCGTGGCGCACCTTCCGGTCCGGGGGGCGAAATCTCTGCGCGACAAGCTGGAGGCGGGCCGGGAGATGGCCACCCTCTCCAGGCAATTGGTGACCATTGCAACAGATGTGCAGCTGCAAGCAGAGATCGCGCGCCTGAGATATGATGGCGCTCGCCGCACCGCCGTCGTGCCGGTTCTTGAAACGTTGGGATTTAGCCATACAAAAGACCGAATTCCATTCTGGGCACTCGCCGATGAATGACTTGCCGGTTGGTTTTAGACTGCCTGATTGAGCTTATCTCATGCCCAACTACGGGGTGTATTCCAACCGTCCTCAAACCCGATCAGCACGGGCCAAAATTCTTGAAAATGGGTTGCTTTTTACTTCATTTTCCGTTATATTTAGCAGCTTCAGCGATCCATCCCGGATTCTTAATGAACTCTTATGTTTCGATTTTGCTTGATTGACAAAAGTGGGCGCAGTCGTTTGGTTCAGAGTGCGCGTACTCAATTAAGTGAAACGAGGAGACGGTAATGAAAGAAGATGAAATCAGACGACTCGTGAAGATAGTCGAAGAAAGCAATATCAGTCAAATCGAGATCACGCGGACGCGATGGGGGAAGAAAACCATCAAAATCTCCAAGACCCCCACAAATTCCCATATCGTCATGAACTCAGCGCCGGCGCCGACAATTCAGGCGCAGAGTGCGCCACCAGCACCTGCTGCATCACCGGTGCCAGCCAAGGCAGAGGAGAACTCCGCTGCGCCCGACAAAAGGGGCGTTGAAGTCAAATCTCCCATGGTGGGCACCTTTTATCGCGCCCCCGCGCCAGATGCCGATCCTTATATCGAGGTGGGGCAGACCGTTAAACAGGGTCAGGTCTTGTGTCTCATCGAAGCGATGAAATTGATGAACGAGATCGAGTCCGAGCAGGCCGGCAAAATCGTCGACATCCTGGTGCAGGATGGGCAACCCGTTGAATACAATCAGCCGCTTTTCCTGATCGAACCGGTGTAGGTCAGCTTTAGCTGTTCAAACGAGTGTTCGAAACCTGAGACGTGTGCATTGTTTAAGAAAATACTTATTGCCAACCGGGGCGAGATAGCCCTGCGCATTATCCGTGCCTGCAAGGAACTGGGCATTTCCACGGTTGCCGTTTATTCCGAAGCAGATGCGGATTCACTGCCCGTTCGGTTTGCCGACGAGGTCGTGTGTATTGGCCCCGGGCCAAGCAACCAGAGTTACCTGCAAATCCCGCGTATCATCAGTGCTGCCGAAGTCACCAATTCGGAGGCGATTCATCCGGGCTACGGCTTCCTGGCTGAAAACGCCAACTTTGCCGAGATTTGCGCCTCCTGCGATATCAAATTCATTGGCCCAACGCCTGAGATGATCAATGCCATGGGCAACAAATCGGTGGCCAAGGAAACCATGAAGGCTGCCGGCGTGCCGGTGATTCCGGGCAGCGATGGCGTGCTGCAGGACGTCGGACAGGCAAGAAAGATCGCCGATGACCTGGGCTACCCGGTCATTGTAAAAGCCTCGGCTGGTGGCGGAGGACGCGGCATGCGTATTGTCCAAGACCCTGCTGCTCTGGAAAATGCCTTTGGCCAGGCGAGGGCGGAGGCGGAAGCCGGATTCGGCAATCCAGACGTCTATCTGGAAAAGTACTTCGCGCATCCCCGACACATCGAAGTGCAAATTCTGGCTGATTCGCATGGCAACGTCGTGGCCCTTGGCGAACGCGAATGCTCGATTCAGCGCAAGCACCAGAAGTTGATCGAAGAATCCCCCTCGCCTGTGGTGACGCCTGAAATCAGAAAACAGATGTGTCATGCGGCCATCAAGGGGACGAAAGCGGTGAACTACGAAGGCGCCGGCACCATCGAGTATCTCTACGAAAACGGCAAATTCTATTTCATGGAGATGAACACGCGCATCCAGGTCGAACATCCCGTCACCGAAGCCGTCTTTGGAACGGATTTGATCAAGAAACAGATCGAGGTTGCCGCCGGGGTCAAATTTCGATGGGACAAAGAGTACCTAATGCGTGGTCACGCCATCGAGTGCCGCATCAATGCGGAAGATCCGGCCAGGGGGTTTCGTCCCTCACCCGGCAAAATCACCAGCTTTCATGTGCCCGGCGGGCCGGGCGTACGTGTGGACACGCATGCGTATGCGCAGTATCTGATTCCGCCGTTTTACGACTCACTGGTCGCAAAGCTCATCACACACGGCCGGACGCGTGATGAAGCGATAACGCGCATGATGCGATGCCTGGAGGAGTTTGTGATCGAGGGCATCGCGACCACGATCCCCTTTCATCTGCAAGTTCTGCAAGATGATGATTTTATCATGGGAAACTTTGATACCAGGTATGTCGAAAAGTTGCAATCATCGGCTTACGCCACGGCAGCTTGAACACTGCCGGCATGCAAAAGAGCGAGTAACTGATCTAAGCAAGGAGGAGCAAATGCACCTTCCCGAGGAACTGCTCTACACTTCAGAACACGAGTGGGTGGCGATTGAAGACGATATCGCCCGGGTCGGCATCTCCGACTATGCGCAAGGCGAGCTCGGGGATATCGTTTTTGTGGAATTGCCGAGTGTTGGTGATGAGACCGGCCAAATGGAACCGTTCGGCACCATCGAGGCGGTTAAAGCAGTGTCCGAGCTGTTTGCGCCCCTATCTGGCGAGATTGTGGAGGTCAATAGTTTACTCGAAGAGCAGCCGGAGCTGATCAACACCGACCCCTACGGCGAAGGCTGGATCATCAAGTTGAAGTTCTCTCAGCCTTCTGAGGTTGAGGGGTTGCTCTCCGCCGAGGACTACAAGAGTGAAATCAGTTAGGTGACTTGTTTATTCACACTTGTAACACGCCGATACATATTTGAAATCATAGCTCGAGGAAATGTTTCTGGTCAACAATTTCGGAAATGTTTATAAATGTTGAAGAAACATGAATCTGCAACTCAAATTGGTGTCGTTGGTGAGATTGGCCTGAATCTTGTTACACCTATCACCATCTCCAGTGGATGGGGAGAAAAAACATCTTGACTAAATCGAATAATATTCATATATTTGTCAAATTTAGAAAACTGAGGAGTACGCTTATATAAGTTCGCTAAAGGTTTTGGGTTTAAATAGCTAAACGAAGTCAGCTAAAGTTTTAGATCAGTCACAATTCCCAATTACCTTTGGACGGATTTATGGGGCGTTGAGCCCGAATGTTTGAAGGTCTTCTACGTGGCTGTAGAACTTGAACCTTGGCATTCGGTTTTTTTATTTATGGCAAAAGTATTGAAACAAAGAGTTTAATCATCTATTTTTTTTGGAGGTATTGTCATGAAAAGACTCTCAACATTTATCGCCGTACTCCTCGTGCTTGCCGTGGCCGTGCCGAACGTTTTTGCGGTCAGTGAGGCTGCGGTGTTGTTCTTGCTCATCTCGCCGACCGCACGGGCCGGCGGCATGGGAGAAGCGTTTGTTGCCCTGGCCGACGATGTGTCCGCTTCCTATTGGAACCCTGCGGGGTTGGCGTTTCAGGAAGGCGATCAGTTTACATCTATGTATTCTAAATGGTTGCCACAATTCAACCTGGACGATCTATACTATCTGTTTGGAGCCTATCGGCACTCTGTCGAAGGGTTGGGCACAATTGCGGCTCATGTCACCTACATCAATTTGGGTGAGCAAACCATCACGCTCGAGACGGGTCCTGAGCCGGTCGGGACGTTTAACAGCAACGACTGGGCGCTGACCCTCTCCTACGCCACCTTGCTCGGTGATGACCTGGGCGTTGGCCTGAACATCAGATATATTCGCAGCAACCTGTCTGAGGTCGGGGCGGGTGCAGAAAAGGGCAATGGCCAGGCCAGTGCCTTTTCCGTTGACGTGGGTGTCTTGAAGAAGAACTTGTTTGTTGACCGTCTCAATTTTGGCCTCAATGTTTCCAACATTGGCTCCAAAATCACCTTTGTGGACGCTTCCCAGGCAGATCCGTTACCGACGAATTTCAGAGCGGGATTTGCCTATCGCGCGATTGACCAGGAGTTCAACAAATTGACCATTGCCATCGACATGAATAAGCTTCTGGTCAACAAGAACGAGGACGGTACCTCTGATTCTGTCACCAAGGCCTTTTTCACCGCATGGGGCAACAACGATTATATTTTCAATCTGGGCGCGGAGTATTGGTATGCCAACTTGATCGCCCTGCGTGCCGGTTACAACTACGATGACGCCGGCAACGTGAAGTATCTCACCCTCGGCGCGGGTCTGAAGTACTCGATCTACCAGTTTGACTTTGGATACATTTCCGCCGGCGAGAATCATCCCTTGTCCGACACCATGCGGTTTTCTTTGACCATCGGCAACTAAGAGCTTGGATAGGGCTGGCTCACCTGAACGAGACGGCCCTAATCTCTCATCTCCGAAAGTGATCCTGATCTGTAAAATCGTGAGTGTGCTCCCAGGTTCGCGATGAGGCGTGTTTTCTGCCTGCGTAGCATGGCTGTCTGAATCGAATCTAAGGAACGTTTTGTCTTGTCCGCCAGGTGCATAAAGCTTCCTATTTATACTCTTTTCTCCTTGCTTGTTTTGTGTCAGGTCGTCCTCGGACAGGAACCTGAATTTGTTCCACGGTCCGATGGCTTATCAGACAGAGACCTGCTAGGCATTGGTCCTCCCTCGGTTCGACTTGCGAGCTCCGCAAGGACTCGCTCGCCAGCCGAACCGAGGAGTCTGAAGGTCCTCGCCATCCGTGTGGCCTTCCAGGAAGACGACAACCCCCTTACCACCGGGAATGGCAGATTCGAGTTAGAAGCGAATGCAGAGAAAACCATCGATGTCCCCCCCCATGACCTGACTTACTTCGAGCATCAATTGCTCGGTCTGCGAAATTATTTCAACACCGTCTCAGGAGGCAAGCTGCTTCTCGAAGCGGACGTTTACCCGAAGGACGCTGCGAGCAGCTACACGGTATCAGAGCAAATGAGTCATTACGCGCCGGTCGGCGATGAGGCTTTGCTCGACCGCCGGCTTGCCGAATTCTTTCAGGAAGCCTTTCAAGTCGCCGACGCCACCGACAACATCGATTTTTCGCAATATGACGTGTTCATTCTGTTTCATTCCGGGGTCGGGTCTGATTTTTCCTTCGATTTCGACCCGACGCCGCAAGATATTCCATCTCTGTTTCTGAGTTTCACGACGTTGCTCGAGCAGTTGGGCAACAATGATCCGACTTATGAAGGAATTCCCGTAAACGGCGGCAGCACGTTCGTTCGCGACGGTCTGGTTCTACCGGAAACACAAAGCCAGGAGGGGTTCGAGATTGGATTGCTCGGTACCATGGCCATCATGTTCGGCAGCCAGGTGGGTCTGCCCATCCTTTTCAATCCGGATAACGGCCGGGCTGGCATCGGTGTTTTCGGTATGATGGATCAGGGGTCTGGCAATTTCTTCGGCTTGCTGCCGGCTGAGCCATGTGCCTGGTCGAAAGTCTTTTTGGGGTGGGAAACGCCCATCGAAGTCAGCAACGGTATGGATTTACCGGTGGCAGCGCCACAGGCCGCCAATGACCGCAAGATCTACAAGATCCCGATCAACGCAAACGAGTACTTCCTGGTCGAGAACCGGAATCGCGATACCAACCGTGACGGCATTGCGGTCGGCCGGGATGCGAACGGCACCCGGGTCGAGTTTCATTGGGACGAGAACGGCCAGCGGTTGTTAGCTGAAGCTGCGCCGGGCGTGATTACTCAGGTCAGCGAGTACGATTTTGGTCTTCCCGGTTCGGGCATTTTGATCTGGCATATCGACGAAAACATTATCGCAGCGAATCTGGCGGCCAATCGCGTCAACGCCGACCCGGAGCACCGAGGTGTCGACCTGGAGGAGGCGGACGGTGCGCAGGACATCGGACAGTTCTATGGTTTCCTGAGCCCGGGCGCCGGCTCGGAAAACGGGGTGGTCGAGGATATGTTCTGGGGCAGCAATGAAATCAACATGCTGGTCAACGACAATTCTGATGTTGTACAATTTACGCCCTTTACACGGCCAGGCAGCCGGTCTAACATGGGCGCGAACTCACACATTTTCATGACCGGGTTTAGTGAGCGTGACTCGGTCATGCAGTTCACGGTTCAGAACACCATTTCTCAAAATGGGTTTCCGCAGTCAGTCGGCGAGGTGATGAATTCATATAATTCGCCGATTGCGGTTGATCTGGACAATGATGGAGAGCGCGAGATTCTTTTCATCCCCACGCAGGAAGGCACCGGGGGCGCAGCGGGCCATGTGCATGTCTGGAAGGCAGACGGCACGCCATATTTCGCGACCTCGACTTTTGCTGAGCCTGTGGGTACAAAGTCCTTCTCCGTTTCTGTCGCGCCATCTGGCGCCAGCCCTGTTGTCATCGCTGTCACTGACCAGGAGATCGCGGCTTATGTACCAGAGGACAAAGACGCGAATGACCGCGCTGATCGCCTCTTTACTCTCGATTTAGGTGCTGAGATCACCACCCACCCGCTGGTGGTACCGGGGTCATCCGAGGCAGGCGACTTTCAGGTCGTCGTTGGCACTGCGGATGGCCGGATATTTGCGGTCACCAGCGACGGCCGGGGAAAAGTGCTCGGCGAAATAAACGGGAGTCCGATGGCAGGCTTTGCCATGTTATCACAAACCAGGATTGCTTTTGCAACCCAAACAGGAATAAGTGGCGTGGTTTCTTCGCAAGAGAGTGTGATTTGGCAAACCCTGCCAACTTCAGCGACCTCGAGTGCACCGGTGGCGGGGGACCTGAACGGAGACGGCCGGTTGAACGTTATGGTGCTCAGTGACAACGGACAACTACGGGTGTTTGAAGAAGATGGCAGTCTGGTTGCTGGCTTTCCCAGGGAAACGGATCGAGCGGTGTCATCACAACTCGTCCTCGCTGACCTGGATGGCGATGAGCTGCAGGAAGTTGTTTTTGTGTCACGACATGAGCTCATTACACTCAATCATCTGGGAGCGCTCAAAGATGGCTTTCCCATCGAGATAAGAAGTGGCGATGTGAGCAGTACCAGGCGTCGCGCCATTCTCTCTTCGCCTATCCTTGCAGACCTGAATGGTGACGGCCAGCCTGAATTGATCGTCGGCTCCGATCAAAACAAAGTGGAGGCCTACGATTTGAGCGGGGCCGCGGCGGTCAACTTTCCGCTATCGACCGGTGCTGGCGTAAATTCAACGCCAGTGATTTCTGATTTGGATAGCGATGGCGACAGTGAGCTGGTGGCGGTTTCAGATGACCAATCGATATACGTATGGGATTTGCCGAATTCATTCCGGCCGGAAGACGTACTTTGGGGCGGTTTCTTGCGAGACGCATTTCATCGCAACGCCAATCCTGAACTAAAACAAGCTCGGGAGCCTGGGGGTCGCCTTATGCCGCCGGACCTGGTTTACAATTATCCCAATCCGACTGAAGGCGTCCAGACCACCATCCGGTACAGGCTCAATGATGCAGCCACAGTGCGCATCAGGATTTACGATCTCGCAGGCGAGTTTGTGGATGAGCTGGTCGGGCCGGGATTCCCACAAGCCGAAAATGAAGTCAAATGGCAATTGGACAACATTGAGAGTGGTGTTTATTTAGCCCGAGTTGAAGCGCAGGGAGCAAGCGGCAGGGATGTTGCGATTATCAAGATTGCTGTCGTTAAATAATGAATCTCAGGAAGAGGAAACAACGATGAGAAAGAGCAAGCTGAGTGTTTTTCTGGTTCTACTTGTCATCCCGTTGCAGCAGGCCTCGGGTGGTGAATATGACAAACTGCAATTTGGCCTGGTGAGCGGCCTCGGGTTGCGTAATAGTCTGCAGAATCTGGGTAAACCGACCGCATCGATGGGCTTGTTTGTCAACTATGCACTTTCTCGTAAGCTGACGATTGGTTTCGAATTGGAAAAGAGTCATCCTTTGCATGAGAGTCCGTGCAATCGGGCGTCAGGAACATGTTTCTTCGAGAGTTTGCACAGAAAGGACTGGTCCCAGAAGATTGCGCTCAACTACCATTTCAACAGAATTGGGAGCCGGTTGCTGCCATATGTTGGCGTCGGCGCCGGGAATTACTATATTCTGGACAGCAAGGCACGGATCAAGCAAGGCAGAAGGAATCGCGCAGAACGGAATCTCGACTACGAGCTGAAGCGTTCCTTCAAGCGCCCCGGTTTTTTTGCCGCGTTTGGATTGAAGTGGCAATCGAGTGCGCGTACGACTGTTTTTCTGCAAACCAAGACCTCCATCTTGTTTGAACGGAGCAACGATTTACTCGTCGGCGAAACTTCAAACTTCACGGAACTCTTGAATATGTCGACGGGAATTCTCATTAATTTGAACTAAGGGTGGATCTGCAATTACGATGCAACACAAGCTTGCTTTCTTAGGGTTGGTTTTAGTTTCGTATGTTTTATGGGGGATGGGCGCAGCTTTCGCTCAGCCGGAGGAAAACAACCATCCCGAGCTCGACTGGTTCTCCATTGAAACCGAGCATTTTTTTGTCCATTTTCATCATGGTGCCGAGAGAACCGCCCGGCTGACCGCCAAAATCGCCGAGGAGGTCTACGAGCCCGTCACGACATTATATGAATATGAGCCCGATGGCAAGATTCATTTCATTATCCGCGACCACGATGACTATTCTAACGGTGCGGCATTTTTTTATGACAACAAAGTCGAAATTTGGGCCACGGCGATGGACTTCGACCTGCGCGGCTCGCACAATTGGCTACGCAACGTCGTCACGCATGAGTTCACACACATGATTCAAATCGGTTCGTCACGAAAGATCATGCGGCGTATCCCGGCTTTCTATTTCCAGGCAATCGGCTATGAGGATGACAAACGGGAGGATGTGCTCCATGGTGGGCCGAACGTCATCGCTTCTTACCCCATCGCCATGACGGTCATGCCCGCCTGGTTTGCGGAAGGCGTGGCCCAGTATCAGATTCCTGGCCTGGACTACGATACCTGGGATTCACATCGGGATATGATCCTGCGCACTGCCACCATCGAAAATCAGCTTCTGACGTATGGCGAAATGGGCGTTTTCGGCAAGAATAGCCTCGGAAACGAGATGGCTTATAATCACGGCTATGCTTTTGTGACCTATCTTGCCAACCAGTATGGCATTGAATCTCTGAAGCGCATTTCAAAGGAAATGAAAGGGCTGTTTCGCCTGACACTGGATGGCGCCTTGAAGAAGGCGACCGGCAAGTCTGCACACCAGTTGTACCGAGACTGGACAGACTATCTGAGGAAACAATACCGCCATCAACTTCAGGATATCTTGCCGAACAGGGTAGAAGGGGAGATTGTCGAGCACAAAGGCCTCGGGAACTTCAACCCGGTGTGGGGGCCTGACGATACGAGCATCGCCTATATCACCACCTCTGACAATGATTACCTGTCGCAGACAGGGTTTGTTGCAACTGGCCCTCTGGCAAAGAACAAGAGAATAGGCAAGGCGGGGGCACGATACGGCGTGAGCTGGTCGCCTGACGGCAGCAAGTTGGCTTATGCAAGCAATCGCGCCAGAAGCAGAGGCGGGTCTCGATATTACGATCTCTATGTTTTCGATTTGCAAAAGGAGAAAGCAACGCGCCTCACCCGTGCTTTGAGGGCGCATAGCCCACACTGGTCGCCGGACGGCCGGAGATTGATTTTTATCAAAGGGCATGATGGCAGCGAGAATCTCGCCATCGTCGACCTGGAAACAAAACAGATTGCCAATCTGACCCATTATCAAAACGGGGAGCAACTGGTTCATCCGCAGTGGTCTCCTGATGGCAAGTTTGTGCTGTATTCCATGTATACGGGCAACGGCCAGGATTTACATCTGCTGAACCTTGCCTCCGGTGAATCCACCCCGTTGATCGATGATGAATTCGATTCGCGCGATGGCAGTTTCAGTCCCGACGGCAAAACCGTTTACTTTAGCTGGGACCGGACGGGCATTTTCAATATTTATTCCCTCGATCTCGATAGCCGGAAAACACAGCAAGTGACCAATGTCATTGGCGGGGCTTTCATGCCAGCGGTCAACCGAAAAGGGGAGCTGCTGTTTACGAATTTCACCTCAGAGGGCTACAAGATTGCCCTCTTGCGGCAGCCGAAAGCGATCGACACCTCCAAATCCAGATACCTGACTTACAAAAACGGCGTCACGCTCGTTTCGGCAAGAAAGGAGATTCCGGCATCAGTCATCGAGAAGATTCGCCACCAGAATTATGATGACACCCGGGTGCCGGATTACCAGGTCAAGCCATATACCAGCCATTATTCCTCCCTGGCGTTTTTGCCGCGCGCGATGATCGATTACGGCACGCTCAAACTCGGGAGCTACATTTACTCCTACGATGTGCTCAGCAAAGTGGGATTTCTGGCCGGGTTCGATGTAAATCGACGGGGCGATTATGATCTGTTCGCGCTCTTCGAGTACCGAAAATTCGGGCCGACGATCTTCTTTGAGGGGTATAACCAGGTGCAAAATACCAGCTTCAAAGTGGATTCAACCGCGCTCATTCTGCGGCAATTGTTCAACGTTAAGGAGGCCGAGGACAAGTTCAAGTACAACCTGCTGGAATTCGATGCCGGCCTCCGTTTCAAGATCGGCTCTTCGAACGAGCTGCGCACAGCGTTTATTCTGAGTCGCTACAGCGCCAGAGCCAAATTCCGTGAGACGTTCGGCGAGTCGACACTCAATTACAAGTATTTTGTCGGCCGGGACATTTCGCTCAAATTCATTCATCGTGGTCTCAGAGCCCATCTCAATTCGGCTATCAGTCCGCGAGGACGGGTTGTGGAGATTGGCTATGATCGGGAGTTCAACAAGTTTCTGGTCGACTTTGCGACGGACCGGATTGTCAGTGCGGAAATCTTCGAAAACTTCAATTACAACAGGGTCACGCTTGATTGGAAGGAATACTGGGGCCTCCCAATCAAAAATCACACGCTTAGTTTGAACCTGCAAGTGGGCTTCATCGACACGAAAGTAGATAGCTTTTTCAATTTCTTTGCCGGCGGCATCCTGGGAAATCGCGGGTATCCGTTTTTCAGCATCGAAGGCCGCAAGATGGTACAGGGCCGTGTAACCTATCGCTTTCCATTCTTGCGCCACCTGGACATGCGGTTCATGCACCTCTATTTCGATAAGGTCTATCTCGGGGCCTTTTTTGATTATGGCAATGCGTTCAATGGCAGTCTCGAGCTAAATGAGTTCAAGTCCAGTGTTGGGGGCGAGCTGCGGATGGATGCGTTTTCGTTTTATTCATTCCCCACACGGATTTTCGTCAACGCCGCTTATGGACTCGATCGATTCGAGAATTCGAAGCAAGTCTATGGCAAGGAGTGGCGATTCTATTTTGGCATTTCATTTGGATACTTTGATTAACAATCGCGGAGTCTGAAGATGACAAAATTAGGGATGATCGTCGTGCTCGCCAACCTGATGGTGGTGTCGGGTCTGGCCCTCGCAGGTGAGGGCATGGAATCGGCAAAAATGATTTTATCCAGCCCCACGCCTGCGAGTGAATTTCGTCTAAATTTGAGGACGTCCATAGCAACTGAAGCGCAAGCGAACGACTCGGCAGCAGACGAAAAATCGTCCGCAAACAAATCTATCGGTAAGGCAGTTCTCTTCTCCGCAGTCGTGCCGGGAACAGGCCAGTTGTATGGCGGCTCAAGACTGAAAGGGGTCGGATTCCTGGCGCTCGAAGCCATTGCCATTTTTGCCCACTTCAAATATGACAGCGATGGCAAGGATCTGGAACGCCAGTTCGAGGCGATGGCCAATGCAGAGTGGAAGGAGGATGCTTACTGGGACTGGATGGCGCAGGTGAGCGGCGTCGACAGAAACAACTTGCCCGCCTTGCGCGAATTCGAGAACGGAAGATTTAGCCACTTCCTGCCGGAGAAGAAGAATCAGCAGTATTATGAGAATGTCGGCAAGTACAATCAGTTTATCATCGGTTGGCGTGATTTCCGCGAGGAGATAGTCGGCAACGGGACGTTTACGCTGACAAATTATGACGAGGGCTCCTATGACGGCAAGTCATTGTTGACCATCTCGGCCACCCGCAACAGCTACACGCAACTGCGCAAGGAATCCAATGATGATTTCAAACGTGCAACGACATTTACCACCGTGGCCCTGCTCAATCACGTCGTGAGCGCTCTCGACGCCGGCCTGACCATCAAACGCCGCAACCGCAGTATCCGCGCGCGATTGGGCGTACAAGGCGTGTTGCACCACGACCACATCATTCCGACACTGGCATTGGGAGTCACATGGTAAGAGGCCTTGCTTTTGCCGTACGTGTGCTCTTGGTTGTCTTTCTGATAACCATGAAGAGTTTTGGTGCTTCGCCGAAGCAGGCGATGAGGTTGCACCATTCGCTTTTTTCTTCTTCTTTCCATCGCTTCGAATTTAGACAGACCATTCTTGACGCCTCATTTAGCGCCTCTCCGGCTTTGGGCACTAAAGCTCTGGCACTAACGCCATTCTTTCAAGACCAGCCCTCGCCAAAGTCCCGGGGTCGTGCGTTTCTGCAATCTCTCGTTTTACCAGGCTGGGGCCAGTATTACACCGAGTCGAAGGCGATGATGAGAGTTTTCATCGTTTCAGAAGTCTTGCTGTGGGGGTCCTACCTCGGGTTTACCACCTGGAGCAACTGGCTCGAGGATGATTATCGCACGTTTGCCGTCAATCACGCCGGCATCAAACTGGCAGGTAAGCCTGACCGATATTTCGTAGATATCGGCAATTTCGACAATTTGGAGGCGTACAATCAGGCACAACTGCGAGACAGAGATGTCTCGGATTTGTATCCTACCGAGACGAATGAGTTTTTCTGGCAATGGGACAACACGGAAAGTCGTCGCAAGTTTGAGGACTTGCGCATCCGGAGCGATGAGGCAGATAACCGCGCCGAATTTGTCCTTGCAGGAATTTTTGTGAACCATCTCGTCAGCGCGGTCCATTCTACGCTGGCAGCCTTCAAGTTCAACAAACGCCTGGCGAAACGAGACCTGGGATACAACATCTACTTTGACAACTCCCCGCAAAATCGGACAGTTAAGATAGAGCTCTCCAAACGGTTTTAGTCAAGCTGATTGTGAGTGGACAAAAAGCCAAACAAGCCGCTGCCGAACGGGCAGTTTCCCATATTGCGAATGACATGATCGTAGGCCTTGGGACGGGGTCCACCGCCTCCTGTGCGATTGAAGCCATTGGGCGCCGTGTAGCGGCCGGATTACGAATTCTGAGCATCCCCACCTCTTCAGCCACAGAAAAGTTGGCGATTGAAAAAGGCATTCCCCTGGCCTCTGATTTTGAGCGTCTTGATGTGACCATCGATGGCGCTGACGAGGCCGATGAGAATGGAAATCTCATCAAGGGAGGGGGCGGGGCTTTGGCCCGCGAGAAGATCGTTGCGGCTGCCACCCGCAAGGAGATTATTGTCGTCGACAAGTCAAAACTGGTAAGCAAGCTTGGAAAGTTTCCGCTGCCGGTCGAGGTGCTGCCGTTTGGCTGGCCGGTTGCGTGCAAGCAGTTACAGCACTACGGCTGCCGGGTTGAGCTGCGTCGGCGCGATGGCATTATCTTCGTGACGGATAACAAGAACTACATCCTGGATTGTTTTTTCGGCCTGATCGATGAACCCGGGAAGCTTTCCGAGGAAATCAATGCGATCCCTGGCGTTGTTGAGAATGGTCTGTTTGTCGGGTTGACAGATATGATAGTCGTCGGCTACGAAGATGGGCATGTTGAGGAAATGACGTTTGAGCCGAAAGCTCACAACCCCTCCTAACCCTCACCGTCCGTTGTGAGGGCGTCCTGATTCATGATGTCAGTCCTTCGGAATGGCGTATTTTTTCATCTTGAAGCGCAGCGTCGCTTCGGGAATGCCGAGGAGTTTTGCTGCCTTGACCTGGTTGCCAGCGAATTTGCCCAGGGCTTTTTTGATCAAGTAGGTTTCCACTTCCGAAATTACGCCCTTCAGGTTTCTGACCTCGAGGAAATCCAGCGGGTGCCGCTTGATTTCGAACGGGAGAAACTCGGTCGAAAGCTCACCCTCAGGTGACATCATCACCAAATTCTCGACGCAGTTTTTCAGCTCGCGAATGTTTCCTTTCCAGTCGTACTCCAGAATGGATTCAAAGATTTCCGCCGGTACAGCCGGAATTTCGATCTGGTTGTCCATGCAGTACTGTTTGAGAAAGTAGATGAACAGCTCCGGAACGTCCTGTTTCCTCTCTTTCAGAGCCGGGATGGTGATGGAAAGAGCTTTCAGCAAGTAGTACAAGTCCTTGCGGAAGCGATCTGCTTCGAGCAGCTTTTCGATATCTGCGTTGCTTCCCGAGATCACTCTCAGGTCAAGCTCGATGTTTTCCTGGCCGCCGATGCGTCTGAATTTCCTTTCCTTCAGCACATGCAGTAATTCGAACTGATAGTCCTGCGGGGTGTCATTGAGATTGTCGAGATAGAGTATGCCACGATTGGCTTTCTCCAACAGACCGATCGTTCTCTGAATGGTGCCGGTATGTTCAGTCTCTTCGCCAAAGACATCCCGCTTGTCAAGCGTATGGTCCAGCGCCGAGCAGTTCAAGACCACAAAGGGACGGTTTTTCCTGGAACTGAGCGCATGAATTTTCCTGGCCGTGAATTCCTTGCCTGTGCCTGTATCGCCTACGATCAGAATATTGGTGTCGACCTTCGCATATTTCTTGATGGCCCTGTTGATGCGCTTGGCTTCAGGACTGGTGCCTGTAAAACGACCGTCATGCTGTCTGTTCGTATATAGCTCATTGGAAATCATGGGCGTTCCCCTCAAAAGTTATTGATTCTAACTTATTTAATCTCATTGTCTTTTAATGTTGATGACGTTGCCGCTGTTGATTCGTTTCTGATAGAGCGCGGTCAGGTAAAACAGCAGAACCAGCAATCCGAAGGACAGAACAGCGATATTTATCTTGATGAACAGGCTGTGACTCAAGTAGTTGATGCTAAAAGACAGAAGTACCATGATGAACCCAATTGTATTTCTGCGCTGATGAAAATAGGCTTTCGCAAACTCAATGAGTGAAGCCGTGACGCTCCTTTTTCTGATAATAGGCACGCCGTAAGTGTTGCCCGCGTTGACAATGTCATTGTAGAATTGCCCAAACTCCGAATAGGCGTAATTGAGCAGCCTGAACATGGTGATCAGAAAAAAGGATAGGTTCACCAGGAGTACGTACTGTGTATATCCGAAGATAGTTATGTCGTAGATGTTACCGCAGAGGTTCGTGATATCCATGATGGTGATAATAAAGAAACAGACCATCAGCGTGTTGACATGCTCTCCCAATGACCAATCGTACCGATAGAGCAAAATGCCATACAAAACCAAGAAGAATAACGGCAGAAAATCAAACAACATGACGCTGCGGTACAAAACAGCGTCGTCAATATCCAGAATATACTCTTTGTCGAGCAAGAATGGGTAATAGTGCCATAAGAACACCGGTAAGATAACCGCGAAACTCAGCAGGTAGAGCTTGTAGTTCTCGATATTCTTGAACAAATATTTGATCGTCATATAGACCACACACAGCGCCGGGAAGAAGCTCAGTAAGATAAACTTGTATTCAAAAAGGAAGTATCTCAAGTAATTATCTTCAATGAGAAAATGCTCGCCGATGAAGATGTTGGTGAAGCTCAAGCTATGGAAGAGCGCAAAGAGTCCTATATTGAGGTAGACATACTTGTTGTGTTTCTCTTGCTTGAAGAGGTAAAGACTCTGCAAGAAGATCAGAAAGTAAATCGAGCAGTTGAACCAGGAGAAAAACGGCACCTCCTGGTGCGGCAAATTCGATATGATGATCAAAAATAAAACAAACGTAAACCAGAAATTGATGATTCTGAAGTGAATGTTGAAATTTTTGGTAAACATCATGACTCGAACAGAAAGTTGCTCAGTGACAAGAATGCAAGGATTTGGCAGTACAACTTCCTTAGCGTCTTTTTCTTTTTTTCCGCCGCGGTTTCGGTTTTTTCAGCGGTGGCGGCATCGGATCGCGAAAATCTGCTTTGATCTCCAATTCCGCCCCCGAAGGTCTTTGACCGTTTAGGGCAACGGCAATGGCTGTTGCGTCACTCAATTCCAAATCGGACAGAAACTGAGTCACATTTCCTGGGTTGTTTGTTTCTGCAAAGGCAAAAATGAAAAGAACATAAAAAGAAACGACGAGTACGACAGCGAACAGTTTATTCTTCATCTCACCCTCCACGTTGAATGAAGAACTTTCTGTCCGAGTCGTCTGGAATTTATGACTATTACTTCATAAAATCAAGAAAAAATCGCACAAAATTACGAATTTCATTCAGGTTTGTCTCGATGCGTTCGACTGTGGAGGGGCTCTTTCTTGACTTTACGCTCGCAATTCTACTGGTTAAAGATAGGAAAGATTTAAAGAATTGTCAACAATTTTCTTGATGAATTCGCTATTTCTTAACGTTAGTTCAAATAACTTGCCAATGTGAGTAGTTCGTGGGCTTTGGGAAAATATTTGATGGCTTCATTCAGTTGATGGTCCCGGGTGAGATTGATGAGGAAGCGGGCTTTCCGACCCCAGAGCATGTAGCCCATCTCCCTTTTTATGAGAAACTTGATATCGCTCCTGTCCTTCGCGTTGGTCAATTCATAAATTGCAAGGGTCGGTTCGTAAAATTTGACGAATTCAAGAAAATCTCGATAGATTTTGTCAGTGACGACGAAGTTCTTGATGAAATGCTCCTGGCTGGATTTTATGCCGGGAAATCTTTTGATGAATTCTTCGGCGAAAACGTAGAAATAGCGCTTCTCCGAAAAGTAGAGTTTGCGCAGAGGCTCAGACAAAAGGTTTTGATTGTTTTCTATCCAGTAGTCGGGCTTGATCCCGCCTTCGGCATAAACGGGCCGGCCGAGGAGTGTTCTGAAGACGGGTTTTTCTTGCAGAGCCACCTGGCTGGTAAGGAAGGTGTCGTTGTAGGCCTCGCGGTAGTACTCATCTTTCGACTTGTCCAGAAAGTTTCTCTGGATGGGGCGTCCGCTGGGCGTGTAGTACCTGGCCGTGGTGATCAGGAGGGCGGACCCATCATGAAAGCGATACTGGCTTTGAACCAAACCTTTGCCAAAGCTTGTTTTACCAATGATTAAGCCTCTGTCCAGGTCCTGAATTGCACCGGCGACGATTTCTGATGCGCTGGCGGAGCCGTGGTCGACGAGCACGACGACAGGATACAGGTCATGCGTTTTTTCTGAGGTGGAATAGAACTGCTGGAATGAGCTGGACAACCTGCCTCTTGTCGAGACGATAATGTTGCCCCCGGGAATGAATTTGTCGGCGACTTCTACCGCGGCATTGAGATAGCCGCCACTGTTGCCCCGCAGGTCTAAGATCAAATAGCGCATGCCCTGGCGTTCCAGGGTGTTCAACGCGTCGTCCAACTCTCTGGAAGTCGTCGAGGTAAATCGTTCGATCTTGACATACCCGACCTGGGGCCGGATCATCATGGCAAACGGGATGCTTTCCAGCACGATTCGTTCTCGAATGAGTTGTATCCGTTTTGCATGTAGCCAGTTTTCGCTTGCCACCTCCAGGTTCACCGGCAGGCCGGCCGGGCCGTTCAGTCGCCTGATGGCTTCCTCTCGTGTAAGCCCGAGTGCGGACTTGCCGTTTATCTTTAATATCTTGTCGCCAGTGTGGATGTCTGCCTCTGCTGCCGGACTCGAGCTCATCACAGACATGACGGTGATCTTCCCGCGAAGGATTTCGAAACTAATGCCAATACCGGTATAGCCCTCAAAGCTTTGGCTCCAATTCTTGAAATCATCGGCAGGCAAATAGACTGTGTGGGGGTCGAGATTGGAGATCACGCCTGTGATGGCATCCTCCAACAATTCATCCGGAGCCATCTTTTCGATATAGGACCGTTGGATGGTTTCCAGGATCGAGGTGAAGATCTTGATCTTTGCGTAAAATTGCTCAGATCTTGCGAGCAGGTCGGGCACCTTGGAGGTCTCTGAAAAGAAGGACAGAATGATCAGCGTGATGAGGGTGGCGGTGATGGGTTTTCGTACTTTCATCTAAATCGTCCTGATTTTTGGGCGCCGTTCGAAAAGTTTTGCGAATTGTGCGTTAGCGCAGGCCGTTGTAGGAAGCGACCCGGTTGCCGCCACTCCTTTTGGCTTCATACATCGCCTGGTCGGCCTTTTCCACCAGTTCTGTTGTCATATGCGCGTCGGCAGGGAATGTGGCGGTTCCCATGCTGACCGAAATGTGTCCACCAGGTTGAATTTCGCGCTTCCTGAATGGGTGCTCATAGATGATACTTCGCAAGCGTTCGGAAAAATGTTGCGCACCATCTCGCGCGATCTCTGGCAGCAGGATGCAAAACTCTTCGCCGCCATACCTGGCAACGATATCTGAGCATCTGATTGTCTTGCAGAGTAGTCTTGCTAGATTCTTGAGCAATTGGTCTCCATTGAGATGTCCGAGCCGGTCATTGTAATTCTCAAGATAATCGACATCCATCATCACCAGGGACAACGGATGATTGAATCTTCGAGCCCGCGATATTTCGCTTTTCAGGAAGTTGTCGAAGTACCTTCTGTTAAAGAGTCCCGTCAAGGGATCGGTCAACGAAATCCGTTCCATTTCTCTATACATACGAGCATTGCTAAGCGCTACCGCAAGAAAATTTGTAAGGAGTTTGAATATCTCGATTTCCGAGCAGGAAAACGGAGTTTGATTGTGTCTGCTGCCGATAATGACCAATCCCAATTTGTGCTTGCGGTGGATCAACGGCGTCAACAATTGACCGTCAGACTCCGCCACCAGACTCAAGTATTCGGACTTTTGTAACAGGTGCTTGTGTCTGTTGATATGGATACAATCGTGATGGAGATGCATCAATTCGAAAATTGGGTCTGTACGCCTGAGAACCAGTTTGTTTGCATTTTCTTGCGCGATCCCTTGAAAATAGATTGGCGTGAATGTTTTCGAATGCGGGGTCTCCGCCGTCAGAATAAGGATGCTTTTTGTGCTGACTAAACCAAAAAGATTGAGAAGATAGGATTGTACGATTTGCCTTTCGTCAAGCGCCGAGCTCAGTTGGAGCGCCGCCTCGACGACGTTGTGCAGTTTGTAAACCTTTCGCTTGAGGTTCCTATTCACATCCTCGAGTTGATCCTGGCACACGGTGTTCAACAAAATACTCCTGTTGTCGTTCGACATGTTAGAGATAATTAGCGTCGTCGGCGCTTTAGTTCCGCAAGCGGGAATTTTGGCCGACAAAAATGGTTTCTAGTTTATGAAAGGGACTTGCCTGCAGAAAACGATTTCGAGCCTGAAAACTATCCTGGCTGCGATCCCAAGATGTCCGGCGGCAAGATTCTTGCTATGTGTTATCGGGAACCACGCCTGAGAATTAACTTGATTAACGGCTATTTCTTATTAAATTATGGTAAAGAGTGTTGAAGATACGAGTCAAGTTGTTTAATTCAGGTGGCTGGAATATCAGTGATTCCAGAGTTGTAGATTAAGGAGCTCTGCTCGTCATTTGCTGTCATTTGCCCTGCGGGCGTTATTGAGCAAGCAATGACCAAATGACGCCCGCAGGGCAAATGACGGCGCGAAGCGCTAATGACTTTCTTCGCAGCGAAGTCTGCAAAAAAATTAGTCACTTAAACCAGTGAGCTGTTATGATGAGGTCTAGAAACTGGCTTGCATGGATTCATTTCGGGTTTCTTTCTTTTTTGATGTTCTCCGATGCCTCGGCGCAATACTACTTTGGGCGTAACAAAATCCAGTATGACAATTTCGACTGGAAGATTCTGAAGACCGAGCATTTCGATGTCTACTTTTATCCCGAGATGCGCGAGCTTGCCGAGATTGGTGCTGCTTTTGCCGAAGAGGCCTACCACAGGTTAGAAGGCGTCACCAACCACAATATTACGCGCAGAATTCCGCTTATCTTTTACTCTAACCATTCCCATTTTCAGCAGACCAACACCATCCCGAATTTCATTTCAGAAGGCGTCGGGGGCTTTTTTGAATTCATCAAGGGACGAGTGGTGATACCCTCGACCGGCTCCATTCATGACTTCAAACACGTTATCAATCATGAGCTGGTTCACGTTTTTACACGCAGCAAGATGAACCGGGTATACAAGAACCATCGGCGCAACCTGTTTGCCAGCCTGCCGTTGTGGTTCACAGAGGGTCTGGCTGAATATTGGTCAGAAGGGTGGAGTTCACAGGCGGAGATGTTTATCCGCGATGCCGTACTCAGCGGGTACCTGGTGCCACTGAGCGAGATGGACCGAATCTACGGCACCTTCTTGATGTATAAAGAAGGTCAGGCGATTTGCAAATACATCGCCGAGAATTTTGGCGAACAGAAGCTGTTGCAATTGTACGAAAACGCCTGGAAGGAGAGCAGCTTTTCAGACGTCATGAAGCTGACCATCGGGCTGAACTACAAAGAGTTTGACCGCAAATGGATCTACGACCTCAAGAAGAACAAATACCCGCTGCTGGAAGAGAACGATGCACCCTACATGGTGACCCGAAAAATTACAGAGCAAGGGATCAACACCAAGCCAGCTTACTTCAGAAACGGAGATGAAGAGTGGGTCGCCTTTGTCTCGAATCGTCTCGGCTACTCCAATATTTACGCCAAACCTCTGGAGCGGGGGAGAGGTGAGACCGAGGTGTTGGTCAAGGGAGAGCGGAGCTCGGATTTCGAGGCGTTTTATCTGCTGAAGAGCAAGATTGACGTGAATGAGGCGGGTGAGTTGACCTTTGTGTCCAAAAGCGGCGCCCGGGATGCGCTTTACATTTTCAACCTGGAAGCCGGGGAGATCTCAAAAAAGTTTGATTTCAAAGATCTGGTGTCGCTCTCGTCCCCGAACTGGTCGCCGGACGGCGACCGAATCGTTTTTTCGGGAATCAGCTTTTCGGGATTGAGCGACCTCTACATCGTCGATTTGGAGACGGAGAGCCTGAGAAGGCTCACCAATGATTTTTACGATGACCGGGACCCGGCCTGGTCTCCTAACGGCTCGGCCATCGCGTTTAGCTCGGACCGCTCCTACAACGGCAAAAATGGCCATAAGAGCCTTTTTGTCTATGACATCCAGAGCGGACAAATCCTGCAGCTTACCGAAGGCGCCTGCAATGACTACTCGCCAGCCTGGTCGCCTGACGGCCAGAAGTTGGCATTCGCCTCTGACCGCGATGGTGGGTTCAATATCTGGATGATCAAGAACAATGCGGTCGAGATCGAGTCTGCGCCAATCACTGAGGTCTTCGTGGCGTCTTTGACGAACCAGCGCATTGAGGCCGGCCTGGGTGCGAAGCGCGCAAACGATGAGATGACGACGGTCTCGTATCCGTCTGCGCTGGAGTTGACAGATGAACTCAAGAAGATCACCCGTTTCACCACCGGGGCCCAGGACCCGGAATGGATTGATGACAACCGGCTTCTTTTCACCGCGTTCCAGGATTTTTCTTTCCAGATTCGGCAGATCAACGATATTGACGAGAAGTTCGAGCAAGCGCCCGTGGTGGCCAATGACACCCTTGTGGCCGGCGGAGACTACTGGACGGCCAACAAGCTTGCCGGTGACGTCCAGTCCACGACGATAAAATACAAAAAGAAATTCAATTTGGATATCGCACAGAGCGCGATTTCACACGATCCCGTGTTCGGGGCCACCGGTGGCGCCCAGCTTGCCATGAGCGATATGCTTGGCAACCAACAGTATTACTTCCTGGTATACAACAACGCGCAGCGCAGCAGCGATTTCCTGGAAAGCTGGAATATCGCCGTCACCCGCGTCGACCTGGCTGGCCGGGTCAACTACGCGATTGGCGGGTATCGTATCTCTGGCCGGTTTTTTGACAGAGTGGACAGCTTTTTTGAGCAGGACCGTATCGGAGGGTTTGTCTCGGCCAGCTATCCGCTCTCCGTGTTCAACCGAATTGAAGGCAGTGTCAATGTGCGCAAGGAACGCCGGGAGTACGACATTCGTGGCAAAACGGTCGATGGGATTGTGATTTCAAACACGCTCTCCTATGTCAAAGACAATTCGCTCTGGGGCATCACGGGACCCATCGACGGCGAGCGGTTTAATTTCACCGTTGGCCACACGCTCGACGTCCAGAATAATGATGTGAGCTTCTTTACGTTCATCACCGACTATCGCAGATATTTCCGCCTGAGCCGGCGGACCTCATATGCCATGCGTCTGATGGGGCGGTTCAATTTGGGCAAGGAATCCTTCCGCTATTTCATGGGCGGCAGTTGGGACCTGCGACTCTATCCCCGCTGGCGCATCTGGGGCCGGAAACTCTTCCTGGTCAATAACGAGCTGCGCTTCCCCTTCCTCGATCGTTTGATTCTGCGCTTCCCGTTTGGGGGAATGGGCTTCAATGGCATTCAGGGTGCCACGTTTCTCGACCTGGGGCAGGCCTGGGATCGGGATTATGAGTTCAACGAAGTGCTGGGCAGCCTGGGCTTCGGCTTGCGGCTCAGGTTTGGGGGGTTCCTGGTTCTGCGCTATGAAATCGGCCGGCGCTTCCAGATCCGCGATTTCAGCAGTCCACACATTCACTGGGATAAGGGGCTCAAAAAGGCGTTCTGGTTTGGTTTCGACTTTTGAGACGCTTACAGCGCCAAACAGCGATAATCCTATCGAGATTGCGTCCACACGGATCAAAAAACCACACGGAAAACTGTTTGTCTCAATCAAAAAATCCGTGTGGAATATTTTCTTGCGAATTTGGAGGTTAGGATTTTGAATTCCAGGTCGTTAAATCCCGCGCCTTCGGCGGGGCTTGTCCGGTTCAGGGTTTGGGCGATCCTTGTCCTCACGCTGAGTTCTGCGGCTTGTAACAAAACCTTTGTCCTCAAAGAAAAGTTTACCCGCAACGCTGTCGGGCAAAACTGGACGCTCTTTGGTGGGGATTCGGCCCGCCTCAACTATCGCGACCGGGCCCTCCGTCCGCCTCTGCGTCTCAAATGGACGTACAAAGCGACCTCGGCCGTCGGCTCAAGCCTGGTCGTGGCAAATGGTGTGGCTTATGTGCCCACCCTGGACGGCCGCCTGGATGTTGTCAGTATTGCCACCGGTGAACGGCTCGGACGCGTGAAGCTGAGGGACAACCTGGAGGCGACATGCACCTATTTTGAGGACCAGCTCTATATCGCCTATCGCTATGGCGAGGCAACGTTGGCAAAATACGACCTCATCACCGGCAAGACGGAGTGGGAAGTCGATGCCGGCGATATTGCCAGCGAGCCGCTCGCTACCGACGAGGGTATTTATGTTGCCGCGCTCTATCGCCACATCGACAAGTATGACCCCGCGACCGGTGAAAAGCTCTGGAGCTATGAGAGCAAGGACCAGCATCGGTCTTCTCCCGCGTTGAGTCACAACACGCTGGTAGTCGGATGTGACAACGGCACCATCTACGCTTTGAGTCCCAAGAGCGGCAAGCTAAGGTGGAAGGCAGAAACCGGCGCAAGTGTGTTTGCCACGCCGGTCATCGACAACGAAACGGTCTTTGTGGGCTCACTCGATAGCGTTTTTTATGCTTTGAATTTGCACGATGGCTCACTCCTTTGGTCATTCAGGGCAGAGGCCCCTCTCTTTCAGGCCGCGGGCACAGATGGCGTGCACGTTGTTTTCGGCGCCACGGATGGGCATTTCTACTGCATGAACAACAAGACGGGTGAGCTGCGCTGGGCCTTTCGCGCTCAAAGCGTTGTAAGCACTGCCCCTCTGATTTCAGGAGAGGTTGTCTACTTCGGCGCTTTGGACCAAAAATACTACTGCCTGAACCTGGAAGATGGCCGGGAGCTGTGGAATTTTACCACGCGGGGTCGAATTCGGACCTCACCGGTGGCCTGGGGTGAGTATTTGTTGGGGGCTTCGGAGGATAAATATCTTTATGCCTTTACCTCTCCTGAAAACATCGCAGCGCAATCGAATTGATGGGCTAATCTCTTGAACTCGACTTCCAAATCCCCTATGTGGAACGTATTGATTTTCAAACATCCAGGCCGGCTCTTTCGCTGCACGGCTGTGGCGGTCGTGGTCGCCTTCACGACCACTGTGGCGCTAACCCCGCTATTTGGCGCCGCCCGGCTTGTCGAAGCGCGACCTGAAGAAGATGGGTTTCTGAAGATGAACACCAGCCACACCGGCCTGGCGGTGAAGATCGACGGAGCGTTTGTCGGATACACGCCGCTGAACCTTCTGCAGCTTGACAGTGGACCCCACAAAATCCATGTTGCACATCCCGACCGCAGCAATTGGCTCGACACCGACTGGGTCGAGCAGGTGGAGATTGCACCAAACGACACGCTGACCGTCAACGTGATGTTTCAAAGAAGTTTCTCCATCAACTCACAACCGTACGGCGCTGCCGTTTATCTCGAGAATGAGCCTGTCGGAGAAACGCCTGTCTTTGTTAGAATCGTGGAGGGGGAAACCAAACAAGTCACCCTGAGTAAGACGGGCTATCGCGATTCGACCTTCACGCTCGGGGGTGAGACGACTCAATTCTACGATATTACGTTGCAGCGCAGCTCGCATGACTTCGACCCACAATTGCAGGGCTTCAAGCAGAAAGGGAAGTCAAAAACAAAGGTTCACTTCTTCACCGCGCTTGGACTGGCGGTGGCCTCCGGTACCTTGGCGCTGTATTTCCGGAGCAAAGCCGACAACAAATATGACCGCTACCTGGAGACTGGCAACCCGCGGACCTTCAACAAATTCTATGATGATGCCAAGAAATTCGACAAACTGGCGGCTGTCTCATTCGGGACGTTTCAGGTGAGTTTTGTCGTGTCATTCTATCTGTTCTTGAAGCAAGCCAATCAGTGATTGCATGTCAATCGCGTTATCTCCTTGACGCGTCTTTCGCTGGAATCTTCATTCTCTGTCTTGTCCCTTTCCCGGCCAGAAAATCCGGTGAATGCGAAGAATTGTTTCTTTGCGGAACTTATGGCCACAAGTTGCTGTTGATATTAGGAGTCTTGACGTCCAACGTTTGTTGACACACTAAATGATGAAAGCCACGTTCATGATCCCGAGACATTTTGTAACCTGCCTGTTTTTGTTTCTCTCGCTCCCTGTTTTCGGTAAGGAACCGCCAGAATGGGTCCAGGGGGCGGTATGGTATCAAATCCTGCCCGAGAGATTTCGCAACATCAATCCGGCAAATGACCCTATCAAAGAAAGAGTTGTAGGCAAGAAGGTCGATGACTGGCAAGTCCATCCCTGGGCCTCGGACTGGTACAAGCTGCAAGTCTGGGAGCAGGAACGCGACCTGCCCTTTCCTGACCTGGTGAATAATCGGCGTTACGGCGGAGACTTGATCGGCGTTATCGAAAAACTGCCCTACCTGAAAGATTTGGGCATTCATGTCCTTTACCTGACTCCTGTGTTCGAGTCCCCGTCGGTTGAAAAATATGATATCTCCACCCTCCATCACATCGATAACAATTTTGGCCTCAATCGCAAGGAGGACTGGCAGAAAATTTTGTCCGAGAAGGAAGATCCTGCTTCGTGGACGTTGACCAGCTCAGATGAGATGTTTATCGAACTCATCACGCAAGCGCACGAGCTCGAGATCAAGGTGGTTATCGAGGCAGTTTTCAATTTCTGCGGGCGCGGGTTCTGGGCTTTCCGCGATCTGGAAGAAAACCAGCAGAATTCGAAATACAAAGAGTGGTTCGAGGTCACGAGCTGGGACGATCCCATGACACCGGACACGGTCGAATTCGACTACACCTGCTGGCGGGGCGACCGCGGCCGACCGCTTTTCAAGAAGGATGAACATGGCCTGCTGGCCGCGCCCATTCAAAAGTACATCTTCGATATCACCAAACGGTGGATGGATCCCAACGATGATGGGGACCCGGTCGACGGTATCGATGGCTGGTTTATCAACCATGTCGAGGATTTGCCAGGCCAGTTCTGGCGCGAGTGGAACGATTTTGTCAAATCGTTGAACGCCAACGCGGTCACGATTTCCGAGCAACGTTCTGACCGCGATGGCTTTGACTTGTGGATGCATCATGAATATTCTCGTCTGCTGCGTGATTTCTTTGTCATCAAACACGACAAAATGACCGTCACACAATTCTGTCAAAACCTCCACTCCATTCGAGATCGATTGCCCGACAAGCTCGAGCTCTCTCTGATCAGTCAATTGAGTAGCCACAGGACGGAGAGAATCGCCAGTACGATTGTCAACGCGAAGCCGTCAGTTGCGGCAGGTTCTTCCGCAAAAAACGGTCATTATGGTTATGATCCTGTAAAACCGGACACGGCTCACAGAAAAGTCCAGAAACTCTTGACTATTTTTCAGTTAACCTACCCGAGCGCGCCGGCCATTTTTTTCGGTGACGAGAGCGGCATGTGGGGAGGAGCGTATCCAGACAATATCAAGCCCATGCTCTGGAAAGAATTTGTCTACGAGAGGGAGACGTACAAAACCGTCAGTCCGGAGTTGAAGGCGGTCAGCGATAACGGTTTTGATCAGGAAATATTTGACGTTTATCGGCGCCTCAATCAGGTGAGGCTACGCAATCCGGCACTGACGGTGGGGGAGTATTATGAACACCTTGTTGACGATGAGCGCAGATTACTCGTCTACTCTCGCAGGCATAAGAAGGCAGAAGTCATCGTTTTTCTAAACTTTAGTGAGAAAAAGCAAAGTGTGGAATTGACCCCCGGCTGGAAAAAGAATTTGAAAGTCAAAGATCCGTTTGGTGTGAAAAAATACCGGTTGGACAAATTTGATATCAAACTCGAGCTGGCGCCGATGTCGGGCAGGGTGTTAGTGAAAGAGAAATGATCGAACTCTCGAACCTGTCAAAGCATTTTGGTGATCTTCAAGCAGTTGCAGGGCTCTCCCTTGAAGTCGCAAGGGGCGAGATTCTCGGATTTCTCGGCCCGAATGGCGCCGGCAAAACCACGACCGTGAAGATGCTTACCGGCATGCTCACCCCCACTTCCGGCACCGCCCTGGTGGCGGGATTCGACATTCTGCATAAGCCCACCGAAGTCAAAAAGCGTATCGGCTACGTTCCCGAGTCGGGTGCTTTGTTTGAATCTCTCTCCGCCTGGGAATATCTGGAGCTTGTCTCTGAACTCCATCACATGGAACCCGTTCTGGCGCGCAATCGCATCGAGGAATTTCTCGCTTTGTTGGGAGTCGGGCCGGATAAAGACCAGTACCTTAGCCAATTTTCAAAGGGGATGAAGCAAAAGGTTCTGCTGTGCGCAGCGTTTCTCCACAACCCCGAGGTTCTCTTCCTTGATGAGCCCCTCAACGGTCTGGATGCCAACGCTGCCATGGTGATCAAGGAGCTGCTCAAGAAAATGGCGGCCCAGGGCAAAACCATCATGTTTTGCTCCCACATCCTGGAGGTGGTCGAACGGATCTGCACGCGTATCGCCATCATCGATCACGGCAAGATTGTGACTTGCGGCACAGCCGAGGAAATCATGCAGCAAACCGGCCGCTCGACCCTTGAGCTGGCGTTCAGCAAACTCACCGGTTCACCCGATGCTGCGGTGTCTTCGGATGAATTCCTGCAAGCCCTGGAACGGGTCTGATGTGGAAGCCCTGGCTCGGCAATGCTGGCGTGGATGTTGGGCAGTGGTGGGCATTGACCAAAGTTCTGATCAAGAAAGATTTTCGTGACTCTCAGGCGAGTACCGTATTGCGCCACGGCCGCTCCGGCGGAAGCTCGTTCTATTCGCTGGTCTTCTTCTATTTTCTAGTCGGTCTTGTCTTCATTCCGATCGTTCTCACCAACGACGATGTGTTTGTCTCAGGCACGTTGCTGATCACCTACACCATGTTTATGATTGGCAGTTTGATCCTGGTTGAATATCATACCGTCGTGGTGTCGCCAGACGATCATTCCGTGCTGGGGTATCGCCCCGTGACCTCACGCACTTTTTTCTGCGTCAAGGTGACCAACATTTTGTTCTATGTCCTGACCTTTACGCTGGTCTTGGCTCTGCCGGCGATATTGACTTTTTGGCTGGCGCCCGCCGGGAGCCTTTCTCTCAGCCTGACGGCGTTCCTGGCTACTTTTTTGGCTAACATCACCACAGCGCTCGCCATCGTTCTTTTTTACACCTTTATCTTGAAAAGGGTCAGTCTGCTGAGATTGCAGAACCTGCTGGCGTTTTTCCAGGTGGTCCTGGCCTTCCTGATCTACAGTGGGTTCATTGTCTTACCAAGACTTTTGGACCACCAGACGCTGCAGTCACTCAATTTTTCCGACTCGCCCTGGCTTGTGTTGTTGCCTTCGGCGTGGTTCAGCAGCTACCTGTCGCTCGCGGCCGGTGAGCTGGGGCTCGTCCACTTGCTTCTGGCCCTGCTGTCCGCTTGTGTTCTGGCGGTACTGACAGTTTTGACCTTCTCGAAGCTGTCGATGGGCTACTCTGCCACGCTGGCCTCTCTGGCGGTACAAGCACCAGCCAGAGGCTCCTCCCGGTCTGGATTTTCACGCCTGTTTTTTTTCTTCGCACATGCCAACGAAGAACGTGTTGTCGCCAAGCTCATCAAGAACCAGTTCCTGCACGACAACAAATTCAAAATGGCCGTGCTCGGTATCCTGCCGCTCACGATTTTCTATCTTTTCATCGGGACGCAGCAAGGGCCGTTGCCTGACCCGTTTGTGACCCGGAACATCGATGTGAGCCGAGCTGGCTTGCTTTATCTGCTCGTTTTTCTCTTCCCGATGATGCTCCGCACCTACGTGACCCAGAGTGACGCCTATCCGGCCTCGTGGATCTTCTACACCACGCCCACGGATATCCGACGTGTCGTGCTGGCAGAAAAGAATTTCTTGATGATCTATTTTGTCCTGCCGTTTTTGTTCATTTTGAGTCTGATTTTCACCTACTCTTTCAACAATATGCTGCACGTTTTGCTGCATATCTTGATGCTTGGTCTCCTGTCACACCTCTTCCTACAATTCGCCTTCCTGTATTCGCCGGACCTGCCGTTTTCCCGACCCAATGTCAAAGGACAGCGCTCGCGCAACATGGCGATGCTGCTCATTCTGGTGCCATTTGTGCTCTACCTCGGCCTGCCGCTGATTTTCAGGTACATTTACACAGACCCGGCCAGCTATCTGGTTTTTGCGATCACCGTTCTGTCGGTATCGCTGATTTTGGAGAGTTTGATTCAGGTGCGGGTGGGGAGTCATGCGAAGAAATTCGAGTTTCCAGCGTGAACGCTTTCGGTGCCCATCGGTGGGGAAGAAAGCACATCTTATTGGACATCCACCGAATGACACCGAAGGTCACCGAAAAGTCAAGTCAAATCGAATAGGACATTCTCACAGGATCCATGCCCGGATACGTTTTCCCTCGACCTCGAGCTCTTTGGAGCCGTGATCTTCTTGCGCGGGCTGCTCGCGGCGGTCGTACACCACCAGGTAACCATGGTCGAGTCCCTCACTGTCGAGGTATTTTGCCAGTTGTTTCAACCCGTGTTCAAGGAGCAACAGCACTCACACAGGTTCAGCTTTTGAAGTGTCCAATATTCTCGGCTGCCAAGGGCATCACCACTCGAATCGACAAAATTATCGTCGGTTCGTGCGCAAATCACTCCCAAAACACGTATTCTATATTATTCAGCACCCAGCGCTGATCGGGGGGGGGAATACAAAATCAAACAAGCAATCGTTCACCGATCTTGCCAGAAAGCCTGAGCCTATGCAGCGGAGTGTGATTCGAAGCCTTTGGCGGCCGTTTACTATTTTTCTTTTGTTTGCGGGGTTTACGCTTTGGAACCGCGACTTGCTATTGCAATTCGGTTCTGAGGCGGTCAGCCAGTCGCAGAAAGTCATCCTCTACATCGTTCAGATCGGCATCTGGTTGTCGGCAGCCCATTTTATCAACCGTCTGGTTCTCGTTTTCATCTGGGATGGTCTTATCGCCAACGCCCTGGGCGCGCCAATCCCTCGCCTGCTGAAAGATATCTTTACCATTGTCGTCTACCTTATCGCGGTCACAGGCATCGTCGGTATCGTCTTCAAGCAGTCGGTGACCGGCTTCTGGGCCACCTCCGGGGTGGTTGGTATCATCGTTGGCTTTGCGTTGCGCAACATTATTCTGGATGTTTTCACTGGCCTGGCCGTGAACATCGACCGCCCTTACCGACTCGGCGATTGGATCAAAGTGCACGGTTCGAATGCGGACCGGGATGTGGTCGGCCGGGTCGCCGAAATCAACTGGCGCACGACCAGGCTGGAGACCGAAGACGATTCGATCGTCATCCTACCCAATAGCCTGCTGGGCACCATGGTGGTCACCAACTTCTGGGGCGCAGGCCATGGCAGCCGCTTCGAAACCAGCTTTTGTCTTGACTTTTCTGTGCCCACAGAGCGCGCCTGCCGGGTGTTGCTGGCCGGCGCCCGCGCTGTTGTCGGCCAAAAGGGCATTCTGGAAGAGCCGACGCCCAACGTCATTATCAAGCGCACCAACGAGGTGGGAATTGTCTACACCATCCGCTATTGGATGTCTTCCTGGCAAAGGGGCCAAACACAAGGCGTGGCCCGAAGTGCGATTACAACCAGTATCCTCCAGCACCTGAAACAGGCCGGAATCACGCCAGCCTATCCAAAACAAGACCTCTACTATGCAGAGATGCCCACCCGCCATCTCGACTCACGGACAGTGGAAGACCGTACCGAGCTGCTGGCAAGAACGGAGCTCTTCCAGTACCTCGAGTCAAAAGCCTTGCGGGAGCTCGCCAGCAGAATGCAGCAAAGGCACTTCAAGCGTGGCGATAAAGTCATCACACAGGGTGAGGCCGGTCATTCCATGTTTATCCTTTCCGAAGGTTTGCTGCACGCGTTTCTGGCCAACAACAACAACGGCGCTGATATTCGGGTCGGTCAAATCATCCCTGGTGAGTTCTTCGGAGAAATGTCGCTGCTCACCGGCGAACCCCGCACAGCCACGCTGGTGGCGATGACCGACGTGGTGGCCCACGAAATCACGAAAGACAACATGAACAGTTTGCTGAGCAAGCGGCCCGAGATTGCCGAAACCATCAGCAAAGTCGTGGCAGAACGCCGCGTTCGCAATTCCGAAAAAATGGCCAACGCGACCCCGGAAGAGCGGATTGAGCAGACCGAAAGCCTGGCCCGGCAGATCATGTCAAAAATGAAGTCCTTCTTTAAAGGGGTGTTTGAAAAGCAGGAGCGCCGTTATCCCGCCCCAAAGGCCCAATCCACGTGAGGTCTTACCCATAGCTTTCTTTCTTGATCCTTTCCCTGGCCACCCCCATCTCCGCGAGATAGGCCAGCACACTCCCCAGAAATGATGGCGGCAGGGTCTCTCCCTTTTCTTTCGCCGCTTTCTTTTGCGACACACTGTGGTCCGGTCCACATGCAAAAACCGTGACGCTGCTCGGGTCCTGGATCACCTCCTGAATGAGACCCTTGCTTATGCGTCCTCTTCGAATTTGGTCGTCAAAAACCCGCTCATCGGTCTCGCGCGTCAGGGTGTGAATCACGCGAAATCTGTGCGGGAATTCCTTCTCCAGCTCACGGAGCTGGTCGAAGAAAATCACATCATCGAAAACCTTATTGCTGTAGACCAGGGTGTGTCTCGATTTCTCGTTGACCCGCAGGTCGTGTTTGATGATGCTGTAACTCGGCACAACACCGCTACCCGCGCAGATATGTACAATGTTCTCGGAGCTCGACCGCATCTGATCCGTCAGAGTATAGGGTCCGGTGAACCCTGTAATGACCATTTTGGTGCCGGGCAACGTTCTTTTTGCCAGAATCGGCGACAACAACGGCGGGTAAGGTGTGACCCCCGAAATGTACCTTTCCTCTTTGATGGTGATGGCCAGGTACCTCTCGTCCGGTGAGCTCGACAGCGAATAGGCGCGCGGCGGTTCTTTTTTGCGTTTGAGGTCTTCCAGGTATCTCACCCACCTTTCCAAACTCGGAAACTGATGCGGTGAAATGGTCAGGAAATGTCCGGGCGCATAATTCAGGGTATCATTGCCCGTGAACAGAACGAGTGTCACCGTGTCAGGCGCTTCAGGGATGGTTTCCGCAACCATCACTTCCATTTCTTTGATTTTTTCTCTTGACGTGCTCATTGTTCGGTTCCTCCTCAGGTTGAGCCAGACCGCTCATCGCTTTCGATCACCCCGTCTCGCAAGCGAATGACGCGCCTGGCATGCTTTGCAATGTAAGCCTCATGAGTCACCAGGATGATGGTCTTGCCTTCATTGTAGATCTGCCGTAGAACTTCCATGATTTCGTCACCGGTTTGGGTGTCCAGGTTGCCGGTGGGCTCATCCGCCAGAATAAGCGAGGGCTCATTTACCAGCGCCCGGGCAATGGCCACTCTCTGGCGCTGGCCGCCGGAAAGCTCGTTGGGTCTATGCGCCACACGGTCGCCGAGGCCAACTTTGACCAGGGTTTCCTGTGCCAACTCTCTTCGCCTGGCGGCAGGGACTCCGCCATAGATCAACGGCAATTCAACATTGTGCAGCGCTGTTGCACGCGGGAGGAGATTGAAGGTCTGGAAGACAAATCCAATACGCTTGTTTCGAATTTCCGAAAGCTGATTGTCATTCAAGTCGCTGACATCTTCCCCGGCAAAGGAATAAACGCCGCTCGACGGCGAATCCAGGCATCCCAATATGTTCATCAAAGTCGATTTGCCGGAACCGGAGGGCCCCATGATAGCAAGGTACTCCCCCCTGTCTATTTCCAGGTCGACTTCGCGCAAGGCCGGGACTTCAATCGTCCCCAATTTGTAGATTTTGGTCAGGTCTCGGATTTCAATGAGCATAATATTCTCTATTCATACCTGAGCGCCTCGATGACATCCGCGTTCGCCGCGCGTACCGCCGGGTACACTCCCGCAACCATGCCAATTCCGGCGCAGATCATGAAGCTGTAGCCAATCCACAGCCAGGGGAGAATCAGCTCTTCGCCGATTTTGATCTGATTGAAAACCATCCCGCCCACAATTCCCAACAAGCCGCCGAACAAGCCGAGCAAGGCGGCCTCGGTCAGGAACTGCAGGACGATGTAGATTTTCTTGGCGCCGATGGCGCGCCGGATGCCGATCTCGCGAATGCGCTCGGTGACAGAAACCAGCATGATATTCGCAATGCCGATGCCACCGACAAAGAGCGACACCAGGGCGATCACGATGATAAAGTTGGCGATTTCCTCGTTGGTGTCCTGAATGGTGGACAGAAAAAAATCCTGCCGGCGCACGCGGAAATCATTGTTCTGCTCCGGGCGCAAGCGGTGGTTGCGCCGAACAATGGCTTCAATGTCAAACAGCGCCTCGTCATAGTCGTTGACAGAATGCATTTGCGCATAGATGGTATTCAGGAAGTCAACCCCGAACAGCCGCTCCTGTGCCGTGGTCAGCGGCATGAAAATCTGGTCGTCGGGATTCCACCAGCCTTCCCCTTTTGCTCCCAAAAGGCCCACGACTTCAAAGCGCTTGGAATTGATGAGAATCGACTCGCCGATCGGGGAGTCGTCGCCGAAAAGCTCCTGGTGCACGGTTGCGCCCAGCACGCACACACGGGCGCGTTGCGTCAGCTCACTGTGGGTAAAGAACCGTCCCTCGATGGGTTTGTCATTGTTGACGATCTCGTCTTCGGGTGTGGTGCCGGAAACGCGCGTGTTCCAGTTCTTATCCCGGTACTCTGCCACCGCCTGGCTGGAGAAAAACGGCACCGTCGTTGTGATGACTTCGGAGACGGTCTCGATCTCCCTGGCGTCTTCCCAGGTCAGATTGACGACATTCGAGCCCGTTCGCACGCCATGCATGCGGGAAAACCCCGGGCGAATGCTGAGCACGTTCGAGCCAAGCGACTCCAGCCGCTCGTTGATTCTGCGCTGCGTCATCTCGCCCAGGACCACGACATACAGCACCGCAGCGATCCCCACCGCGATGCCGATGAGGGTGAGAATGGTGCGCAAGGGACTGGTTTTCAAGCTTTGCAGCGCCACGCGCGTGTTTTCGAAGAGTAGCATGGATTATTCCTTTGAGTGTTTCCTTCTAACCTGGATTATTCAAAAATTGTTGCCACGAAGGCACTAAGACACAAAGAAATCATCAAGCTGCAAATGAATGGAACGCGGATTCAACGGATAAAACGGATTTACGCGGATCTGATTTTGGGTGAAAACCAAAAGAATCATGAGCCACACGATCCCCGTTCCACTGACTTCGACACATACCGTGAGTTATGATCAAGTCTAATCCGTCTTATCCGTGTTCCATTCTTATTCAGGCTAAATGTCATAAACACCCGGTCCCTTATTTCCCGAAACTGCGGCTGCTTCGGATTCTTCGCTCCAGCCGTTCGTTTTCCTGTTGTAAGCGGGAGGTCATGGGAACGCCAAGAATATCGCCCTCGCTCAGTCCCGCCACGATTTCGGTTTGTTTGAAATCTGCCAGTCCAATTTCTACTTTATGTCGAACAAACTCGTCGCCCTGTTTCAGCAACACACTCCGCTTGTTCGGCTTTGCCCGGCGCCCCGGCGTCTCCTGAAACGCCAGGCTTGGCGCCAGCAAGACGTTCCTCTTTTCTACGATGACAATTTCGACGTTTGCGTTCATGCCAGACTTCAACTTGGCGTCGGTGTTTTCCACTTCAACGATGACGATGAAGCGCGTCACATTTTGTTCAACGATGGCCTCCGGCGCGATGCGGACGATCTTGCCTCTGAACTCGAGGCGGGGATACGCTTCTGCCACCACGGTGGCCTTCTGTCCTTCCCGAATCTTGCCGATGTCGATTTCATCCACGCCGGCTTCGATGTGCACCGAGCTCATGTCAGCGATGTCGGCGATCGGCGTGCCGCCGCTAACGTTGCTGACCCCGGAAGCGATGATCTGTCCCTCCTCGACATACTTTTGCAGGATGATGCCGTCGATGGGTGCCCGCACCACGGCCTCAGCCAATCGTTCTGTGGCGCGCTCCAGAGCGGTCCTGGCTTGCACCAGCTTGCCCCTTGCCACCGCCAGGTTGAGCTCGATTTCGCCGAGCTCTTCTTCCGAAATCAAGCCCTTCTTGAAGAGCTGGTCACGACGGTCAAACTGGCGTTGTGCCTGTTTCAGCTCAGCTTGCGCGATGTCGAGATTTGCCTGCGCCTGCTCGAATTCAGCCTTTTCATCTTTCTGATCGAGCCGGGCGATCAGGTCGCCCTTTTTGATGGTATCTCCCTCTTCTACCGGCAGCTCTACGACCGTACCACTCGCCTTTGATTTGATTTCGATGCGGTCGATGGGTTTGACCTCACCGCTGGCCGAGACCCTGATCAGGAAGGTGCCGAGCCGCACGGGCAGCTCCTTGTATCTCAAAACCCGGCCCTGTGCCTCCCCGACATCGCCATCCCTCAGGAAAAAGAATCCGACCGAAGTCAGCACGATCGCGCCCAGCACGATCAACAGTCGAAGTTTGTGTCTATTCACTCGTGTTCTCCAGGGTTATTACCACTCATCTTTTGCAAAAAAGTGCAAAAAATGGAACACGGATTAGGCGGATTAGACTTGATGATAATTCACGTAATGTGTCGAAGTCAGTGGAATAGGGATCGTGTGGCTCATGAATTTTTCGGTTTTCACCCAAAATCAGATCCGTGTAAATCCGTTCTATCCGCTTAATCCGCGTTCCATTCATTTGCAGCTTTGCTGCATTGGGCCAAGATACAAAGAATGTGAACAGAATTCAACTAATACGTGCATGGCGACAACTATTTGACTCACTCTACATAATGTCACATTTTTGTTTTTTCAGGCCAGAGACTTGACAATCATGGATATTATTCGCACTTTGTCGCACAATTGCTGTTCGCATCTTTTCAGAAAGGACATGGAGGATGAGTCCAGAAGCATACAGCATCTTGGAGCACCTTGGTCTCCCTGCCCAGTTCGGTATCACGCTTTTGCTGTTTTGCTTTATTCTGGCCGTTGCGCCCTACGTATCCGGGCTTGATTTCGGCATGCTCAGAGTACCGCAGTTCCCGGAACCCGCCCGGCGCCGGCTGAAATGGATCGGCCCCCTCGCTTTGTTGATTGCGATTCTGGTACACGTGCCGTTTTTCGGGCCCGCGGTTGTCCAGCCTTCGGGCCCACCCATAGCAGGCAAGGACCTTTCGCCCGGGCCTGAGGAGGCAGCGCCCGAAGAAAGCGCTTCCGATAAGCCGGAGCCAGAGCCTGTCACGCCAGCTCCAGAAGACACCAGTACCGCGGCACAAGACTTAAGCCCGGGGAGTGAACCTGAGGAAGAACAGGAGCCGATTTCCCACAACAAAGTGAGCGCCAGCATCGTCGAATCGGTCAACCCGCTGGCGCCAATGCAGGTGAAGCCGTTTGGGGGCGTCAAGAAAAAGGGCGTCATGACCCTGGTCGGGCTGGTCACCATCGAGGCGAGAACCGCCCGTATCGTGCCTATCGTGTACTACCTCGAGTGGGTTTACATCACATCTGAAGGGGAAACTGTCCTCGACAGTCACAAAAGGAATCCCAAGTACAAGTTCACCCAACGCGACGATGCCACGATGACTTACTATTGGGTCAACAAACGCATATGGTCAGACAACAAGGGGATTTACACGCTGCGGGTTTACACGCGGGACTTTAGCGGCAGCTACAAATTGGAGGCGGAGGCGAAGATCGAGGTCTAGTCGGTTATCCTTTCCTTGAGGGAAATTCAAAACTTGACAAAAGTTTTTCTATCCGTTCGGTAACCCGCTTCTCTGTGAATGGACAATTCCTGCAAAAAGCCATGCAGGTTCATCGAACAAAAGCTGTCCGACCCGGCGTAACGGCGACGAAGCAATCTTACCGAGGCAGGGCAGGAAGCGAAGATTGCTTCGCTGAGAAGCTGTTGTTTGTTTTTCTTGACAAGACCTCCTGGATTGGCTATCTTGTTTCAAGAAATTAACCTCCCCTAATAATATTCATTTCCAGTCGGATAAGGCTGTGCGATGGCCTTTCTTTGGGTCTGGGATACACGCCCGACCCTGGTTCCGCTCATGGATAAAAAGTACAACATTCTGACCTTTCTTTTCTGCGGTTTTTTTGCTCTGCCGGCACAACTGGCCCGGGCACAGCTAGAAGAGCAGATTGTCTTCCCAAAATTCTATACTTTCCACGCCGGTGATCCCGCAGGACGGGACTGGGCCCAACCGGACTTTGACGACAACGATTGGCTGCGAGTCGACAGCCACAGCTTTCCACTCGACGACTGGCAGGGCATCGGCTGGTTTCGATTTGTCTACGAAGTCGATTCCACACTCTGGTACCGACCGCTGGGTTTATCCATGAATTATGCAGGCGCGGTTGAATTCTATTTGGATGGTGAGCTCCTGTACCAATTCGGCACGGTCGGCAATTCAAAAGAAACAGAGCACGCCCACTTAGGAGACTCCCCACCGCGTGTCATCTCCTTTCGTCCCCCTTCGCCCCCTCTCGCCGGCAAATCACGGCACATCGTGGCTTTCCGGTATTCGAGTTTCTTCTTCGAAACGCCTGTTTGGCCGGGTGATTGGCGTGGCTTTGGCTTCAACATCGGCGATTTGGACCAAATGATCGCTGAACGAGAAACCCGCAAAACATATTTGACCCTGCATCAGATGTTCCTGATGGGCACTTCCCTGGCGCTCGCCCTGTTGCACCTCACGCTATTCTTCTTCTACCCAAAGACCCGCATTAACCTTTACTATGCTGTCATGATCGGTTGTTTCAGTTTCCTGCCCTATCTTATGTTTCAAAGACAAGTGGGGAATGCAGAAATTCTTTTTACGGATCCAAACAGCCTTATCCGGGTTACCCGCCTTTACGTCATCGTGTTCACGCTCTTAATGCTATCCGGTCTTCGGTTCACTTATTCAGTGGTTTATCCCAGACGGCCCCGGGTCTTTCTGCTTTTCTGCTTTGTTGGCGCTGGCCTTACCGTTTTTTACTGGTTCAGGCCTTTCGCGCCGCCCTATCGATTCATATTTTATGTCGCTGCCTTTGTGGAGATGCTAAGAGTCTTTGTCGTGGCTCACGTAAGAAAACAAAAGTTGGTTTATGAGGGGAGCTGGATCATCTTACTCGGCCTGGTACCGCTTGCAGTCATCATCATTTACTACATGTTGGCTCTGGAGCCCGTGGCAATTGTCCCGTTGGTGACGTGGGACATGTATGACTTTCCAACCCCTCTCTATGCCATGCTCATCCTGATGATTTCCATGTCCATCTTTCTGGCGCGCAATTTCGCCTGGACGAGCAAAAACCTGGAAGCAAAACTGGTGCAGGTACAGGAGCTCTCGGAAAAGACCTTGCAGCAAGAGCTCGAACAGGCGCGGCTGAATCAGGAGTTGGAGCTGGAGCATATCCATGCAGAAAAACTGCAAGAAATCGACCGCATGAAGTCACGCTTCTTTGCCAACATTTCGCACGAGTTCCGCACGCCGCTGACGCTCATCCTGGGGCCGCTGGAAAAACTGCTCTCGGAAAAGTTTCAAGAGCCGGTGAAAAAACAGTTCCGCATCATGCTGCGCAACGGCCGGCGGCTGCTGCGGCTCATCAACCAACTGCTCGACCTCTCCAAACTGGAAGCGGGCAGCATGAGTCTCGAGGCCCGGCCGGAAAACATCGTGCAACTGCTGAAAGGCATCGTGCTTTCTTTCTCATCGCTGGCCGAGCGCAAACGGATTACCCTGCGCTTTCAACCGCCTCAACCTTGCGAAGGGGCTGAACCTTCGCAAGGTTTGACACTCTATGTCGACCGGGACAAGTTGGAGAAAATCGTTTCCAACCTGCTCTCGAACGCGTTCAAATTCACGCCGGAGGGGGGCGAAATCTCGGTCGAAGTGGAGACGAACATCCCCCTAAATCCCCCTTCAAAGTCTTCAAAGGGGGACTTCAAAGATTCCCACCTCAAGGGGGGATCAAGGAGGGTGTCCACCGCCGACTTTGTCCAAATCACCGTCAGCGACAGCGGGGCTGGCATTGCGCCGGAAAAAGTGACGAGGATATTCGACCGCTTCTATCAAGCCGACGATACTTACACGCGCGAGCAGGAAGGCAGCGGTATTGGCCTGGCCCTGACCAAAGAGCTGGTCGAGCTGCATCATGGCGAAATCCAGGTTGCCAGCGAAGTGGGCAAGGGAACCACCTTCACCGTTCGTCTGCCGCTCGGTAAAGACCATCTCAAATCCGAGGAGATAATCGCGCAACCCCCCCCATCTTACTCTGCCATCGAGGGAACAGCCGCACCATCTTCCGAAGACATTGGCGAAGGAGCAACCGTGGTGGGAGAACCTTGCGAAGGTTTGAAACCTTCGCAAGGTTCTGAAGGCCCACCCCTTCTGCTCATCGTCGAAGACAATGCCGATGTGCGCAGCTACATCCGTGATTACCTCGAGAGCAACTATCAAATCATGGAAGCCGTTGACGGCGAGGAAGGCTTTGAAAGATCCGTCGACACCATTCCAGATTTGATTATCAGCGACGTGATGATGCCGAAGATGAATGGCTACGAACTCTGCCGCAAATTGAAAACCGATGAGCGCACCAGCCACATCCCGATCATCCTGCTCACGGCCCGCGCTGGTGGGGAGAGCAAAGTCGAGGGTTTGGAGACCGGTGCAGATGATTACATCATCAAGCCGTTTGACGCGCGCGAGCTGCAGGTGCGGGTGAAAAATCTCATCGCGCAGCGGCACAAGTTACGCGAGCGCTTCCGCAAAGAAGCGATTTTGGAGCCAAAAGAGATTGCCGTCACTTCGATGGATGAGCAGTTCTTGCGAAAGGCGATGGATATCATCGAGCAGAACCTCTCCGACCCGGAATTCAGCACAGAGCGGTTTGCCCGGCAAGTGGCCATGAGCCGCTCGCAACTGCATCGCAAGCTGCACGCACTGACCGACCATTCCACGCATGAATTCATCCGCGTTTACCGCCTGAAACGCGCTGCCGAACTGTTGCAGCACCAGGCCGGCACGGTGACAGAAATCTGCTATGATGTCGGTTTCAACAGCCTCTCCCATTTTGCCAAGGCCTTTCGGGAGCAGTTTGGGCAGTCGCCTTCGGAGTTCGGGGCTGCACATTCTGAGTTGGAGGGAGATAGCGGCAATGATTAGTGTGAAGCACATTCAATTCAAACGACAACCGAAAACATGTCCAAAATCGCCGGGCTGGCAAAATGACCATTGCCGGCTTGTGGGTCTAGTTTCAAAAAAGTCGAGACAGGAGGGGAACTTAGAACCGCGCACAATTGTTGGTTTTCGGCTGAAGGCAGTTCTAGCCATCCGTCAAATTCAACGACCGCCAGTTGTGCAAGTTGACAATAGTTGACCACCGTAAGTTGAATTGACTTATTCTACTACGCCGAGTTCCTTCAAAGCTTCCTTAGCTCGCAAAACGCGAAAGGGAAATCCCTTGATTTCCTCAAGAAAATCACGATTCTCAGAAACCAACGTCTTAACATTCATCATTTCAAGATGGGCGGCAATTGCTGCATCTCCTAATTTGCACCCAAGTTTTTGGTACTTGCGAATCAGCCCGAGTTTTGCCCTTTCCCAGGAAAGTTCGATACGGCTAGGATAAAAATTGATCAGGCGGAAAAAACGATTCAACTCGTAAGGGTTGACATTATCTCGTAACTCCAGAAATACCTGGTATGGAATGATGACAGTTAGCCGATTCAAGCGGTGCAACAATTTCTGACAATCCTCCTGATCCGGCTGGTTTCTCAATCCCAATATCCAAACATTCGTATCTATTACGATCAACTCATCGCCGATACTCATTCGCAGCTATCTCCTCGCGAGTTCGCTTGAGCCCTGCTAAAACCTCATCGGAAGTTTGATCTAATTTTCCCTCTTTAGATAGCCGCTGCCGATAAGCTTGAGAGAGCGATTTCAACTCTTGTTGGAAGAGAAGATCTTTGATTTTTGCCGAAAGTTGATCATCGCCTGTCTGCGCTTTGATCTTCAAAAAGAGTATAAAATCCAAGACTTCAGGCAAAAGCGCTTCCGGCAGCAAGTTGATTTCTTGTGATATTACTTCCTGATACTTCATGGCTTTGCCTCCACATTGTAGTCTGAAATAGAATTGCAACTAAGAGATTAATATACATCTTAAGCGTTTAGAAAGTCAAGGCAAAACAGGTTGCTATGAGTTGCAACAATTACATCAATTCGCGAGCAGTTTGGGCAGTCGCCTTCGGTGTTTGCGGCTGCACATTCTGAGTTGGAGGGAGATAGCGGCAATGATTAGTGTGAAGCAGATTCAATTCAAACGACAACCGAAAACGTCCAAAATCGCCGGGCTGGCAAAATGACCATTGCCGGATTGTGGGTCTCAAGCCAGTGGATTCACAACCTTCAAGAATGCGAAACCCCTGAAGTCATCGATGTTGACGGTATAAAGGCCTTCAATACCATTATCTTTTAGAGTTGCCGCGAGAAAAAGGTCAAAAGTGTTCTTCCGCGTCGTAGTAGATCTTGCAAGCTCAAGAAAGGTCTGAAGTTGAGTTGGCCGCGGATGTATAATCGGAACACCAGCTTTGAGATACTTTTCAACAACCAAGACGGCTTGCGTTAAGGTCAAGGGTTTTTCGATGGTCTGTCGTGTAATCACTATAAGCCTCGTTCAGCGTAGATTTCATCCCGATCGACATGTACTTCCTGACCCAG
>JBHHXT010000010.1:0-54237 GCA_046757165.1 bacterium | reverse complement strand
CAAAAATTCGTCTCAATCCGCGGCTAAATCAATTCGCCGCGTGCGGAACGAGCAACCGCATCTTTTCCACCATTTTTGCGAAGAGCCACCTGGCCCGGCAAAACGGGTTGCGTCCATAGCCCCGCCACTTTTCGGCAGTTTCCGAAAAAGCGCTCTGACCGGTCAGCTCGGCCAGGATGGTCAGGAGCTGCACGTGCACTTTCAGGTACATGGGTGAGGCCAATCTGCGCGTGGGATGCAAATCGTACAGATTCCAGTACCCGGTGTCATACCGGCTAAGATTGTTCGCCAGACCGGAGCTCGCAACCTCGAACAACTCCTTCGCCGCCTTCTCCTGCCAGAAGCAAGCATAGTCGTGAATGCCCAGCAGCGCAAACAGGTGTCCGTTCAAAACCCTGGAGGGCACCTGCGTTGTGAATTCCTCGAAAACCAGTGAGCCGTCCTGGAAGGCGGCCGCGACGCCGCCTTGTGTGACCGGATGCAAAAATGCCTGAAACGCCTGCCGCGTTATCTCTCTGATGTTGTCGACCTGTTCAATCTGACAGAATCTCAACAAGAGCGAAATGCCTTGCCCCTGTGCCATGCCTGAAATCCAGGGCGCTTTCGGGCCATAAAAGTCGAGGTCAAAGTCATACACCCAGGCGCCAATGCCATCGCGCCAGGGCCTGAAGTTATCCAGTAACCAGCTTACACACAACCGCGCGCAGGCAAGAAACCGGCTTTCCGCTGTGCTCGAAAACTGCTGCAAATTGAACAACCCAAACTGTGCGATGGTCACCGGGTTGTAGCGCAACCCAACCTCTGGCCCCATGGCAACCAGAGGAACGCCTGTTTGATCCACGGGGTAGGTGAACGCCTCCAGGCCTTCCCACCGAAAGGGATACGCCAGAGGCAGCTTGTACGTGGCGGATTCTCTACCCGTGTTTTTGGCTACCGTTGTCATCCACATACGATTTGAATTGATAGATACGAATCGTCGGGCCCGGGCGCCAGAATGTCGGTCTGAACTCTTTGAGCAACTGCACCTCTTTGCTCTTGAACAGGCTGTCGTAGAACCGGCGCCCATTCTTGTAACTCAGCCACAGCGCTGTCCCTTTTTCCGGCGGCCTGCTCTTGAAATAGCGGTCGTAATTGTCACTGGAGGCCACGATGTATGGCACCCCCGCCCGTTTGAGCGCAGAAAGCCTCGGCAACCGCGTCTCGAGCAGTTGGCGCACGTAGGCATTCTCCCTGGAGCTGACGGTTGAGTCCGCTTCGGCCAGCACCTTTAACTTAAGATGCTTGCGCAAATTGACCAGCCGAAAGGTCTTTCGTCGCAAGCTTTCCTCCAGGAGTCGCTCTTTGAGGGCGAGCGGCAACAACTGGCTCTCCGCGCTGTGGGTGATGAACCTGGCCGGATCATAAAGATTCGGGCCGTAGACGTAGTTTTCATAGGCGATCATGCTCTCGAGCGCAAGGTTCGACTCAATCCACTCCTTGGCCAGCGTGCGCGTGTCTGTCTGCGCGAGCCGAATATCCTGCACCGCGATTTTCACGCCCGGCGGCAAAAACAGGCTCAGCAACAGGGTCGCCTGGACCGCCCGATTCGGTATCCGACGCAGAATTTGCTCGATGAAAACAGCGGCGAGAAGAGCCAGCGCCGGAAACAGGGGGGCCAAATAGTGCACACCAGAGCGGCTCCACAGACCCACAAACAGCAGCGTCGGTAGCACAAACGAAAGGAGCACCATCTCCTGCTTTTGTCTTTGAAAGAAGACAAAAAAGAAGCCGGCCACAAACAACAGTCCCACGCCCCAATCGCTGGCAACCAGCTCGAACAACGGCCACACCAGCGGTACGCTACGAATATGCCCGACCATCCCGGCGCCGACGTGTGAAAACGAGTACTGCAAATCCTGCCAGTAGGAAGAAAATGACAGCAGCCAGTAGGGCGAGCCGAGCAGGAATCCGGCGAGAAGACTGAGCAGGCCGAGGGCAAGGTGTTTGACGAGCTGCACCCGCTCACGCGCGTAAGGCTGAAACCCGGCAAGCAGAAACGGCAGGGCTATAAAGCCGGCATTGTATTTGGTGGAAATCGCCAATCCACAAACCAGACCGGCCAGCAAATTGGCCCGCGTCGAAGGAGCCTGTGCAAATCGCAGAATGAGATGGAGCGCCAGCGCGCACATCAAGGTCACGGCGGCTTCCGGCAAGATCCAGTGGCAGACGTCGGCGTGCGCAAAGCTGAAGGTCAAAGCGCCGGCCGCAAGCAAGCCGGTCCTGCGCGAGAAGAACCGCTCACCGGTTTTGAAGACGCACCAGACCGCGCCCACTCCCAGGACGACGCTCAAGAGCCGGCCGACCCAGAAGAGTCCGGTCGGATCGATGAAATAGGCCGCGCCAAAATCGAGCGCGCTTGCAAAGACGCCGCTTATTCTCCCCACGATGAAAAACAGACCGTAGACCGCCAGCAGGATGTATGAATAGAACGCCGGGTACACAAAGTATGTCGGCTCCAGGCTTTGTCTTGCGCCATAGGCCAGAGCATTGACGACATTGAATGGCTCATCCGAGTTGTAAAGCGACGGCAGACCATACCAGGTGCCCATGAAACGCAGTACAAAGGCGGCGAGCAAAATAAGGAGAAGGAGCCCTCCCTGTGGTCTCGAATTCCGTTGCACCATTCAACTGCTTTTCAAGTTCAGAAGTGATTTCAGTGCGTTCAATTCGCGCCGATCAAAAAAACCGCTAAGGTACAGCACCACCGGCAGGAGCGCCAGCAAGGAAAGCTTCACCAAACCCTGCCAGGCGCCCTGAAAAGTTGTGCCGACATAAAACGCCACGCCCACAACCACGGCAAGTTTCAACAAGCGATCAAATTCGTAGCGGATGGTGTAAAATCTCTGAGCAAAGAGGTACAGCATCACACACATGACCAGATGCCCACTCAGCCTGGCCCAGCCGGCGCCCATCATTCCGATCCTGGGAATCAAAATAATGTTGGTGGCAATGTTCACGGCCGCGCCAGCAAAAGTGATCAGGGGCAAATAGTGCGTCTTCTCTTCGAGATAGATGCCAACGATGAAATTGACATACATGCCATAAAAAACATAAGAAAGCAAGATGAGGGGCACCACACGCAGGCCGTCCAGGAAATCCGCCCCGATCAAGGGCATGCCGAAGAATTTGAACCGCACAATCTGGTCAAGAAAAAAAACGAGTGTCAAGAAAACGGCCGCATTGATGGTGGTGAAATAGGTCAAGACTTTTGCAAATATTTCTTTGGCATTTTCCTGCTTCGAGGTCGACAGGAAAAACGGGTGCCACGCAAACCGGAAGGCCGTGACCATAAGCGCCATGAACATCCCCAGTTTTGCCCCGGCATTATAAATGCCGGTTGCCTCCAGGCCGGCCAGTCTTTCCAGTAGTGGCCGGTCGATCAAGTCCAAAATCACCACCGAAAGCGTCGATGGCAAAAAGGGCAGACCGAAGCGCAGCAAAGCCCTGAGATCCACAATGCTAAACCGGAATGATATGTGTCTGACCAGGATGAGCGAAAGCAACCCGAAGGTGCACCCGGAGGACCACACGTTCGCTAAGAACATGCCCTGTACGCCTTGCTTCAAATAAACGATGAAATAGATGTTCAAAGCAACATTGATCACGACATTCACGAATTTCAGACTGGTATAGAAAACAGATTTCTCCTCCGCACGCAAAAACAAGAACGGCAAAAACGCCAGGGCATCAAAGAAAAGAATCAAAGCTGACAATCGAAGCAGATGTGCGTGGTTGCCTTCCGAGATGAGCAGACCCGAAATCCCGTTCGCATACGCGTAAATCAGGCTGGTAAAAGTCGTTGCGGTCAAGAGCACACACCAGAAGGCCGTACTAAAGACCTGCCGGCGTTTTCCGGCATCATCGCTCAGAATGAAATATCGCAAAAACGCCGCGTCGATTCCGATGGTGTAGATGATGGTCATCACCGCCAGGAAGGCATAGAGCACGCCCGCAGCACCAAATTCCTTCGCTGAAAGTCGATTTGTGTAGAGCGGCAAAAGGAGGAAATTAACCAGACGCGCTATGATGTGGCCAACGCCGTAAACGGCAGAATGTTTGGTGAGGCGTTTAAAGCTGCTGAGCATGTTCATGGCTGCGGCAATATATGGATATGCCTCAGAAAATGCAAGCCTGTTTTGCAGGATCTGTGTTAATTGATTTAATTTTCAGCACTTACAGCCAACCGAGGCTACTTATTAAGAAAGCTTAACATGCACTCCGTCGATATTTATGGTAACAGCGGCAAGAAAATTGGTGTGAAAACCGGCAGAATTGCGTTTAATATGGAAAAGGGACAAACTTGTACTCAAATTCTCCAAGGTGGTGATCAACAGTGATCAGAGCAAACTGCCGCAAGCGGTTTACGAAAGAAGACTTCGACTTCATCGCAAGTGCCCTTGCTAAGAATCAAAAGAGCCAGCAGGCTCTACTCACCGACCTGTTGACCGACGCACACTCCCTGGACCTGCTTCTGGACAACGATATGCTCCTGCAGCAGATCATGAAGGACAGAAAGCTCGCACGAATATCACCCTTTCTCTATTTCTACGTGTTGACCCGCAAGGTCTTTCGCGACAACAAGATCGATGACCGGGACATCGCCGATTATGTCGCCTGCATGTTGGCGAAGTTCTCGAGTGCGCAGCGGGCGCACAACATCAGCCCGGCACACAACCAGAATTACCAGTATCTCGTCGATATGGTGCAAGATGCTGCACAGGCCTCTTCATTCGAGGCTTTCCTGATTCGCAGTCATTTAGGCAACTACGCCTTGTTCATGACCGGCTTCTTTCCGGACTACATCTACCACAAATCGACCTACGGCAGAAAAGCACCGGGGTTTGAATACTATGAACAGATGGGGAAGAGCAGCTACCACCTGGCGTCACAACATGAAATCGCGTCGATGTACAGCCTGGGCGAGATTCTGGCAACGCTCGCGGAACGCTTCCGCACAGTGCGGCTCGCGCTCAACCAGTTGGCAGACAATTACGTCCATCTGGACAGCCGCAAACCCGGCCTGGACAAGATGCTGCGCCAGATTTTCTTCGGTGGTCCTGACCCAAAGCAGTTGGATAATTGAGCCGCGTCATGTCCCTGCTGCGAGAGCTACAAGAGATAACGGAACGGACCTACCAGAAGGCCAGCGGAATCAATCTCGAGAACTTCATCATTGGCAAGCAGCGGTTCTTCGATTTGAGCTCGCTGTGTGCGCCCGCAGCGGCCGAGCTCTCCGAAATCGCGCGCGTGTTCTATCGCAAGGCCGGAGAAGGACTCTATTTGGCCGTCTATTTTTCCGAGCAGTTGATCTCGCTTCTGGAAACGCACGATCCGCGCAAAGGGCTGCATGAGAAGAATATTTATCCCTTCCTGGTGTTCATCGAGGAAATCAACCACTGCGTGCACGCGGCCCTTAAGTTCGTCAGCGGCGACAGGGCCGTGAATACCGAGGAGTTCATCCGCGATCTCGAGCTGCTTGCAAAAATCGATTCCTACCAGATGCTGAAATTCTTTCTGGCCTATTTCAATCCCTCGAACAAGCTCGAAAACTTTGACCGCTTGTGGATCAAACATCACCTGTTTGAACGCCCGAATTTCGAGTACGACAACCGCACTTTGCGCGTGCGCTATGAAGAAACAAACCGGTTGGGAGAAAAGTATACCCGCTTCCTGGATGGGATGGAGGCGGAGAGCCGGTTAGAGGAGATGCGGCGGTTTCGCGCGATGCGCTATGGGGTCAAGGCGAGGTATATTGCGATGTTGCCGTGAGCACGTGAGGCCAACGTTGGGATCAAAGCTGATGCTATTTGCCTCAAATGTTCGTTACCTACTTGTTGCTACGCGAGGAAGAATCCCGTTGGCGGTCTTCTCTTATTGAGATAATCAGGCCAAACAATGCGACTAGTACAAGGCCGATGAGGATAATATAATAACTCTCCATTTTCAAACCCCGGTCTTAGGTGGAATAATAAAAAAAGCTACGACAATAATGAACAGCACGGTTAAGGTAATGACCAGCGCGGAAATGAATGATAAACCTCCTGTCAGAATGCCACCGATCAATCCAACAGTTGCAAGGTACTTCGCAACGTCCAGTAACATTCTTCCCAATTCTCTTCTTCTATCTTCAAATCTCCGATTCGTCATCCGAACATTCCCTCCTCGTTACTAAGATAAGATAATAACAACCAAATTCAAGAGCTTAGTGCGTGAAAGAACTAAATGTCCTATTTGGAGGAGACAGTTGATTCAAGCCTGATCCAACACGGTCTACACCCGTGTTTTACGCACAACTCGGGGGAATGGGGCTGTCCCAAAAGGTTCCTCATGCCTGTCATTTCGAGCGAAGCAATAAATCTGTTCGTGCACGGAATTCAATGTAAGTAGTTGTTTTCGTGAGACCTACGATTTGTGTCTTGTCAGATTCCTCCCTTCGGTCGGAATGACATTTCTGGTCTTTTTAGACAGCCCCGGGTCGCTGTGAGTAGTTGAATGTAGTTGATTGGACTAGCCAAATATTCAACGACCCAACCGCACAACCACCTGAATATTATTGGTGACCACAAGGGCGTAGAATGCATTCAGAACCCCGAGCGCGATGACGGCCGCCTTGCGATTCTCCTTGCGCACCTCTCGAAAGGACCAAAGAGTGGCAAGAGTCAGCCCACCTTTGACCAGCACGATCACCGGTCGCTTGCGAACGAATCCCCGCACGAGCGGGTTGGCTTCCCGGGCGCCACGCTCCAGACCATAGAATGTTGTCACCAAATCCGTCGCGTTGAGCAAGAGGTAGTTGGCTTCGAGAGCCGTGTAGAACCAGTCCGGTTTTTCGGCGGCTCTATCAGACGGCTCGAGTTTTGGCTTTTGGGGCGCCTCAACGCGCGCTTTGTTGTTGTCCGGGCGAAGGTGTTGTGACACGGCGACCCGAGAGGGGAACAAGAAGGAACAAGCGAGCACCAGTCCCAGTAGTGGGCGTTTGCGGATGTGGGAGGGACCATCCATAGCAATACTCTCCAACGTATCTAACCGACATTGAGTGTCTCATCGGAAAGTATTAAGAAAAAGATTAGAATGTGACGGAATTGCAACAGGCGGGGCTGTCTAACCGGCAATTCGAAAGATACTCTTGCGGATTCTCTCCTGCCGGGCGTGCTGATCCTTGATTCTGGCTGTCAGCTCATAGAGTCCCGGCTTCAATTTCGAGATATCGAGGTCAAATATTTTGGCCGTGTTCCTGACAGATGATTCGAAGTCGAATGTTCGTTTCAGCCGCTCCTTCTTCTTGTCGATCTTGCCACGTTTCTTGATCGCCTTCAGTTCGCACTGGACGCGACAGGAAGCGTTCCGGTTAGTCTGTACTTGCAGGTCATAGAATCGCACATAGATTTTGATGACTTTTGATTTCACCGGGTCTGTGGTGATGACTGGAAACGGATAGGAGAGTTCCCGGGTGAGCTCCGGCGGCGTCTCTTTGCCAACGATGAGGTCGCTCACTTCAAACGAGGTCTCCTCCGCCGCCAGCGGAGGGAGGGGGTCCAGAAACGCCGATTGCACGCCGATAACCCTCGCTGTATCCGGTAGATCCGCCAGCTCGAGCTCTGCCTTTCTGACCTCCAGGATGACTTTTTCCGCCACCAGGCTGTACTGGTGCTCGCCGGTGTGCAACAGGTTAAAAGCAGAGGTGTTGGTGTTATGGACGTCCGGGTACACGATCTCGCGCTCCAGGATGTCCCAGTCTTCGTCATATTTGATCAGGATGTGGCGGTGCTTATACTTCGTCTTTACAGCCCTCTTGAAAAAGGGTACGACAAAATTGGGGTCGAATGTCTGATTGGCGGAAACAGCGATAATAGCCAGGCGGGGACGGTTTTCACTGTCCAGGTAGCGGAAGGTCTTGAAATTGAGGTACAATTGCTCCAGGGCTTCAAATGCGTTGCTCCTGTCAGGCGGCAAGTTTTCAAACCGAACCACTTTTTGGTCGAGATTCTTGTAATGGCTGACCAATCCCTTCAAGACGTCATGGTTCGGACTGATCTCGCCTGCGCTGCGCGCACTGATCCACTTCGCTTCCAATTCGCGATACCGATTCCGGTAAAAGTCGCGAACGCCCATGAGTTCACGATAGTACACTAATTGCAGCAGAGTGCCGGGCAGCAAGCCCCGCGTCATCCGCGTGCTGCTTCTGCTAAAGGCGCGATCGGACAAAAACTCCTCGATGCCATATCTCAGCCCGTACTTGCCAAATCCTCGCTTTTTGCCAAACAAGAAGACCGTCGAGCTCTCTTCAGGCAAGAGGGAATAGACCCAGATCTCGTACTCGGGCCGGCTGTCAAAGCGCAGAATCTCCTGCCGGAGGAGAAAGTCGTCAATCCAGCGCATGATCTCGTCCTGGCTGAGCCCCAGCGTGCCGACATAGGCCGCGTCCGGCGCCCCATATTTGACAAACACCAGCCCGCGGTCGTCCGTGCCGTAGACGGTGTTGTCGTCCTGACGAAATTTGGAGCGGGCGTGGGCAATGCGGCGCCAGTGTTCCAAAAGACGCTCGTTGGTTTTGGTTGTCGGGATCGGATCCCTTCGCACCCAGAACGCCTTGAGCTCACGCAAGAGCCGCCGGTCTTTCTTCTTCAGTAACTCGACCCAAATTTTCACCCGCTGCTCACCGGCGATGGGCGCAAGCCTGTCGATCTCGCGCCTGATTTCTACCGCTTGCTTTGACAAATCCGGATTGGCGACCCCCCAATAATACATCTCCGTGGCCTGCTCATAATTCCGAACCGCCTCCTTCTCAGCAACCAGCTCTACAAACGCAAATGCAATTCTGGCCTCGGAAATGTTCAGGCGCGCCAGGGAGTCCTTCGCTGTCAGCCAGACTGCGAGCGCACCTTGCCAATCCCCGGCATTCTTCAAATCGGTGCCACGCTGATATGAGTCGTCTGAATCCTGTGGCGGGAAGGCGGTGGCGAGGTGGGCCGAAAACAGACTGACCACGATAAAGAACGTCTTCATTTTTGTGATCGCGGTGAACATTGAACCTAACATAGAATCGGAGTTGCCTGGCGACCTGATTGGCCACCAATGAACACGAATTGGCACGAATGAGTGAACACTGAACCTGGCTAGCTATGAATCGTAGCCCCGACCCCTTGTGGGTCGCTTCTCCGACGATACCCCACAAGGGAGTAGGGCGACCCATCATCCTATTTTTGCAATGGCGCTACGGCGCAAACCTGGACAATGAAAAGAACGGTTCTGGCGACTTTTGACCGAGTACCATCTCAGCCACCATTTCTCCAACAGCGGGGCCGTGCTTGAAGCCATGGCCAGACCCCCCTCCGATCAGCCACAGATTGTGGGCCTCCGGATGATGGTCAAGAATGAAATGATGGTCGGGCGCGTTTTCATAGACGCAGGCCCGTGCCTCGAGCAATGGCGCCCCCTTCAAGTCCGGAAAACGAAACTCGATATAACTACGTGCTGTTTCAAACCCTTCGTGCGAAGGTTTTCTATCATCTAGGGTTGGGTCGATCGGCTCACCGCGCGTATCATCGGCTATTTTGAACCCTCGTCTGCCATCCCCGGGGATGCCGTAGAAGATGCGCTGGCCCAAGTCGACCCAAACAGGCAGGTCGTCTTCGACGAACCGACGGTCACCGGCCGGCGTGCCAAAATAAAGAACGGTCTGGCGAGTGGGTTTGATGATGTGCCCGAGAAGTTTGGGGAACACTTTAGCCAGCCACGCCCCGCAGGCAAAAACGTAGTGGTCAGCAGAAAATGTCGAGCCATCCGAAAGTTGGATGTTCTGCAGCTCACCTCCGGTCATGGCGCCGGGTCTGACCGCAAGCTGACGATATTCCCCTCCTTCTTCGAGAAACCCCTGTCTCACCACATTGCACGCATGTCGCGCCGTCAGGTATCCCGCTTCTTTTTCATATAAGACCCGTTTCACGCCATCAAAGTTTACCTGAGCAAAGCGTTTGTGGGCCTCCTGGCCGGAGAGATCCTCCAGTTTGAAGCCCTCTTTGGTCAAAAACGGCCGGGATGCTGTGACAAAGCTGTCATCGTGCTGAAACATCCAGAGCGCGCCTGTACGCCGATAGAGCGTACGATTCCACCTTTTTTCGTTTTCTCGCCAAAGCTGAACCGCGCGCGCCACCAGCTTCACGTAGATCTCATCCGGTCCATAGATGGCCCGGATCACGCGCGTTTCACCCCCTGAGCTCGATCTTGAATTTCCGGCACCCCAGGCGTCCAGAAGCGTCACCCTGGCGCCGAGCCGCAAGAGATAAAGGGCCGTCCAGCCACCAAAGGCGCCGGCCCCAACCACCGCCACATGGGGTTGGTTGGCTCTTCTTTCCGGTTCAACGAGCGGGGCTGCCGCAAGACGCTCGAGAATCACGCCCGTTTCAAATACACCGACGCTCGTCAGGGCGGCGCCAGATTTTAGAAATGAGCGACGGGAAATCTTTCTCTTCTTTTGGTGCGTCTTCATGCTTTCATCCATTTCAGTTGCGGGGCAAAAACAAAATGCCCATCTCAGAGCAGATGTTCTGGATGGGCATTTGTTTAGTCGTCACTCTCAAGGATTAACCTGACTCGCTGCGCTCAGTTTCAGGTATCGCCATCTTTGGAATCACAATATCGCCACGATTGGGCCGGTCGATCGGCAGCTCGCCCAGCTTGCCGTACCGCCGCATGTCAATCCATCTGTGGCCTTCCGCGAATAGCGAGTAGCGTTTCTCGTGCAGCAGACGATCGAGGCCGTTGCTGGCATCGGTGCCGGAATAGGGCGCCAGGCCAGCCGCCGCGCGCACGATATTCATGTCCGCCTCAGCAGCGCTAAAGTTTCCAAGCCCAACATTTGCTTCAGCCCGCAGAAGAATCAACTCTTCGTTTCTGATGATTGGAAACCCGTCGGTTGAGCTGCTCGTGGTCGTGATGGCCAGGTCTGACTCGAGCTCATCCAAAACGTCCATGGCAGCACGTTTGAAGGTCTTGTTGGCGAACCGCAGGTCGCCAGCTTCGGCGTCTGCCTCAAAGCTCATGTGGGCATGAAGCTTCAGACCGGGCGCGGTCGGAATTTCAAAGACGGGATTCAACTGGTCATTGGCGGCGGTGCTGTAAGCATGGTACACGCCGGTGCTCAAATCGCCGCCTGCATCCAGAAAGGACTGTCCCAGAGCGGTCAAGGCATCATTGAACCGGCCGCGGTAGACAGCCACGCGGGCTGCGATGGCGCGGTTGAATTGTGCAAATGTCGACGGCGTGTCAAAGCCGGCAAAGCCTCCTGACAAGACGAAAGGAAACGAACCTCCCGCACTGCCAAGCGCGGTCAGGGCTTCATCGAGGTCATTTGCGATAAACTCAAATGCCTCCTCTTTGGTGGCGAATGGCTTCTTTAGATCTCCGTCAAAATTCAACCGGATGCCCTGGTCATCAAGATAGTTGAGGTTGAGCAACAATTGGTACGCCCGAATCGTCTTGGCGAACCCTTGCACGCCGGCGGCATCAGCGCCGCTGAGATTGGCCGCCCTTTTCAGGAGTTCATTACAGTTAAATACCACCTGGTATCTCGAACTCCAGGGACGGTTGGTCAGGAAGCCGCCCGGGTCGATAGGGCCAAAAAGCAATTCACCCGTGAAACGCGGGTCGGCGCCTTCAAAGAAGTACCCTTCACGGCCGATGGTGATTGTCACTTGCAGATAAACATCGAGGTCGGCCCGCATGAACCCTTCAGCGCCGGTCACAAGAGTCTGCAAGGTCGCGCTGTCAATATCCGGTGAGTTCGGGTTGGAAAAATCCAAAGTCTCACACCCGAGGAATGCCAGTATGAAAACCAGCATTGTAAACACAGTCAACATCTTGACTATGTTTGTTTTGCCTGATCTATATTCTCTTTTCATTATTGCATGTCCTCCCTTGTTAGAATCCGAATGCTACATTAAAATAGAATTGTCTTGACGATGGAAAGGGAGTTGTGTCGATATTCCGTCCAATGGCAACGTTGCCAAATTGGCTAACTTCCGGGTCATATCCATCGTAATCGGCGATCATGATCAGATTACGTCCTGCGATACCGAGCCGCAGATAGGACAACTGACCACCAAAAAGATCGCTCACCACTGAATTGGGAACGGCGTAGGACAGGGCCAGCTCTCTCAACTTGATGTAACTGCCATCCTCGATATAAGGTGCGGTGATGGTGCCGAGCACTGTTAGCCGGGCGATACCCGCCTTGTCGGTTACCGTTGACCCATCAGGCAGCGTAAACGTCACCTGCTCGTCAAAGTCCGGCGAGGTGCCGCCGATGTCATTGATCAACTTGCCCAGGTTGACGATCTCACTCCCCTGCTGCCAATCCCACAGAAAGCTCAGCTCAAAGTTGCCGAAGTTGATGTTGTTATTCCATGAGAGATTGAAATCCGGGTTTTGGTCGCCCAGAGGCTTGATGACTTTGCCATTCTCGTCAAAGCTTTCGGAGCCAACGATGGTTGTCGGCGCCAACCCTTTTTCAATCCGCATCGTTCCCAGGAAGGTCGCGAATCCACCGAGATTAAAGGGATCCACATTCAATTCGGTGATCTCTGATTCGGTTGTGAAGAAATTGAATCGCGTCGTCCAATTCAAGTTGCGGCCGCGAATGGGAGTCAACCCCAGGGATATCTCCCAACCCGTTGTGCGCATCTCACCGGCATTGGTTTCAAGCGTAGTGAACCCGCTTGAACCGGGCTGGTCGGCTTCCAGAATCAAATCCTCGATGTTCTGGCGGTAGTAGGAGAGTTCCAAAACGCCATTGCCGTTCAATATCGTGGCATCAAAGCCGACCTCGAACTCCTTGGTTCGTTCTGGTTTGAGGTCCGGATCGCCTCGCTTGGCAGCCGGGCGCAGTCCAGAAATTCCGCCGATGTTCTCAGGCACCAGGTTGGTGAATTTGGCGCCGGCCTGCGGCAGGTTCCCGGTCTCACCGTATGCTGCCCGGAACTTGAATTCGGGAAAGAAGCCTCTCAGCCCGTCCCACAACCCATATTGCGACAAACGAAGAGAACTGGAGAATTTCGGGAACAGATAGTACTTATCATGGTCGCCGTTAGAGCTGCTGGCGTCACCACGAACGGCGGCCGTCAGAAAGATTCTCTCATTGAGGTCGAGCTCTTCCTGCAGGAAGAATCCACGCTCGCGACCTTTCGTGCGGTCCTGAAAGACATCGATCTGGGTCGCCTGGTCTGCGTTCGACTGTGTCGCGACCAGTCCGTTGGAGTTGGTGAGCAGATTATTGACATTGCGGTTTTCAAATTGAACGCCACCGGTTGTCCTGAACATAATGTTCCCTTCGGTGGTGTAGCTGTGCGTCAAATTGATTCCGAGGTTCGAAAAGGTGCTTTCCGTCTGTCCGTTGACCGCCTCACCCGGAAGGTCGCTATTGATCTCGAATTGCAGCTCATTCGGTGAAAAAACAAAGCTCCTGAGCTGGAAGAAATCTACACCCCCAACGACACTGAGGTCGAGAAGCTGGGATTGCGTTTTGACAATGCTCCAATTGGTGCGTGCGCTTAGAATGGTCCTGAACACCTTCTCGTTGTTGGTGAGCAGATCCCGTGTCTGTACGGGGTTCGATGGATTGAACGGGTGCACGGGATAAACGCCATTCTCATCGGGCTCCAGGTTCAGGAAGCTCGGGGTAAACCCAAGAGAAAAACCCAGCGTGGTGTTGGTGTTGTCATTTCCGGTGATCGAACGGTCAGACTCGGTTCTCGCGACTTGACTGAAGACGCTGATCTTGACGCGGTCACTCAACCGGTGGTTGACATTGAGTCGAGCAGAGTATTTCTGGTAGCCCGTGCGGTCGACAATGCCATCCTCATCCTGGAAAAGACCGCTGACAAAAAACTGCGTCCTTTCGTTGCCACCGCGTATGCCGACGGTCGTTTCGGCCAGCATGCCGTTTTCGCCGTACAAAACCTCTTCCTGATCGATAAACCGGCCGTTATTGGCGTTGAAAATATCCAGACCTTGCTGCCCGTACTGCGCCAACGCGGTTTCAGCCGTAAACTTTCGAACGCCGACCTTGTTTAGAATGCTGGTGAACCCAATCTGCTGAGTCACGTCGACTTTGGTTTTTCCGGGAGTGCCGCCTTTGGTGGTGATGATGACCACGCCATTAGAGGCTTTCGAGCCGTAGATGGCCGCTGCGCTGGCGCCTTTGAGAACTTCAATGCTTTCAATATCATTGGGATTGAGGTCCGCAATGCGGTTGGTCGGTTGACCCTGAGGTCTCGGACTGCCGGCGCCAGTGGCTTCAGTCACGATATCGATGCCCGACTGAACTGCTTGGTTGCTGACAATCAAGCCGTCAACAACATAAAGCGGCTGGGTGCGGCCAAAGATGGTTGAGATGCCCCGCAGGTTCACATTCAGCCCGCCGCCCGGAGCGCCGGTGTTCTGGCTGATCGTGATGCCGGCCATCTTGCCGTTGAGCGCACGCTCCAGAGTTTGTGCGGGCGCCGGGACCAGCTCCTTCGCAGAAACCGTGCCGACGGAGTTGGCCAGGTTGCGTTTCTTGACTGTAGTAGCCAGACCGGTCACAACCACTTCCGACACTTTCAACACATCTTCTTCCATAGCAACTTCCAAATTGTCCACGCTGCCTGTCACCTCGATTTCCTCCGTGATATACCCGATGAAGCTGACCACAAGGGTCGCTTGTGGGAGGTTTGGCAAGGACAAAGTGAAATTGCCGTTGCCGTCGGTCGCGGTTCCGAGCGTGGTTCCTTTGACGGCGATGTTGGCGCCAGGCAGCCCATCGCCGGTCAGAGACTCGGTGACACGACCCGAGATCTGCAATGCCTGACCAAACACGAGCGAGAGACTCAAGACACTAAAGAGTAGTGTCCACAGAAGAACCTTCAATCTTTTCATTACGACATCCTCTCTAATTTGTGAGTAACGATAAAAACCCTGATTCCAGAAAACCGGATCCAGCAAAGTGGTACGTAAGAAAACATGGCTTATTCTATTTGCGCTCCATAGGCTAACCCTCCTTTTCCCCATTCAAGTTGACTGGTGAGTGCAGGTATGAACTAAAGTTATGTATTTAATACACTTATCCCACATTGCGAGGTAAGCAACTTCTGTGCCACACTTCTTTCATTTCTGTAACTTCTTAAATTACAGCAAGGTGTAACGTCTGCGCCAAGGTGCAGATGTGCAATTAATTGCACCAGGATTCGATCTGATTTGCACCCCCCGACAACAAATTCCAGACGTTATAACTTTTGAATGGTTAGAGTAGTGAAGTGCTACCAAGAATTGTTGAGTATAGTTGTTACAATTTATTAAAAATATTGAAAAATGTCAAACGTTTTCTGCGCGAGCTCAAAGCATGAGGACCGCCACAAGAGAGCAATTCAGATTTATGAAACGATTAGATCAGCGTACGAGCCGGCGATGAGGTTTGTTGCGGGGATGCCAAAGTGGGTCAGAAGCCGCTCGACCTTTTTCTGCACCTCTGGTCTGGCACGACCGTCAATCACACGCCCTTCAAATTCCAGGAAACTGCCCAGGCCGACCACCCGGTCAAGATGAATTCTGACTTCGTCGAACACATAGAGCTCACGTTTCTTTTCGACGACTGTGCTGATGCCAAGCGCGGCCCCGAGCAGCGAACGGAGCAGCGTCACCTCCTGGACAGGATAAATGTGGTAGATGCTGGTTCTGAGCCCTGACTTGTCTGCCCGCTCGTAATAGATGAGCTGGCTTTCCTCTGAATTGATTTCGCGCAGCTTCAGACGGCCCTGCCGGACACTAAAATAGGTGTCGATCTGGTGCAGCATACCCTGGAACCGGGCGCCGATTTCTTCGGCGAGGCGTTTCCCGAGCTCGAGGTCCGGGTATTTTGCTTTTATTTCGATGTTTTCCAATTTCAGTGCTTGTTGCGCTAACCAGAATTACGCAACCGTCCAACTACCTCCAGCGCGGCTTTGCAAGTATTGAGGTGAATCTGCACGGTATCGTTGGTGTTATAGGCATAGCCCCCACCAAGCGTCACCGCCACCGGGAGCGCTCTTTTCTTGCACTCACGAAAGATAAACTGGTCACGCGCTTGCAGCCCCTCGATGGTCAGCGCCAGACTCCCTAACTGGTCATTCTTGTACGGATCAGCACCGGCCTGGTAGAGAACCAATTCTGGCCTGAAGTCGTCGAGAATCCTTGGAATGGCATGATGCAAGTGACGCAGATAGTCCTCATCTTCCACGTGCATCGGCAAATGAATGTCCCAGTCACTTTCTTGTTTTACAGGATAGAGATCACCCTGGTGGATTGAGAAGGTGTACACGGTTTCATCGCCATGAAAAATCTTCGCCGTCCCGTTGCCCTGATGCAGGTCACAGTCGATGACGGCAACTTTTTCAACCACGTTGTCGTTTTGCATGACCCTGGCAGCCACGGCCAGGTCGTTCAAATAGCAAAAGCCCTCAGCCTTGTCCGCAAAAGTGTGGTGGAAGCCGCCGCTCAGGTGCACGGCCCACCCTTTCTGCACGGCCTGCCGGCTGGCCAAAATCGTCCCGCCACAAGCCAGCTCGAACAAGTGCACGATCTCCGGCGTGATGGGGAGCTCGGAATAGGCCGTGCGCTCCGTCCACCGGCAATTTCGCAAGTCATCCAGGTACTCCGGCGTGTGAACGAGCAACAGCTCCTTCTCAGATGCCGGCTCGGGAGAAAGAAAGTCTCGTGTGGAAACCACGCTGCCATCGGTGGAAGCACCACCATCCCTGCCCGTCAGCCGGTCGTAAATCAGACGATATTTGATCACCGGGAAGACATGCAACCCGATATCGGCATAGTATTTCGCTGAGTAGATGAACGGCATAATCAAATTATCGATTGTCGATCATCGATTATCGATTCCCTAAACCCCTCTGCTTGCCGGCGACCAGATGACTTTGTGGAGCTGAATTTGAAAGCGTGCGTTGAGGCCGTCTTGCAGCATCCAGGCTGCCAGGTCTGCCCGGTCGAGCTCACCAGAGACAACTGAAAGCAAAATGTTGGTGCGTTCCTGCAAACGATATTCTTTGATGACCTCCCGTGACCAATCATAATCCTCGCGGTCCGTTATCACAAACTTGACCTCATCTTTCGCGGTCAGGTGCTCGAGGTTCTGCCAGCGGTTGCGTTCAGACTCACCGCTGCCCGGACACTTGATGTCCATGATCTTGATGACCCGCTTGTCCAGCACGGAGATATCGCGCTCGCCAGAGGTCTCAACCAGCACTGTGTACTCTTTCTGCAGGAGCCGATGAGCTAATTCTGGCACTTCCTTCTGCAGCAGTGGTTCTCCACCGGTAATCTCAACCAGCCGGCACGCGAAACCGCCTATTCTGGCAACGATTTCCTCCAGTGCCAAATCTTCCCCGCCGTAAAAAGCGTATTCTGTGTCGCACCAGACGCACCGCAGGTTACATCCGGTGGTTCTGACAAAAACGCATGGCAGGCCGGCAAAGCTGGATTCCCCCTGAATAGAATGGTAGATTTCTGTGATTCTCATGGTATGAGCGAAATCTTGCCAGAGGTCAAGTTCAGCAGCTCTTCCTTGAACTTTTCTTCTTCTGATGCTTTCACTCGAACACGATAAAAGGTCTGGTCTTCGAACCGAGTTGCCAAAATCTTTGCGCCGAACTTTTCTACCACCTGGTGCACAGGGTTGGTCATGGAATACGCGAACTTCAAGGTAATGACTGTCTGGGGAAAATGCACCGTGATCTTGGCCCTGTTCAAAGCAGTAAGCGCCGCGGCGCTGTAAGCGCGAATCAGCCCCCCGGTGCCGAGTTTGGTGCCACCGAAATAGCGAGTCACGACCACACTGAGATTGGTCAAGTTCTTGTTTTCAATCGCCTGCAAAATCGGCCGGCCTGCGGTGCCGGAAGGTTCCCCGGCATCGCCAAACCGGAAGACAGCCTGGTCGCCCACCCCGATTTTGAAAGCAAAACAGTTGTGCGTCGCATCGTGAAACCGGCTCGAAATGGCTGCGATGTACTGCTCGGCCTGTTCTTTCTCGCCGGCAGGCGCGGCACGTGCAACGAATCGCGACCCCTTGACAACAATCTCCTCTGTTGTTTCCGCAGCGATGGTGTGAAATGGTTCGTAGCCAGACATGGCGCGGATAAAGTAAAAAAGCATCGACGCAATGTCAATGCTTTTTTACGGATGTGGAGAGGTGAGCTGTACGTTCTTAGGCGTCGAGGAATTGCGACGATGACACCTTGTTATCGAAATTGAATTGGTCGAAGTCGTTGATTTCGATAACCTTGCCAGTTCCCCTCAAATCAAGATGCTTGCCACGAAAGTTTGAGTGCTCAAACAGCCTGTACGTTTTGCCTTGCGGGAGCTGAAACCGCACTGAAGAAATGGTGTCGCCAAAGTCCTCTCCGGCGACGTTGATTCTCTTGTAGTCTCTGAGATCGGTGTGGCGGCGGCCCTGCAGACTCATGCTCTTGCCGGAAAAGTCATCGTGCTCATACATGTCGATCCAGGCCTCGTTGACAACAGTGATCGGACGGCGTGACACAGGCGGTTTTTCTTTGTATTCGACGAAATTGAGCAACCCGTCGCTGCGCCAGTGGTAAGTCGCATAAATATTGAGCGTGCCATCGCGGTCGATGTGAACCCCGGCGGCGCCATCCATGTTGCTCTGCTGGCCGGTGTCATCAAACCGAAGCTTGCGCATTTTGACGACCCTGGGTTTGCTCAGTACCGGTCTATCTTGCAGGATGCTCTGCTCGGGAAACTTGATCTCCCAGAGGTCGGCGTAGTCTTTTCCTTTCAAAGTCGGCGCTTTGTCAGAAGTATTGTGCAAGCCAACCACGTAAAGTCTGCCATCGGCTTGATTGATAAGGTTGACTGTCTGATAATTCTCAAACCGGGTCGGTCTGCCGTTTCTGGCTCTCGCCTCGGATGCGGGCCAGGTCAGCGCCCGCGGCTCAAAGCCCTCAAAAATGTCGGTAGATTTAGACAGATAGAAGTCCAGGCGGCGCTCGAGGTGATCACTATCGCTCCAGACCGCAACAAGAAACCTGCCGCCTGGGAGTTTGGTCATGGCCACTGCGCCGGCACGCACGCCCGGCCGGTCAATCGTAACGTCGAAAAGCTCGGGATTTTCGGGATCAGCCATATGATAAAATACGATTTTGCAATCGTCAGGCTCTTTTGAGTAGATTGGGACTGCCAGGATGTCACCGAGAACGCTGAGTCCTCCGGCATGCCACCGTTTCCGATCAATGCTGACCGTCCGCACCAGCTTGTCCTGCGCCGGTGGAGATTCGCCTGTTATGATGTTGGAATTCCAGCTTCCGTGCCTCCGACGGGACCCCATTTTGAAGACAAACAAATGCGCCATCGGTTCATGTGGGTCCCCTCCCGACACGACCATGTAGTTGCCAGCATGCAATCGTTGCACGCCCTGAAAATGATTCTGAATACCCAGTTTGTTCAGAACACTTGCAGTGTATCTCAAGCCACGAATCTGCCCGCCATCGCGCGCCGCCAAATAGCTCCCCGATGTCCCGATTCTGGAAAAAGAGGCAACGACCTTTTCAACCGCGGGGTTGCTGTCTTTGAGATTCGGAGCATCACTTCGATTGGTCAGAACTCTGGGATTGAACTCAGGGTATTTTTTTGGCATGATACAAACCCTCCCCACTCTGCCAGGCACTTCGCCTGGATTGAGTGTATGTTATTACTTCTTAATTGTTAGTTACTTAGTGATTCTTCGCTCCATCCAGAGAAAAATCAGCGGGCGGCACCATCGCCTTCCGCAGCAGCACGACCTGCTGGCCGGTGTTGGCGGCGCCGCCCGCCCGTGAACCAACTACTCGGACCTCCGTGTCCATCACGCCCTCCAGTGGCATGTAGAGGTTCAATTGCTTGTCGTGTTCGCCGTTGACGACCACTATTCATTTAGAGTTGATCTAACGCGCACTTCTCTCACGAAACCATGTAATTGATTCTGTCGGGGCTCAACCTGTAACTTTCGCCAGAAGGCATTTATCGGCGGACGGCACCGGAGAACGATGGCACACCTTACCGAACCGGTGAAGGTAGATGTCATTTCAAAACCTATATTGTTGACTTTATGGTTCATTTTTCTGTTATTGAGTATGGTGAGTTCGATGGGCGACAGTGAAGATGTTTCTCCCATTTCTGAATATTGACAATGACTCCATAGGGTAGGTATTGAGCAATCGTTCCAAGTTGAGAAAAGATAAAGTGTATATTTACAAATGTTCGAAGACTTGTCTTTGATGAACAATAAGTTCTAAACCACTTTGTGCTCACTGGTGCAAATTGACCATTGAATTGCCAGGCACTTTCGATGTGCCTGGCAATTAATTTGATTCTGTTGATCCGCTTGTATTTCTACTTCGTCAAAATCAACTTCCGGATCGCCACAAACCCTTTGGCTTTGAGCTGGTAGACGCCGTTCGCTACTTTGGCGTCGCGGAAATCCGGGCGGCCGCCAGGTTGAAAACTGACAGTTTGACTTCACCAGTTTCCGGGACCGAAAAGCGAATGGGTGTGGCCGGATAGAAGGGGTTCGGGTGGTTCTGCGCCTGGGCAAACTCGCCTGGCAGATTGCCAGAGCCCCGGGTGTTGGCGCTGAAGTTGGGGGCTTGTCCTCATCCCATCGTCGTCGTCATCATCATTCTGAAGTCGTCCACGTGGTGTTTGGTTTTCCATGGTGCAGTCTCCTGTGGATTCTCATAGGTGTCTTGTTGGCAAACTCAATCTTGTCCTCTCAGAACTGGGGCCTCACCTCCTTATTCATGGTTTGTGCAGGGCTGCGTTGAGAAACCGACCCCTTTTGAGGGTGCCGGTTTCCAACTCTCCTGCTGTGGTTCATCGCAACTTTTTCGGCGCCGCAAGATGCCTGCCTTCTTTGAGTAGGTCTGCTTGTGGCTGGCTTCGGATTTCACCGGGTTGTTCGGAGAAACGGAAATCCCGGGCCGCAGGTACCGTCAATCCTGGTAATTTTCGCTTGCGTCGATGCACATTTTCTTGCCATATTCTTATACCTTTTGGGTTTGGTGCTATTATTTCCATTGCTTGCCTACAGCTCAGGGCTGCTGATGACGCTATTATGTAAGTTACAGCGACGGATCTTTTTCTAAACTTCTCAAGAAACCTTTTGGTTCCGGCTCGTCCGGCTTAAGTATTAACAAATAGGAGGATACATTATGCGAAAGACGAGTGGTTTCCTTGGCGCCTGCCTGGCCCTGGGCTGGCTGAGCTGCTCACCCATTTCCGTCAGGACCGACTTTGACCGCGAAGCCAATTTTTCCAATTACCAGACCTTCAAATGGATGCCGAATCCCCAAAAACGCAAGAAAGGCAGCGTGCCGAGAAACTCGCTGCTGGACAAGAAAATTCGTCGTGCTGTCGAGCGGGAGCTGGAGGCCAAAGGCTACGAGATCATCGAGCGAGGCAAAGCAGACGCGCTTCTGTCTTACCACGTCGGTATGCAGCAGCGGGTTGAAATCGATCGCTATGGCTACGGCTACTGGCACCGGCACGTGCATGTGCATCGCTACAAAGAAGGAACGATCATCATCGACGTGGTCGATCCTGAGATGAAGCAACTGGTCTGGCGCGGTGCAGCGCAGGGGGTGGTCGGCCATCCGGAGGGGAATGAAGAGAAGATCAACGAGGCGATTGCCAAGGTCTTTGAGAAATACCCACCGCTCTAAGGACTGTGCGTTATTAATTTGGCTTTCTAGAAGGTTGACTATTCAGGCCGTAGGCTGTAGACTTTTAGGCTGTAGGAAAACGAATATGAATGGTAGAGACTGAAAAGGTTTTAGCCTGGATTATTCTCAAGAGATTAGCACGTATTCATATGAGTATTTGATTATGCATATCTTAACGGAACAAAAAGGAGTGCAACGCTTTAGCGTTGCATGAAATGCTAAAGCATTTCACTCCTTACGTGTTGTCAATGGTTTCAGAAGAGGGCATCATTGAGCAAACAATGACCAAATGACGCGCGCAGGGCAAATGACGCGCGAAGCGCTAAATGACTTTTTTCAAAGCGAAGTCTGGGGAAAAATCAGGCGCTTTGATTAGAGCATTGCGCAAAACCAAACAGGCTAACAGCCTAACAGCCTACAGTCCAAACACCTGCCTCCAAACAGGAGAAAAATGAAGGTTCTTTACCTGGCGGTAGAATGTAAGCCTTTTTCACAAGTCGGCGGCGTCGGGGATGTTGCCGGCGAGCTGCCGGTTGCCCTCAAACGGGCAAACCGCAACGTCGACATCGAGATTGTCACGCCACTCTACGGCCGCATCGATCTCCCTGCTGATGCGCGTTACGTAAGCAAGGTCCGATTGCAGTTTCATGGCAAACGGGAGATGGTTGAAATCTTTCAGACGGTCTCAAACGGCGTGCCGGTCAACTTTGTGAAAAACCAGACATACTTCGAGGGTGCGTATTCGGAGCCTTATATCTACAGCGACAAGATTCCTTTCTTTGATGACGCGCTGCGATTTTCATTTTTCTCTGAAGCATGTCTGGGCCTGATCAAGGACAAACACCCGGATATTGTGCATGTCAATGACTGGGGCCTGGGCTACCTTTTGGCGCGCATGGTGATGGAAAACATGCGGCCCCGGCGCGTGCTAACCGTGCACAATATTGGCTATCAGGGCAACATCGGCAAGGAGGTCGTCAAAGGCTGGCAACTGGAAAAGATTCTGAACCACAAAAGTGTCGGCCGGGCTTTCGTGGATCCACGACCCGCCTGGAACAGCGTCAATGCGCTGCGCCTGGGGCTGGAGCTCGCGGACAGGGCAAACACGGTAAGCCAAAATTATTGCCGGGAGATTACGCTGCCAGAAAACAAGCGCACATATTTCGAAGGTGGCAAGGGGCTGCACGAGGTGACGAGAAAACTGCATCGCGCCGGAAGGCTGGTCGGTATCCTGAACGGGTATGAATACCAATTCACGCCCACCGACAAGAAATTCAAAGCAATCCTGTCAGAGAAAGCGCAATTGAAGCAGGCTTTGGGCAGGGCGTTCACCAACCCGGAGGCGTTTCTTCTGGGTTTTGTGGGCCGCGCCGTCGAGCAAAAATTCAAGCTCTTGACGGAGCGGGTGGACGGCAAGCCGGTCCTGCAGCATATCCTCGATATTCCTGGCGTCAATGTTGCGATCATCGCCACTGGCTTGCCGAAATATGAGCGCTTTCTACGGAAGTTTGCAAACCGGCCGAATTGTTCTGCCACCCTTGCCTTTGACCGGGAAAAGGCGAAACAGATCAGTCTCGGCAGCGACGTCTTCCTGATGCCAAGCCTGTTCGAGCCGTGCGGCATCACGCAAGTGGAGTCGCTCAGCCACGCAACCCCGCCATTGGTCCGGTGGACCGGAGGGCTGGTTGATACGGTCAAACCTCATACCGCTCCCGACGGCACGGGATTTGGATTCGACGGCAAGAATCGAAAACAACTGCTTCGCAACTTGCTCGAAACCGTTAACCTGGCCTTGCAGCTTTGGACCAGCAATAGCGAGGGCTTCAGGGACATGCAGAGGAGAGCATTCAAGGAACGATTCCTGTGGTCGACGTCCGCAAGAGAATATATCGAGAAGATCTATCTTCCCCTGCTAGCGGAGAAGCCGGTGACAACAAACCGCCGATGAACGCCAATTCACGCTAACTAATTGTTTTTCACCCGATTTTTCCCATTCGCGGGCATTAGCGTTCATTCGCGGTTACGGCTTAAGCTGCGGTCTCACCGTGCCAGGAATAGGAATCACCATGGGAGGAGATAACAGCCTTCCGCCAGAACAGCGAGAAAATCGCCGACTGGACCGGCGATCCAACACGGTCTCTGACCGTGTTTTGGCCACCCACAAGGGGTGGCGGCTACGAGCAGTGAATCAGCATCCATTTGCACACCACTAAAGCGAAAACCAGCGGCTCACTTTGATCAAAAACACATTCGTCGGGCTTTCGTCAAACAAGTCAGCCAGGCCGCGGCTAAACGAAAACTGGCCAATGGAGTCATCGCCGTTGCGCTCCTGTGACCAGACCGCGAAAATGGTCGAGCCGGGCGTGTATTCCCAGCGCACCACCAGATTGGAGCGAAATTCTCTGAAATTGAAATCCGGTGTGTCGATGGACTCATCTATCACCCCCTGAGAATCTCGCACAATTTCGACCTGCCGACCCTCGTCGGTTTCGATGAGTCGAACCTCATCATCCTGAAAACGGTAGAATCGGTCTTCGTACGCCGCCGCACGCGCGTTGGTTGTGCTCTTGAATTGGGAGTACGTACCAGCCGAGATAAAAGGCTGGCCATAGTACTGAATCGACAGGGTGGGCGTGATGCTAACATCGAGGCGGAAGGTAATCCCGAGCGTCTTCTGGTGCAGCCGGCCGAAGATGTACCGTGGATTGCCGTCCTCTGGTTCAACGGTGTCCACGTACTGCATGTCTTCCCGGTTGAAGGTGTAAAACGGATTGATTCGCAGTTTGATAGCGTTGCGCGGCCGCAGGCTCAGCCAGAACCGGATGTTGTGCCGGCGCGAGCCCCCATCGTCTGCCCAGCTATTCGAGCCGCCGAAGCCGACCTGGTAAACCCTGCGTTCATCGGTGGAAAGATGGTACCACTGGTTCCAGCGGCCGGTCGTTCTCAGAGCCGGACCCCCGCGCAGCTCGCTGGTAGACAGGCCGGCGGCGTTACGGCCGGCGCCGAGCCAAAAACGCCAGTGATTCTTGAACTGGCCGCCGCCGTTGACGTTGCCTCCCTTGAAAACGCTCTCGCCGCCAAAATTCCAGGCCGCCCATTGGTTGACATTCACGTTCAGCCGCCGAAAAATGCTGAAGGGATTGTTCACCCGGTAGCCAAGCCAGGTCCATTGCATAACACGGTCGGCCTGGCGCAAAAAGCCGAGATCGTTCAGCTCGAGGCCCGGGGAGCGCCACATAAAGCCTGCCGAGCCCCGTACTCTGCCGCTGCCGGCGCGCCCAACATCAACCATGCCGCCGTATCCGGAAAGCGACGTTCTTGTCGTGTCCAATGTAACGTAATCTGCGTCCGGGCGTTGAAAATATCGCCGGGAGGATTCCTGTGCCGTGGTAATGGCCTCGCGCTCGCCCCGAATATGGCTGAAAGCCGTGGTCACGTTCAGGTAGTAGGTTTTGTTTTGCCACTGATGTCTGAAGTCCAGGCCGCCAGAGTAGGCAGCGCGGTTGAGAAACATGAGATGGGATTGCGACAGGTCCCGGTGCAGCGCGGTCACCATGCCCCCCACCGAGGTATTGCCCTGGTTATAATCTTTTTGGACGCGACCGACAAGATAATTCGTCAGGGGCTCGGCCACTTCCTGACTGCGCTCGCCGTGCCGGTCGATTTGGGCTGTTTCTTTCTCTGTAACGGCCTCCAGCAGGCCAATGGACCAGCCGCCCTTTGTTTTGCCGGTCAACTTCATGGCCGCGACGATGGAGGTGTTGTCCGGCTGAGTAGAGTACTCTTCCTCATTCAGATCAGGCTCGTGTTGCGGAGAGCGGCCGACCCGGCGTGAATAGAAAAGCCGGTCGTTTGAAAACGGTCCATCTCCTCCCATAAGCTGGTAGTCCAAAATGTTCTGCCCCTCGATAAAGAATGGTCGCTTCTCTGAAAAGAAGGTTTCGAAGGCAGTCAGGTTGACTTCAGACGGATCCGCCTCCACCTGGCCAAAATCCGGATTCACGGTCACGTCGAGCGTCAAGTCAGAGGAGACCCCGATCTTGGCGTCCAGCCCACCAGTGATGTTGGATTCCCGGCCGGTCGCAAAGGGATTGCCGGCTTCCCTGGGGAGCCGGCGCACATCGGTAACCCCGTACGGCAGAAGCTCAATCCGCCGCGCCGACCGAATGCCTTTGATGCCGTGCAGCTCGCCAAAAAAGCTCACCCAGCCACCGGAATTTCGTGGGACATACTGCCAGACGGAGCGCTCGTCCTTTCGAAACAGCCGGCGGCTCACCTGAAACCCCCAGATTTGCTCCTCACGGTTGGAAAAACGCAGTTGACTAAAGGGAATTCGCACTTCCGCTGTCCAGCCGAGAGAATCGGTGGCCACCTTTGCAAACCAGACAGGATCCCAGTTGCTATCCTCGTCATCGCCATCGTTGGAAATCGCCACATCGCCCTTTACGCCTGCGGCCGTGACCGCAAACGAAAATGCAGTACGATGGTCAAAATAGCTGTCGATCTGGATTCCAACCCAGTCGCCCTCGAATCCGTCCCGTCGGGTGACACGTCTAACGATTTTGTCCGGCTCTGCGTCAAAAGCCCGGATCAGGACATAGAGGTTATGATCATCATAGAGGACCTTGAATGCGCTTTCTTGCGACGGCCTGGCGCCGTCGTCCGGTGCTCGTTGCGTAAACTCACCCTGCCACTCGACTTTCTGCCAAACCATATCCTCTGGCCGCCCATCCAGAACCGGCGGGTGGGGATTGATTCGCCTGGTCACATAAACTCTCTTTTCGCCGGTCTGTCCGAAGCCAAACGTGCTCCCGATGAGTACCCAAATGACACTGAGGTGGAATACATACTTCATAATATTTCTCATACTCTTAAGTGATTGAGATGCCGTTCAACGAGGTGGTACGCCTTGAAAACTTTCTGCTGGAAACGTCAGTCTTAAAGACGAGATTGTTTCTGATTAGTTGCTTTTGTTGAGGCCCTCAACTTCTAAGACACGCATTTCGCAAAAAGGTTGTCGGAACCGCGGATAGTTTTAGGAGTTTATTTAGACCAACGATAGTGAACCTTGCAAATTACGATTATGTGAGTGGGTCGGAAGCGCGGATAGTTTTAGGAGTTTGTTTAGACTGGCTCAAGCCTGACTGATTTGCTTCGACCGCAAGCCATTGATTGATTTTGCCACGAATTGACACGAATTTGCACGAATAAACTTGAATAGAAATCCGTGTGGTTATCGAATTTCCGGATGCTAAATCCCGCGCCTTCCGCGGGGCCTGTCCGGCTTAATCTAGGAGGGTAATTGAATGAGTACACTGATGTCCACTGACAAGAAGAGGGTTTGTCTCCGCGGGTTTTTCATCGGCTTCCTGGCACTCACATCCGCCGTGAAAGCGACTGAGCTCGGCCCGAAACCGTTGACTCCTGCCAACGACCGGCCTCGAATCACCTACGTCGCCAACGCCGGGGTCATGATAAGCTTCGCAGGCAAGAAAGTTCTCATCGACGCGCACCACTACCGGGGGAATCCTTTGTACGAGCGCCCGGCCCGGCAAACGCTCGACAAAATGGTCAGCGGCTTGAAACCGTTTGAGCGGATCAATCTCATTCTCGCGACCCATCTGCACGGCGACCATTTCGACGCAGCGACCGTGGGCAAGCATTTGCTCTACAGTCCGGTGACGACATTTCTTGCCGCGGACCAAATGACCTCTGCGGTGCAAAAAGAGTTCAGCGATTCTGCCAAAATCAAGAAACAAATCAAAACCGTGACGCCGGCGTGGAAAGCCTTCAGTGAGGTCAACGTGGCGGGCATCGAGGTGAAGGTCCTCGGCATGAAGCACGGCTCGAAAAAATACGAGCACATTCAAAACATGGGCTACATTATCAAGATCGGCAAGTACAAATTCCTGCACCTCGGTGACGCGGAACCGGCGGTTGAAAACATTGAATCATTCAACCTAGCCAACGAGGGCATCGATTTTGCCTTCCTCCCCTACTGGTTCTTGATCTACGACTCGTTCGACCCGGTTGTGACCCAACACATCAACGCCGGACAAATCATCGCTATCCATATTCCGCCGCAGGAGCTGCAGGAGGTGGCCCGGAAAGTGCACAACAAGTATCCGGGCGCGATCATTTTCACCAGGCCGTTCGAGAGCATGGCGTTTTAGCACCCGGCCGGACGAGCCCCGCAGAAGGCGCGGGATTTAACGACCGGAAATTCGAAATCCTAAACTCTAAAACCGCAAGAAACTGTACCACAAAAAGGTCTTGCCAAAGCATGACAAAACTTGACTTGTCTGGGACTATCGCAGCTTCTTGATATAAATATTGCCATTGTGCGTGTACAGGTCGATCAAATTCCCCCCACCGTTGATCTCACCTTCACTGGTGATGTAGCGCCGGTGTCGGCGCGACCTGCGATCTTCGTCCTGGTCTGAGCTGGTCAGGGGAAAGTCCGAGTAGATGTTGTACGACTCCCACCTGTCCGAGACTTCGATTTCTGCGCGAATTCGTGCCGGCAGCTTTTCGGGGATCACCAGCCTGATCTCTCCTCCGGCGGTGCGCAGCTCGACGCGGTGCTCCTTCGAGAAGTCGGTGAGGGTCATTTCTACGATGATGTCCCCGCCGGCGGTTTTGCCCTCAATTCCGCCCTGCAAGCGGTCGATCTCAATGTCGCCGCCAGCCGTGGAAACGCGTGCGCTGCCGACAACAGTCCGACCTCTAATATCCCCGCCGGAGGTGGATGCATCGAGTGCGCCCCCGACGTTACGAAACCTGATGTCCCCACCGGAAGTGTGCACCTCAACATCCCCCTGAGTGTCGACCACAGTGATATCGCCCCCGGAGGTATGGGCCTCGAGGTCGCCCTGCACCTGCTCGATTTCGATGCTGCCGCCTGAGGTGTGCAAAATCACTTCGCCGCCGGAGGTTCTCAGGGTGATATCCCCGCCCGAGGTTTTGGCGGTTAGGGGGCCGGCGATATCTTCCAGCTCCAGGTCCCCGCCGGAAGTTTTCAAGGTCACCTCATCGTCGGCGTTGATCACCCGAATATCGCCGCCAGAGGTTTTTGCGTTCACTCTGCCGCCGATATTGCGCAGGACAATTTCGCCACCCGAGGTGCTCAACTTCACAGCACCGGCCAAATCGCTCACTGCGAGATCCCCGCCACGTGTCTGAATGTCCACACTGAACGACGTCGGCGCGCTCACTTCGAAAACACTCTTGATCCAGTCGCGCCGGTAATATTCGCCACCAATGGCTATGTCATTGCCCTCCTGGCGGTAGCTGGACTTCGAGCGCTCGAGCACGGTTTCGGCCTCCTCGCGTGTGAAGACGTCCATCTTCTTGATCTCTTTGACGAACACCTCCGGTTTGGCCCAGGCCGAAACGACCACATCCCCGCGGATTTCGAAAATGCGAATGGTGCCGCCCTCGCCGACCTTGAACGTCCTGCTAATTTCAGCGACATAATATCTGCCAGATTTGGTCAGCTCCTGCGCAGCGAGCTGAGCGCCGAGGCAAGAGAGTGTACAAAACAGCACAGCAAGTGAGCGGTGAATCCTGATAGTCTTCGGTTTCATGGGTTGGTCTCCTTCAGATTAGGCTGTAGGCTTTTGGGCTGTAGGCTTTTAGGCTGTAGCTCTTCTCATCTTCCTACAGCCTAAAAGCCTACAGCCTATCTGCCTGAATCCGGATTCTTTGTTCTTTCCAGGGTCCTGGCGGCTTTCAGCCTGACGTATTCGTTGTCATCGTCTTCGGCCGCGTTCCGCAAGATCGGTCGCACATCTTCCGCCACCCCCTTGCTCAACGACTCCAGCGCCTCAATCCGAATGGCGGGATTCGGGTCTTTTAGCAGCACGCGGATGAACGCATCCTTGACAGGCTGGCTGAGCGGCAACGCCTGCAACACCTTCGCAGCGCGCAGACGAACGCCGGCGACTTCATCCTTCTCCATGGCCTGAATGAGCGCCGCCTGGAGCTCCTCATCTGCGAACGGCGTGCGAGAGGCAGCGGCCTTGACGGCAGCCAGGCGGCGGCCGGGATGGTCTTCCGTACGAATCGCATAACTCAAGACGCGACGGATGGAGGCGTCCTCTATGTCGCCTTGCAGCGCCACCTCCTGCACCGTCTTGTAGTGCACGGTGACCACGCCCGTCTTCGGGTCATATTCGATCAAGTCCACGTTGGAGATGGACGGCATGCTCGCCGCCTGCTGAAACAGCGGCGGGTGAGCCGCTTCAGCCGGCAGCAGGTAGCGCCCGACCACCACTCCCAGGAGGAGCAACGTGGCTGCGGCAGCAGCCTGCCACCCGGGTCTTTTCGCCTGGATGGGACGGAGCAATTTGGCCCACCAGCTTTCTTGCGGTAAAGTCAACCGTTCTTCACGCAGCCGCCGTCGCAAATCTGAACGCACCTTCTGCAGCAACGCGGCTGAGGGCGTCAGAGCTGCCCGCCGGTCCAGGAGGTGATGAAACGCTTGCATCTCCTGCAGCCTCTTGCGACTCTGCGGGTTGTCCTGGATGTGTGCTTCCAGCTCCCGTTTGTCAGCATCAGCAAGCTCATCATACAGATAGAGCAGAATCGCTTCATCCAGATCTTTTGGCAGATTCATCGTTCTTTCCTCGAGTTGCCGAATACTCGCGCAACAGCTGTTGCATTCTTTGTGTTGAGCGGAAAAGATAATTCTTCACCGTCCCAAGTGAACAATTCATGATTTCTGCTATCTCCTGCAGCTTGTGCCCATGATAGTGACGTAAGACGAAAACCATCTTCTGCCTGGGCGACAACTTCTCGAGCGCCTCATCGATCTCCCCGGACAGCTCCTGGTTCAAAATCGATTCCTCCGGGTTTTTTTCACTGCCAGGCAGGGTATTCCGCAAGCCTTGTTCTTTGCCGCAAGTACTCCCGTCCAAAGGAAGGGTCTTCGTGCGCTGTTTCTTTTTCAGGTAGTTGATACAGGCGTTGACCACGACACGATAGAGCCAGGTGGAGAATTCACTCCTGAACTGAAACCGGTGCAGGTTTTTATACACCCGAACAAATACTTCCTGATAAATATCCTCCGCATCCTGCCGGTGGTTGACCAGGCTGAGTGCAAGCTGCAGCACCTGCCGGTCGTATCGCTTCACCAGCGACTCGAAGGCCAGAATATTTCCCTCCTGGGCGGCCTGGATGATTGCTTGTTCTTCACTGTTCATCTGTTATTCTTTTCAGGAGGTTAGACAAATAGTAAGAAAAATGGTTGGCATTCGCAATGAATTAAATTGGCTTAAAAAACCTTGCTTTTTAGACGGGAAATCACAAACTTAAGCAACCGCTCGAGCTCCTGCTTTCAAAGCAATGTAAACAGCCATCCGGAAAAAGGTACCAAAGCTTGTCCAGGTCAAAATTCATTGCCATCGCCGGCAACATGGGGGTCGGCAAAACCACACTCACAAGGCGGCTCAACGAGCGCTTTGGTTGGGAGACTTACTATGAGCCACAAGAGCAGAATCCCTACCTTCAAGATTTCTACCGGGACATGCGACGTTGGGCATACCACTCGCAGATCTTCTTCCTGACCCAGCGCTTCAATGACCATCTTGCGATTCAAACCAGGAAGGCTGTCTGCATTCAGGACCGGACCATCTACGAAGATGCCGAAATCTTCGCGCGCAATCTCTACCTGCGCGAGCTCATGCCGGCGCGGGACTACGACTCCTACAAAAACCTGTACCAGGCCATGGTCCAATCGCTCAAAAGACCGGACATCGTCGTCTACCTGAGGGCCTCGACCTGGACGCTCATCAGCCGGATTCGCAAACGTGGCCGCGAGTATGAGCGCAGCGTGGACCGGGAATACCTGGCCCAGCTCAACATCGGCTACGAGAAATGGATCAAAAAAATTGCCCCCACCTGGGAGCTGTTAATCGTGGATACCGACAACTTCGATATGCACGAGGATGTGGATTGGCTGGAGGGGATTTTGGAGGAGATTAAGAATCGAGTCGACCTGTAACAGCAGCCTTTCGAGTCCCGCCCTTTCAAGATAACATTCATCAACTTACCAGCAACACCACTGCCGCTTCGGAGGCCCTCGAGCCACCCCGGCACCAAACCGGCCCGCAAGAATAATACATTTTTGTAAAAAAAGACTTGACAAAGAGAAATTAATTTCGTTTTATGCAAATGCGAAAGCAATTGAAAGACATGATTACCCCAAAACAAAAGATTCTTGCCTTTCACTATCTTACTAACTTGCGTTTCGGCCAAAAACCAAAAGACAAGAACCAATGCCAATGCCCAAGAATCATCGTTCCCCGCTGACCACTGTTGAACGGCGAAGCGAAATCCTGGACGTCCTGCAAAGAGAAGGGAATGTCCGTGTTCAGGATATATGCAAACAGTTTCATGTTTCTGAGGTGACCATTCGCAATGATTTGAAAGTTCTCGGACAAAAAGGGCTCGTTCACCGTACACATGGGGGCGCCATCCGCTCGAATTTCTTCGTCAAGGATCTCCCGGTTGAAGACAAGAAGAAAAAGCAGGTCGAAGAAAAACGGCGAATCGGCAAAGGGGCGGCTGCTCTGGTCCAGGACGGAGAAACCGTGATTCTCGATTCCGGAACCACTACCATGGAAATAGCCCGGAATCTGGGGACCAAGAAGAATCTCACCATCATCACCAACGCAATCAACATTGCCTGGGAATTGGCTCAATTCGAAAAGTTGAAAGTGATCCTCACCGGGGGTATCATGCGCCCCGAATCTTATTCGCTTGTTGGGCCCCACGCAGAATCGACTCTGCGCAAACACTTTGTGGAGAAATTCTTTTTGGGAGTCGATGGCTTCCACGTTAGATATGGTCTCACGACTCCCAATGTTCTGGAAGCGCAACTCAACAAGCAGATGATCGAAATTTCCCGCGAGACCATCGTGGTGGCGGACTCGAGCAAATTCGGTGTTCGAAGCTTTTCCCTCATCGCAGACGTGAGCAAGATTTCAAAGGTCGTCACGGATAGTGGCATTCCTGAAGAGGATTTGTCATACTTGGTCGACAATGGGATTGAAGTCATAATCGCCTGAGGAACGTCACGATGGCGCGGCCCTGGGGCCGCAACCCACTGTGGCTAAAAGATGTTCTGAAGCGTCAAAACTATGCTAAGAAAACACAATGTTGTCGGCTTGTAGTACAGCTAGAACCCAGCGAGTTGTCTGTCGCCGGATGCCTGCTGCAGAGCATGAAGTGTGGATTTTCACCAGCCTGATGATGAGCCACTGAGGCCAATTCTTCGTCATCTGACGATGCCGTAATCTTTGACGCCGGGGAAGGAGTGAATATGCAAAGCCAGACACTCACTGAGATATTGCAACAGCCTGCAGCATGGCGAGCGGCGATTGAGCATATGAATGAAGCCCAGGATGACATCCACGAATATCTTCAACACAAAGCGGGTTCAGAAGTCGTGTTTATTGGATGCGGGACATCGTACTATCTTGCTCTGTCAGCGGCAAGTATTTTTTCGACGATTGCGAATCGAAAGGCAAGAGCCGTGCCTTCGTCTGATGTCTTTCTCTTTCCAGAATCAATATTTACTTCGCCGGGGGATTACCTGGCCGTTCTAATTTCCCGTTCGGGCAAAACCACTGAAACCAAGTGGGCCGCCACCTACCTCAAAGAGAAACTGAATATCGAGACTTTGGCGCTCACTTGCTATCCATCGAACGACTTGGTTGAGATTTGTGACCGCAGTCTGGTGGCCAGAGGCGCCATTGAACATAGCGTCGTCATGACCAAATCCTTCACCAGCATGCTGTTGATCTGTGCTCTGATGGCCTGTTTGGCCGTAAAATCGCTGGCGGTCCATGCGGATATTGTGAAACTTCCGGATCTGGCTGCGTCCTTGCTGAAATCCCATTCAAAAACACTCCAACAGATGGCGGCACAGCTCTCCCTGAAGAATTTCGTTTTTCTCGGTCAGGGACCGTTCTATGGCATTGCCTGCGAATCCATGCTCAAAATGAAGGAAATGACCATCTCGATGTCGGAAGCTTATCATGTTTTGGAGTACCGGCATGGACCGATGGCGATCGTTGACAAAAACACGCTGGTTACCTTGTTCTTTTCGAGCCAGGGGATTTCTCAGGAGGAAGCATTGCTGGCGGACGTGCAGAGATTGGGTGCGAAAACACTGGCGCTTTGCGACACACCAACCCAGACCATTTTGAATACCGCCGACCTGGTGGTGGAAATAAACAGTGGCGTTCCCGACGCCTTTCGGACGCTGCTGTTCATGGTTGTAGCACAACTCTTTAGCTTTTACCGAGCGGAGGCAAAGGGGATCAATCCGGATACGCCGCGGCATCTCAGTCAGGTGGTGATGCTGGAGGAGTAGTCGACGCGAACAAGTCTCGAGCCGGAATAACCTCAGTACTTGCCTCAGAAGGGAGAGGGTTTTGATTGATTTTCACACACATCCCGTGTTGATTCGTGAAATTGTCGAGTCACATCCAGAGCAGATGCGCGCCACCCGCGAGGTCTTTCATATTGGCAACAACCTGCAGCCGATAGACACGTTCCTGCTCCAAATGGATGTCGCGGGCATCGAAAAATCTGTGCTCCTGCCCATCGACTGCGCCTCCCGCACCGGGGTCTCGATTTCAACCAACGAAATCGTTGCGGCGTTGTGTGAGAAAACTGATCGGTTTATTGGATTTGCAAGTGTTGACCCAAATGATCCCAAGGCGCCGGAACATTTGGAGAAAGGCATAAAAGAGCTCAACCTCAAAGGGCTCAAGCTATCGCCGGCTACCCAGGGTTTCGATCCCACTGACCGCAACCTGGCATTTCCCGTCTATGAAAAAGCAGAACAGCTTGGAATCCCGGTCATCTTTCATGCCGGCATGAGCTGGGAGCCCGAGACCAAGCTCATGCCCGGACACCCGGGCAGACTCGAGGAGGCCGCGACCGAATTCCCGGAGTTGAACATCGTGATTGCTCATTTCGGCTGGCCCTGGGTGCTTGAATCCGTGGCGCTATCCCTGAAATACAAGAATATTTTCATCGATACTTCGTGCTTGTATTTTGACAGTCCGGCGGAATTCTTGCGATTTGTCATGTCCCATCAGATTCCCATTACTGTGGTTGAAAGAAGCCTGAGATGGAAACTCCTGTTCGGTTCGAACTATCCTCGTGTGGAAATCAAGAATATGGTCAAGGCTGTTCGCAGTCTGGGGCTGACCGACGGCTGTCTGGACTTGATTTTTCAAAAGAATGCAGAGAAGCTATTAGCACAGAAAACTCCGGTTAAGCTATGAAAGTCGTTCTCGAAAAACTCAAAGTGCAGACTCGCAGAAGTGAGGAGGCCATCAATATCACGCCGGAGGTCGAAAAAGTCGTGACCGAAAGCGGCGTTCAGGACGGCCTGGTGAATGTCATGACCCTCCACACCTCCTCCGGATTGACCGTGACGGAAGGCATTCCGTGTCTGGAGGAAGATATTATGGATTATCTGGCCAGGATCGTTCCTGAAGAGGACAATTACCACCATCGGCGCTACCTGGATTTTGATGGCCGGCTCGGCTTCAATGCGGATGCCCACATCAAGAGCGTTCTCGCAGGCATGAATGCCATGTTTGCTGTCCAGGGAGGCAAGCTTGTCAAAGGTTCCAGGCAAACCATTTATTTCCTTGAATTTGATGGCCCTCTGGAACGGAGCTACTGCGTCCAGATTCTGGGCGTGTGACTCTGATAAACAAAGAAAACAAAGTCCCATCAAGTTGACAAAATAGTCCTTCACCCAAAAAAGGGAGGTTGCGATGAGTTCCAAAACTTTTCTTCTCTTTCAACGGAAAGAAGCAAATGGAATGAACTGCGGCAGAGGAGGCCTCAGGTCGTTCTTCGGACACAAGCTGTTACACGGAGGAAGCACACTTCTTTTCTCACTGGCCTTTTTTGTTATCGGGTACCACACCGTCATCGCCGGCACCAGCGGAAAAATTGTCGGCAAGGTGGTGACCAAGGTCTCGGGCGAGGCCTTGCCGGGAACCAATGTTACGGTGGTTGGGACAGCCTTGGGCGCGGCAGCCGATGGCAAAGGGGAGTTCATTATTCTCAATGTTCCACCAGGAACCTACGACCTGGAAGCTTCCATGATTGGGTATGCCAAACTCAAAATCACCAGGGTGCGCGTTGGGATCGATCGCACCTCCGAGGTCGATTTCAAACTCAGCGAGGCCGCCATCGTGACGGGCGAAGTTGTCGTCGTGGCGAACAGAACCCTGGTCCAGAAGGATGTCTCTGCAACCCAGGTCAGCATCAGCTCTGAAGAAGTTGAAGAGATTCCGGTCGCCCGCCTGGAGCACGTGTTGGGATTTCAGGCTGGCCTGGAATATCAGGTGAGCGAGACGACTTCCCAGGGCAAAACAACCGGAAACTCCGGACGCGGATTCTCCATTCGCGGCGGAATGTTGGATGAATCCACCATCGTCCTGGATGGCTATTCACTGCAGAACCGCCATCTGAACCAGCCCTACCTCGGGATCAACAAGAGTGCCATCAAGGAAGTCCAGGTCCAGACCGGCGGATTCAACGCCGAGTACGGCAACGTTCGTTCCGGTCTCATTCATGTGGTTTCAAAAGAAGGCAATCCCGACAGGTACACGCTTTCCGGGGACATTCGCATCAATCCCCCACAACGGAAACATTTTGGCGGCGACTTGAATGATGCCAATTCTGTGGAGTGGCGAACCTTTGCCGGCAAATATGCTCAAGATGGCGTGCCGCAAGAGTTGTGGGGCAGTAAAGAGTTCCCGATCATGTTTGTCGAGAACAATGGCGTCTTTACGCCCACGACCAAAACCGCCGAAGAGGGCGCTGTGGGCTGGCCCGGATGGGCAAACCACCGCTCATCGGGCGCAAATAATCGCTACAATGAGTCCAGCCTGACGCCCGAGAGCAAACAAGAACTGTGGGAGTGGCGGCATCGCCCCATCTCCTATGCCGATAACCCTGATTTCGATATCGATTTAGGCATCGGCGGCCCGGTGCCGCTGATTGGCAACAGGTCGACATTCTTCCTGTCGGGTCGTACAAAGCGAAGCCACTACATGTATCCCACGGGAGATGACCCTTATTATCAGGACCAGAACTACCAGCTCCGCATGGCCCTCCCCCTCAACTCGAATATGAAGTTGAGTCTGACAGGATTGTTTGGCCGGGTCGATGCCCATACGCAGGGCAGCAACACCGGGCAGTTTTCCATCCAAACGGGTGATACCCAGTTTGAAGACAATCCCTGGCAGGTCTTCCATTCCATCTATGACAAGGGAGCATTCTTGCCTATTCGGCGCGACATTTACGTTGCCGGGGCGGAGTTTCAACACTTTCTCAACCCCCGCACTTTTTATGAATTCAAATTCGCTTACAAACGCTCCAAGAACGATCAGGATTACTTGCCCACAAAAAATGCCCAGCTTCGGGAAGATTACCGGCCACCCGACTGGGTCGATCCGACGCCTGTGTTTTTTCTTGAAACCCAGGAAGATCGCACCCTCGGCCGGGAGCCGTCCTTTCCGGTTTATGACTGGCAAAACGGCCACAATCTCTGGTATACACGAGACCAAACCGGGCTGCACCAGATTCAGGGCCGCGGGCGCTTTCGCGACCTGTCGGAAAACACCACCATCCTTGTCTCCGGCGCCATCACCAAGCAAATGGGGAAGTACAATCTCGTCAAAGCCGGCGTCAATTTGAATTTCATCCATGAAGACTACCACGTTTTCCGCGGCACAGAGCACTGGCATTTGTGGAAGCCGGAACGCTCCAATTACCGAAACCGCGTCTTTGATGAGCACCCAAGAGAATTTTCCGCCTATGTTCAGGACAAGATAGAGTTTGAGGGTCTGATCGTCAACGCGGGCGTCCGCCTGGATGTTTATGACCCCAATACGAAATGGTACAATTTTCTCGATGGCAATCGCTTTGGTCCGGAATACACCGGCAAGACCTTATGGGAAGTCGACAAAACACAACTGATCGTCGATTGGTACAAGGACGAACAAGTTCAGGCCTTGCGCACCGTTGATATCGATGCCAAGGTGAGGGTGTCGCCTCGATTGGGCGTTTCTCATCCGATTTCAGACCGAGCCAAAGTCTATTTCAACTTTGGCACCTTTTACCAGCCCCCGACATTCGAGGAAATGTATTTGCAATGGATTGGCCACAACCAGAATAGTCTCACCCTGGGCAATCCTGATCTCGAGCCCCGCAAAACAGTTGCCTACGAAGTCGGCTACCAGTTTGGCTTCATGGGGTCAACGATGCTGCAAATTGCCGGATACTATAAGAACGTCACCAACGAAGTGGAGACCGTCGACTTTGAAAGCCCGTTCTCAGGCGCCGATTACACCACCTACGACAACAAACTTTATCGCGACCTGAGAGGCCTGGAATTGAACGTCCGGCAGTGGATCGGGTCGAATCTCAATGTCTGGTTGAACTGGAATTTTGTCCAGATCAGCGAAGGTCGACGCGGATTTACGAAGGTTAGCGAAAGCGAGACCGCCCAGCGTGAGATTGCGCTTGAAGAATCTGCGGACCAATTCAGGCCGTTTGCCCAACCGAGCTTCCGACTCAATCTTGCTTATTACACCCCGAAGGATTTCGGCCCGAGTTTTTTGGGTGGCAAACCCCTTGGCAATATGCGCCTCTCCGTCGTTCATTTTCGCAGAAGTGGCGGAAAATTCAGATGGCCGGAAAAAGTCGATGGTCGAACCGTATTTGTTGAGCAAAGAGGCTTTAGAAACACCAACCTCTATCTTGAAAAGACACTCCCCCGGATGGGTTGGATCAACCCGACATTTTATGTTCAGGTCGACAATCTACTCAACGTCAAGACAGTGAACACTGAAGCCATACTCTTCGACCGTTCAGAAGGGGGGCGCGGACAACCCTATCGTGACTCGCTCAACCTGCCTTTCACCGATCCTCCTGGTAACGACAAGTATGGAGATTATGAAGGCAAGACACTGTTTTGGGCTGACTGGATAAAGTTCAGAAATCCGCGACAATTCTACTTCGGGTTTAAGTTGGGGTTCAATTGAGAGGATACACAACTCGATAACTCAAAACCATTCAGGTCAGGAGGAACATACAATGCAAACTAATTTTGATAGATTGATCAGGTTGAGCAGCCTTTTCCTGGCTGCCTTCTTCCTGTGGCTGCTCGTTTTTCCCGATGCGACTCTGTCTCAACAGACGCGTCGCCATCGTGTCGGCAACCTGGACCTCGATGTCACGGATGACGACAGAGAGTGGAACGAGGTCTTCGGTGAAAATTTTCAGTGGCCGGTGGGGCGCGGCGAGAGAAACCGCGGCATGCAAATCGCCTGGACGCGTGTCATCCATGTCGGCCAGATGATCGACCTGCTGGGCAATACAGTGACCGACAAATCCTTTGGCGGCCACCTGGACGACCATATCCCCATTCCGGGTACCTTCAAAAAAGTTGTGCGCCGTGCACCGCCAACAGTCACCGTCAACGGTCAAACCCTCCCTACTTTGGCCTTCGACGAAGTCGACCCCAATATGCTCGCCGACGAGATGACCTTTTTGCAGTACAAGTTCGGGGAAGGGCCCGGATTCTTGGTCACGCGCAGAACGTATGCTTTCGCCCATACGGCTTTTGACGATTTCATTATTCTGGATTATGAATTTGAAATGACCCGCGATATTGATGACGACCCGGAGCCCGAATTCCCACCCCAGGATTTGATCGATGTGACGTTCGGAATCAATCATGGATTTCAGATTTCGCCTGCCGGAAACAGGTCCATCCAGCTCAACAGTACGGATACCGATGTCTGGGGCACCTGGACCACTTATACCGGCCCGCTGAGCGGACGTCCCCTGACCTTCACCTATATCTGGGACGGAGACAGCCCGGATGTTTCCGGAGATGACACCGGGGATCCGGCCACGACGGCTGTGGTTGGCGTCGAATCGGCGGTCGGTCCGCTGGGGCGGTTTTTGTCTGAAGCGTATGTCGGTTTCGGACCGTTACAGGTTTCAACCGCGGTCAATGATCTCAGCGGCAATGATGAATCCCAGCCCTACAGCATTGCCCGCCGCAACAGGTTGGATGTCTTTGGCGGGCCAGACACCGTACCGGGAGAAGCAGTAAGCAGTGGCGTTCGTGAAAGCGCCGCCATTGACACCGACCCGAATGCAAGCCCGCCGTCGGCTTACGCCAACCTCGAGTACCAGGGCTACGGCCCCTACCCGGTGGTCAGAGACGGGGACAAAATTCGCATCGTCTACTTCATCGCGTTTGGTGGAATTTCTCAGGAGCTCACGATTTCCGAAGGGGCAAAGTGGCAGCGCGGGGACATGACTGATACGGAGAGAAACGCTTTGCTTGCCACGGGACTCGATTCCCTCAAAAAAACCATCGATCGCGCGGCCTTCGCCTGGGATAACGGATTGGCCATCCCGGACGCCCCGCCGTCGCCGGACCTGACTGTCGACAACGGGCCGGGGAAAGTCCTCTTGAGCTGGTCGGATGTTTCGGGCGCAGTAGACCGGGATAAGGGCCGAAGCGATTTTGCTGAGTACCGGGTGTACCGCGCAGATGAGGATTTCTTGAACCCCTTCAAAGTGGTACACACGACGACCTCTACTGCTTATGAAGACACCGGCGTTGTGCCCGGTATTGCCTACTACTATTATGTGACCGCGGTTGATGAAGATGGCAACGAGAGTTCTGTCAGCCTCAATCGTATGGAAGGCGAGGCCTTTGCAGCCAGGCCCTTTGAGCCGGGAAGAGCGACGGCGTCGAACATCGTCGCGGTCCCGAATCCCTTTGTCATTACCGCTGGCTCCTTTCTCTTCGCTGAAAACAGCGGAAATACCATCAAGTTTTTCAATCTGCCGGCTCTTTGCACCCTGAAGATCTATACAGAAACAGGCGATCTGTTGAAAACGATTCAGCACACTGACCTCAGTGACCGTGAAGATTGGGACTTGCAAACGGACCAGAATCAATTCCCGGTGACCGGCCTGTACATCGTTGTCGTCACCGACGCGAAAGATTTGGACGGAAAGCCTGTTGGCGATGCCATGGCAAAATTCGTTGTCATCAGGTAGCGTTGACGTTGAATATGACGTTGTTCAAGTGAAGGAGAAATTTCAATGAAACGGTTACCTTTTGCATTCTTGTTGAGCCTTGGCATTGCCTTGATGTTTGGAAATGGCTATAGCCAGGGAGGTCTGAAAAAAATAGGTCAGGCCGGATTCAAATTTCTTGAAGTGCCGGTGGGTGCTCGGATCTCAGGTTTGGGCCGGGCAGGAATCAGCATTGTCGAGGGTCCAAACGCCATTTTCACCAATGCCGCCAGGACGGCCGAAATCTCAGGGATCGCTGCTTCGTTCAGCTACCAGGAATGGTTGGCGGATATCAAACACAATGCGGGGGTCGTGTCTGCACAGTTGGGTAAGCTCGGCGTCGTGAGCGCCAGCTTCGTCTATGTAGACTACGGCGATCTGGTCGCGACGACCAGGAGTTTCAGCGGCGACGCAGCCTTTGAACAGGTGGGCACCTTTTCCCCGTCCTCATTTGCCCTCGGGGTCGGCTTTTCCCGCAAGCTCACCGACAAGTTCTCCTGGGGCGTTCACTTGCGCGTTGCAAACATGGACTTCGGCGATGCCGTGGTCGGGAATGACTTGACCGACCCATTGGCCGGGTCCACGACAAAAGATTTCTCGGAAACGGCCTTTATCGTTGATTTCGGTACCGTCTTCAACACCGGTTTCGAAGATCTGCGCATCGCCATGTCTCTGCAGAATTTTTCTCAGGAGCTGCAATTGGAAGAGGAGTTTTTTCCTCTGCCACTTTCCTTTCGGGCTGGCCTTGCGATGGACATTTTCCGTTTGTTCCAAACGGCCTCCCAGGACCACTCGTTGACGTTAGAAATAGACGTGCAGGCACCGCGGGATTTTGATCTGCGCACGAACTTCGGAGCGGAATACTGGTACAAGAATCTACTTGCGCTGCGGGGCGGTTTCATCGGCAACCACGACGAAGCCGATCTCTCATTTGGATTTGGCCTCAGGCCCGGATTCGGAGAAAAGAAAATAGAGATTGGGTACGCTTACACCAGCTTCGGTGTTTTTGACAAGGTACAGACATTCTCTATCGGATTCGGATTTTGACAAAGCGAGCGTTGCGACTCCTTCTGATCGCGGTTGTTCAGTTTGTGGAAGGTGAGATATGAAATCGGTTCTGGTCAGTCTGACGTTAGTCCTCGTTGTTCTTCTTTTGAGCGGTGCCTGCAAGTCTGCTCGGGAGTCAGGCATTGGGAAAGCTCTTTATGTTGGTGACGACATCCTTAAAGAGTATCACCCAACGCCTGCTCTCGTGACAGACGCCCATTTCATTCCCAAAGCCAGGTTTCCGGCTGTCGATGTCCACACACATTTTGGCCTCGATCTGGATCCACAGACGATGGTGGATTCTATGGATGTTTTGGGCGTGAAACGAGTGGTCAATTTGAGTGGCGGCTGGGGTGAACAGCTCGACAAAGTGCTGCACAAATTCAAGAAGTTCGCCCCGGACCGGTTTGTTATCATGTGCAATATCGATTTTTCCAGGATTGATGAGCCGGACTTTGGTGAAAAGATGGCGGCCTTCCTGGAAGGCGCCCATGCCAAAGGCGCCGGAGGGTTGAAAATCTTCAAAAGCCTCGGGCTGCGGATCAAGGACAACTCTGGCAAGATTGTGCCGGTGGATGACCCGCGTCTGGACCCGGTATGGGCGAAAGCTGGTGAGCTCGAGATGCCGGTGCTGATTCACGTCGCTGATCCGGTGGCGTTTTTTCAGCCCATCGACCGCTTCAATGAACGATGGCTGCAATTGAGGCGCCACCCGAACTGGAGCTTTTATGGCCCGGAGTTTCCCCCCAGAGACTCGCTGCTGGCACAACGGAACCGCGTGCTTGCCAGGCATCCCGGCACCGTGTTTATCGGCGCACACGTGGGAAACAGCGCAGAGGATTTGGAAAGCCTGTCCACTGTGCTTGACACCTACCCGAATTTCTATGTCGACATCTCCGGCAGGGTCGCAGAGTTGGGCAGGCAGCCCTATTCAGCACGAAGATTCTTCATCAAGTACCAGGACCGCATTCTGTTTGGCACAGACCGCTATCCCGGCAGAGCGACCCAGCCAAGATACCGCATCTATTACCGCTACCTCGAAACGGCAGACGAATATTTCGACTACTACCGCCATCCGTTCCCGCCCACGGGGGAGTGGAAAATCTACGGGGTCTTTTTGCCCGATGACGTGCTGCGCAAGGTGTACCATGAAAACGCCGACACCCTGTTCGAAGACCCGCGGCGAAGAAATCCCACAGCCAGCCAGGATGGCGGAGTCGGATCCGCAGGCGTGGCGCACATGACGGAAAGAGAATAGATCTGTGGAAACGGCGCTTCTATGGGCATGCGGCCTGCTGCTGGTGGGTCTCGTTCTGAGAGTCAATCTGAAAGTCCTGCAAGTGCTGTACATCCCTGCCGCAATCATCGGCGGGATTGTTGGACTGGCAGCGAGTCCCTCCCTGCTTGACATCATGCCCACGGGCGTGATTGCTGAATTGAAAACATGGCCCGGATGGCTCATCGCCCTGATCTTCGCCGGCCTTCTTCTCGTTCGCTCAGGAAAGTCCATCAGAGACAGTCTGCGTGAGGCCGCCAGAGAGGGAATCGTTGTCTGGATCATCGTTGTGGGCGAGATTACCCTGGGTCTGCTGGCGACCTGGCTGCTCCTCAAGCACTTCTACACCCTCCCGTATTCCTTTGGCCAACTGATCGAAGCCGGCTTTGCCGGCGGCCATGGCACGGCTGCCGCCATGGGGAGCCTGTACCAGTCTCTTGGCTTTGAAGAAGGTGCGGACCTCGGCTTCTTTGTCGCTACGGTTGGCTTGATCTACGGGGTGGTGAGCGGCATCGTGCTGGTCAATTTGGCGGTCCGAAAGGGGTGGACACGGGCCGGAACCGTCGAAATTCCCCGCATCACGGGGTTGGAGTCGAGCGAAAAGCCCGAACCGATCGCCTTCGGCAAGATACGTCCTGAAGTCCTTGAACCCATGGTCTTGCAGATGTTGATTCTGAGCGGGTCGTTTGGTCTCGGATTGGGGCTGCAGAAAACCCTCGTGGCTCTCCTGCCGTTCACCGAGCGCTTTCCGCTTTTCATTTTCACTCTGCTTGCGGGGCTTCTGGTGCGTGAATTGATGCGTCTGTTGAGAATCGAGCATCTCATCGATCCGGGCAGCATTCGCCGGATCACCGGAGTGGCCATCGAATTCCTGATCGTCGCCGCGATTGCCTCGCTCGATTTACAAGCGGTATTCGCCTTGTTCGCGCCGGTGGCGGTCTTGCTGCTTTTGGCCTTTTTCTGGACCGGGTTTTGTCTCCTGTTCATCGGGCGCCGGCTTCTTCCCAAAGCGTACTGGTTTGAACTTGGCATTCTCAATTACGGCATGTCTACCGGCACAACTGCGACCGGACTCATGCTGCTCAGAATCATCGATAAAGACCTGGAATCGGGCGCTGCGGAAGATTATGCCCTGGCTGCCCCGCTCTCAGCCCCCTTTATTGGCGGCGGTATCCTCACTTTTTCGCTGCCCTTTCTCGTCGGCAAACTCGGGATCGCTCCGGTTACGTTTGGGCTCCTGGCTATCATCTGCCTGCTGTACTTCATTGGGGTCAAGCTGGCGACCAGCGATTGAAAACCGGAAGCCGGAGTACAATGCTTCAGCATTGTACTTCTTCCCGGCAAACACCGGAGTACAATGCTGAAGCATTGTACTCCACATTGAGGGCATCATCATGAACAAAACCTCTCCTTTTCCGGTCAAACTCACTTTCGCACTCCTGGTGGCTGCCGCCCCCCTGGTGTCGCCCGGTGGCCTGCGGGCGCAAGAGCTGTCAGCAATCGAAGCGAAGATCGTGGCGTATGTTGAACACCACCAGGAGGAAGCCATTGCTTTTCTCGAAAAAGTTGTTAATATCAACAGCGGAACCATGAACAGCGAGGGCGTGCGTCGCGTGGGTCAATTTTTCCGGCAAGAATTCGATGCCCTGGGTTTCGAAACCCGGTGGGTCTCGATGCCCGACAGCGTCAATCGCGGCGGCCACTTGTTTGCCGAACGCCGGGGAAGCCAGGGCAAACGGCTGCTTTTGATCGGCCATCTCGACACCGTATTCGAACCAGAGAGCCCGTTCCAGCGCTTCGAACGGCGAGACTCGATCGCCACCGGTCCCGGCGTCAACGACATGAAGGGCGGCGATGTGGTGATGCTCTGGGCGCTCAAGGCGTTGCACAACGCGGGCGTGCTCGAGAATACCCACATCATCGTGGCGTTGCATGGCGACGAAGAAAAAATCGCAGCGCCCATCCGCCTCAGCCGGCATGACATCATCGAAGCGGCGAAACGCAGCGACATGGCCCTGGCGTTCGAGGCCGAAATTGGAGACATGAGCTCTGCCCGCGTCGCCCGCCGCGGCTCGAGCAGTTGGACGCTCTCCGTGACCGGGATTCGGGCGCATTCGTCACAGATTTTCAAAAAGCGGTTCGGCAGCGGCGCCATTTTTGAGGCGACCCGCATCCTGAACAGTTTTCACGAAGAATTGCGCGGCGAGCAGTATCTCACCTTCAACCCTGGCGTCATTCTCGGCGGGACAGAAGTCGTTTATGACGCCGCCAGAACGCGGGGGACGGTCTTTGGCAAAGGCAATGTGATCGCGCAAACAGTGACGGTGGACGGCGACCTGCGCTTCATCTCCGAGGCGCAGAAAGAACGGGCACGGCAGAAAATGCGCGACATCGTCCGGCAAAACCTTCCGGGCACCTCTGCGACTATTTCCTTCAGGGACAAATACACCGCCATGGCTCCCGGCGCAGGGAATTTGGCTTTACTGGAGCTGCTGGACAAAGTGAGCCGCGATCTGGGCTATGGCCCGGTCGAGGCGTTGGACCCCAGTCTGGGCGGCGCTGCCGACATCGCCTTTGCCGCCGCTCATGTCGAGGGCGGGCTGGACGGGCTCGGCGCTCCGGGCAGCGGGGCGCACACCACCAACGAAGAAGCAAATCTACGCGCTCTCGTGAAAACTACCGAACGCGCGGCATTGCTGATTTACAGACTGACGAGATGATCTCGATGTCCCGGGGCGGAATATATGGCTCACGCAAATCCCAAAAGCGCGAAAATTACTGAACGCTCTGACCATGTCACGATAGAAGTCGGCCGCCTCAAAATGCGGGTAACAAAAACCTTCTATACAGAGATTGCCTATCACAAAGACGAGCACTGGATTTCCATGTGTGCTCCCTTTGCAGAAAGTCAAACCCAACAACCGCTGCACGCTTTGATCGTTGACGGCATCGCGGTCAACCGCTTCACGTTGCGTGAAAACCAGGTGCGCGTTGCAGACATAAACACCATTTGGGGGCACGGTGTGCGTGTCACCCTGGCCGGAGAAGACGACATCTCTCTGCCACAGCCGGTGAGTCTGGAATTAACCCTGGAAATCTATCATCGCTTCCCGTCGGTGGTCGTCACGCGTTCACGATTTGCCAGTACGCCGGAGCTGGATTCCGGAAAGATACAAGGAGTTGTGGCCAACAACCTGCTTCTGGATGCAACCCGCCTGGGCGCGACAACCCCGCACAGCCTGTGGGTGTACAACGGCAGCGCCGAGACCCGGGAACACTGCCTGCAGGAGCTGACGCGCAACTATGTCAAACGAAACTTCCTGGGCGTTCTCGAATCCCATGACGGCGGCGGGTACCAGCCCGGGTATCGTCATGGCACGCAACCCGGATTCGGGGGTGGCATCCCCATAACCGGTGTCTGGCACAAGAACCTGGGACTTGCAGTCGGGCATCTGGAACCGCAATTCTCCCTTTGCAGCTTGCCCGTCAAAGTCAGACCAAATGATGGCCGCGTTTCCCTGCAAATCCTGCAACATAGACGGGACCCAATCCTGGCGGGAAAAACGGTGGAATCCCTGACCGCCATGGTCATTCTGCATGAAGGAGATTTTCATAACGCCCTCGCGATTTACCGAGAGATGCTGACGATGTGCGGCGTCGCGTTTCCGCAGCATCCAGACGATGCTTACGAACCACAATGGGACACCTGGGGCTTTCGCGACAATTATTCTCAGCAAGACATTCTCTCGACCCTGCCACATCTCAAGGAAATGGGCATTCGCTGGATCACGCTGGACGACCGCTGGTACGACGCCACCGGCGATTGGCACCCCCGGAAAGACCTGTTTCCGGGTGGCGAAGAGGATTTCTGCTCCTTTGTCGATCGCTTGCACCGGGAGGGATTTCGCGTAAAGTTGTGGACCTTACCGGCCGAAGTCGACGCCGACGCCGACCTGGACAACTGGCTGCAGGAGCATCCCAGCGCTGCGACTGAAATCAAAAAGCATCCGCACCACGCCAGGGCGAAGTATTTTGATGCCCACCCGGATTGGATCGTGCGCAGACCCGATGGCGAACCCGAGTTGTCAAAACGTGGCAATTGCTTTTGCTGTGGCGCGCTGCCACAGGTTGTCGAGCATTTTGAGCAAATCACCGAGAAAATGTTCAAAGTCTGGAAAATCGATGGACTCAAGCAGGATGCCGTCTATATGTGTCCCGCATGTTTTGACGAGACCCATGGCCACCCCTCACCGGACGAAGCCTCGGTCGGCTATGGCAAAATCTTGCGGGCCATTTACGAGACTGCGACAGCCATCAAACCGAATGCGGTTATTTTGAGCTGTCCATGCGGCACGCCGATGACGCCGGATTGGATGCAGTGGCAAAACCAGGCCATTTCTCCGGACCCGTGGACCAGCTGGGTCAATCGTGGCATGCTCAAACAAATGAAGGCGCTCTTTGGGCCACACGCTGCCGTGGTGTTGGACCACATCGAGATCAGCGACGAAGGGCAAGATTTTTCACTGATCGGCGTTGGCGGCGTCCCGGCGACACGCATCACGCCGGCAGGAAAGGAAAAAACCCACAAAGCCGGGCGCAAGAGCTCTTTTGCGGCAAAAAAACACCTCTGGCGGCATTGGATTTCCCTTTACCGCCAACTGATGTTATCGAAAGGCGAGTATCTGAACCTGTACGACTTCATCTTTGACGTTCCGGAAACCCACGTCATCCGCAAGGATGGCAAAATGTATTATGCCTTTTTCCCCGGAGAACCCGATGGCATCGTGGCGGACAACCTGCGCAGCTACCTGGATAAAAAGCAGACGAAAACCTATGCCGGCCCGGTCGAGTTTCGGGGGCTGGATGAGAAAGCACGCTATCGTGTTTACGACTACGAACACGACCGCGTCATCGGGGTGATTGCAGGAGCCGAGCCGTTCTTACAGGTGAGAATCGACCATCACCTCCTGGTGGAGGTGTCTGAGATCGAGTAGACGATGTGGCAAAGACTATTTGACAAAAAGATCTACCTCGTTGTGCCCAAAGACGCCCGCATTCTCAACCGTCCGGACCTTTCCGTGGGGGCCCGAAACGAGATGCTCGCGCGCGCACAAATCAGTGCGGACGCGGCAGAAAAGGCTCTGGACTCGATCGACACAAACCGGTTTGAGAACACAGTCATCGACCTGAAGCGACTGCTCAGTTTTCAGACCCGGGAGAATTCACCGCCACAGGCCGCAACCCTCAACGAGCAGATGATGCTGAGCCGGGTCAAACTCCAGGGCACCGACGGTATGCGGGGCAACCTCCTTGCGGACCACCTCAGCACCTTCGAAGCCTTGACCCTGTATCTGCGGGAGCGCAAGGTCGTTCCGGCTCTGTTCGAACTGGCCGCCCATTCATTGGCCTCCCTCCTGCTTGAAACAAAGTCAATCACTGAAGAAGACACCTGTACCTTCGGGGAGGACGGTCGAGATATGGTCACAAAGGGCCAATTCGCGCAAGCGGTGATTCGTGGCTTCAATCTCGAGAAGATCAAAGTGTACAACACCGGGGTTCTTGCCACGCCAGGTGTGATTCTCTATGCCGCTTATGCACAAAGCAGGATTGCAGCCATTTTGACCGCCTCACATAATCCGGCCAACCAAAACGGACTGAAGTTCACCTTTGACGGCTTCAAGCTTCTTGAAGAATCCCACACCGGGGAATATGCGTTGACCGCAACGATGTTCAGGCTGGCGAACGGCAAACCACCTCCTGCCGGCAAACGTGCGGTTGAGCAGGTCAGCGCCGCAGCAGAGCAGTTGCTGATCGAAACCAATCTCGCCAACAGTTGGCTGCGCCCGGGCGAACTCGACAACGTCAGAGTTGTCTACGATGGGGCCAACGGGGCGTACTCCCTGACTGCTTCAAAAGTGCTCGAGCGCTTGCATATTGCACACGTGGACGTCAACACCACCCCGCTTGGACACAACATCAACCAGGGCGGCGGTGTAGCGGAGCTGGAGGGGAAAGCATTCTTCACGGCGGGGACTCGTCAACAGGAGGAGAACGTCAATCCGGCGGCCGTGGAAAGAATCTTTCAATTGGGCCAAAAGCATCCGGGGCTGTTCGTCTGTGGGATTGTCAACGACGGCGATGGCGACCGCGGCTATTTGCTGGTCTACAACGCAGAGATGGAACGCGTATCGGTTCTTTCCGGAGACGAATTGGCCATCTGGATCGCCATCGGGATGCGGGAGCGCGGCGAGGTCACGCCCGATTCTGTCTTTGTTGCAAGCATTGAAAGCGATCTGCTCGTCAGAGATCACGCTCGCTTCAAACTCGACCTGCAGACGGAAGTCGCATGCGTGGGCGATAAGTGGCTGTTGGAGCCTGTCCGACGTGGGAGAAAGTTTGTGGTGGGCGTAGAGGAGTCCGGACACGTGACGTTCGCCAGCGAAATTGTCGACCGCGCGGGCCGTCCGCTACGGGTTTTTACAGGCAACGGACTCCTGAGTGCGCTTCGGGTTTTGTCCGTTCTCAACAGACTCGAGCCAGACACTGCACGGGTTGTCCATCCGTTTCAGCCTGGCGTCAAAGACTCCCGAAGCGTTTATTTTGTTGACAAGAGCCGTTTCTATCCGGGCAGTCAGGTCTGGCAAGAAGATATCGGACTCATCCGCTCGCAGTTGTGTGCTCATCTTCCAAAGGCCCTGTCCGCAAAACAAGTTGCGTTTGATCATGATCCGTCCATGCTCTATTTTGACGTTGCGGATCGCGCAGCGCATTCCGTTGCGGCCATCTTCATACGCAACTCCGGCACAGAAGACAAAATCGTTGTGACGATTCGAGGGAAGAAGGAGCTTGAAGAGCTCCTGAGCCAGACGATGTTGGAGATTCACCATCACCATCTCTTGACCATGAAAGACAGGGAGTGTCCGGACGCCATAAAGGAAGGGATCGTGGTGAGATTACTCGGGAAACAAGCTGCTCCGCTCACCGTGCTCAAATCCAACCTGGAGAATGAACTCGGTTCTCACCTCTCGCAAGTCGACTTTCACGCGCTGATCTACGCCATGCGAAAGCAAAACTTTGTGATCCTCGACCGGGAAGTCCTCCGGCTTGCAGCACCAGATGAACTGAATTAACCCGGACGAGCCCCGCTTGAAACGCGGGATTTTACAACCGGAACCAGAGAGGTGTTTTCCTGGATTGAGCCATTCCTGACCGGGGCGGACAAGCTTCAGCTTGCCCCAACTCATCAACCATAGAATTAAGGAATCGGCTTGCCGGGGTGAGGGGAAAACACGCTAAAGCGTGAACACCCCTGCAATGCTAAAGCCTTGCACTCCATCAAAGGTGAGGGGAAAACACGCTAAAGCGTGAACACCTCTGCAATGCTGAAGCCTTGCACTCCATCAAAGGGGAGGGGAAACACGCTAAAGCGTGAACACCCTCAAGGACTAACTGACCTTGCTAAAGAAAAGCGGATAAGTCACCGTCACCGTTCCCTGCTCGATGGCAGCGTACTTCCACCTGCGAATAAAACTCAAAATGTCGCGCTCGAACTCCGGGTGGTTCATGCTCGAGGACACCAATCGCACGCTCGCCACGGAGCCGTCCGCGGCGATCGTGACTTCCACCACCAGCTTGCCTTTTAGCCCGGGATCACGTCTTAGATATTTGTTGTAAATATAGGTTAGTCTGCCGGTGTAGGAGAGCATGACCGAGCGAACCGATTCCTCCGAGCGCCTGCCGAGCGCGGACTGGCTGCCGGTCATCCCGCCGATGCGCTCCACTTGAATTCGGCCCTTCTCGCCCAACGAAACTTTTTCGACCTCGTCAAAGTCCTCGAGAATGTCATCGATACCGCCGCCGAGATCGGTTGCGGCGAACAGGTCGTCAAGCTCGTCGCTGCTGCCGTCACCGTTCCCGAGCGTGAGGTCGGTCGCCGTCATCACCTGGTCCAGCTCTCTGACCAACCCTTTGTCGAGCAAGAAGTCGGTGAGATTGCTGGAGGTGCCGGTGCTGCCCAGGCCTGTGAGCAGACCCAGGACGCCCTGGCTTTCCGGGCGCCGGTTTTCTCGCTCTTCTTCGCCGCCACGGCGTGCGGCTTCCTCCTGCTCGCCGCTGGCCTCTTCGTCTGCACCCCCCGCAACCCCTCTGCGTCGTGCCGGCGCAAAATCGGACTCCGGATTTCTGACGATGATTTTGGCCAGGCGCTCGGGAACGTTGCTCGCTCTCACCCGGGGCGTCAAATCGGTGGGCAGGCCGCTCATGTATTTCAACACGAGCGCATGCACAACGATGAAAAACAGCAAGATGGCCTTGAATGCCAGGTCCTTGCCCAGGTCTTTGAACGTGGCGTAGGCCCAGGAGTAGCCGATAAACCGGGGCCCTTGCACGGCCTTCGCTGCTTTGGCATCGACCTCGGTGCATTGGAAGGTAATCTTCGCGTCTCCGACCACCACGACGCCCCGCTTGCCCCTGGTGATCGGATAGGTGAAACTCCCGCCTTTTCTGGGCAGCAAGCCGTGCAGGATCATGTCGCGAAAGCTCAGGCGCGAGTCGCCGGCGATCACCTCACCCTTCATCTGGCCAGTCAGGTTGATTTGGAAGTGACTGTTCTTACCGGCGAACAACACGTGCTGCCGGGGAAAGGCTTCGCCGTAAACCGTGACGTCATTGTTGGGGTGCAGGCCGACGGAGATCTTCTCTTTGCACGACAACCGACGGTGCAAGACCGAGCCCCCTTGCTCGATCTTGACAAGAAGTTGTTTTTCAGTCTTCGCCATGAGGTCAGCTCTCGCCTGCCTGGTTGACGGCAAGCAGCATGTTGTTGAAGCCTTCCTGGCCGCAAGTGAACATGATTTTCTTCAAGAGGGCGAACGGGATTTCGCGGTCGCCCTGAATGGCGATCTGACCTCTGAAGCCCATACTGCGGTCCAGCGTCGCCAGGTTGGTGGAAAAGGTGCGGATGTGAGCCAGGCGCTGGCGCAGCGGCTGGATGAGATTCTGCTCCTGGCTCATGACGGCCGCGACCTTCTCGACGGGATTGCCATCCAGAATAATCCACTCGTTGGTCACCACCAGAATCGGGCTGGCTTTCGGTGGGGTTTTTGCGGTGGACTCCGGCAAGCGCAGATCTTTGGCCACGCTCATGATCTCGCCTTCCGCTGAAAAGCTCTGCAGCAGAAACACGAGCAGAATGGTGAACATGTCGATCATGGACGTCAACCGCAGGGCAAAAGAGCTGATCGATTTATTCCGGCGCGGCTTGACGACGACAAATCTGTCGCTGTCCTCCCTGTCAAAATTAAAGTACATCGTCGAACTCAACCTGAAATTGAAATATTCGGGAATCCGTTTTCCCGGCAGCGGTCCATCACTTTAATAATCGTATCGTATTTGATCGAGGCCTGTGGCGCGATGATGATATCCTCCGTCTCTTGATAAACTTTCTTGACCTGGTTCAATTTCTCGACCAGCGTGCCAAAATCAAACTCGTCATTCTCCTGTTTGACGATGAACGGAAACTGAATTCCCATTGTCTTCAACTCGAACCCTTTGTCTGTAATCGCCAAAATGGTGACGATGGGATTGTTCAGCGGTGTTTGCGATGGCTCATCTGTACTCGGCAAAGAGAACTCGAGAATCGAGATGCGCACAAAGACGGCCGTCAACAGCAAAAAGGGCACGAGAATGAGAAAGATGTTCATCACCGGTGTGATGTTGAGATCCTCGCTCTCTATCTTCCGGTCCCGGCCCAGGGCTCGTTTCAAGTTCATGGCTTATCCTCGCGGCGTGATGATCTTCTGATAAATGCGCGCGACGTTTTCGTTGATCTCATCGATGATGGTGTTGGTTTTGGCCTGAATGTAGGCATGGCAGACCATGCACGGAATGGCGACGATCAACCCGAAGGCCGTGGTGTTCATGGCCACAGAAATGCCGGCGGAGAGCAGGGCGGCCTTTTGCGATGAATCTGCCGCCGCCACCGCCTGGAAGGATTGGATCAAGCCGATAATCGTGCCGAGCAAACCGAGCAGGGTCGCGACGTTGGCGATCATGGAAAGATAGTGCGTACGCCTTTCCAGTTTCGGTATCTCAGACATGGCCGCCAGCTCAAAGGCGTTTTGGATGTCCTTCGGACTTTTGCCGTAAGCACGCAAGCCGGCGCCTGTGATCACCGGCAGTGCGGCGCGCGACATGTTGCACAACTCGATGGCGTTGCCGATGCTGCCGTTCTTGACCAGCTCGACGATCCGGCTCACAAACTTCATGGTGTCGATGCGGTTCTTGACAGCGATGTAGGTGAAGCGTTCGACAATGATCGCGACGGCGAGAATCAATGTGGCCAGGATAACGTACATGAACGGGCCACCGCTCCTGAAGGCCAGGTTGATGTACTCCAAAGCTTTACCTCCTTAGATTGAATGCTCAAAAAAATAGGATTTCAAAAACTGGAAATCCTTATAGTCTGGATTTTTCACGTCCACTCCTGGCGTCATGCCCGCGCAAGCTCCCGCACAAGACTACTTGCGTCTGCGCTTTGCCATGCTCTTCTCGACAATCTTCCGGGTGTTATCCCATTCGACGCGACGAAAAATCTCCTGAAAGAAAGAGCGATCGATCTGGATATCGTCCACGGCCGGGTCTTTACCTTGAATGATGAAGACGGTCTGCGGCTTTTCGATGCGCCCCAGGATCTCGATCTTGTCGAGGAAAATCTGCACGTCTTGCTTGCGTTTCTCGACATCGAATTTCTCTGCTTGCGCGCTGCTATCCTGCCGGGTGGCGACCTTTTCTTGCGCCAGGGCACCTGCAGCCGGCATGACCACGATGGCGGCCAGAATCGCCAGGATGACAAAAGCACGAAATCGCTTCATAAACCAAACTCTCCTCAAAGCTCTGACGGTATTGTCAATTGCCACCACGTCCCGTTTGTGGAACCCCTCTCGGGGTTCAGGTGGGTATGCCTGGATGACCCAGGGCTGCCGCATGCGGCACCCC
>JBHHXT010000009.1:0-58204 GCA_046757165.1 bacterium | reverse complement strand
GAATTTGAATTATGAAGAGATAAAATGTTATCGGTGGCAATCAGTGTAAATCGGTGGCTAGATCTTTTGGCACTTGTGGACAATCTGAAAAAGAGCATGTACTGGAAAGCATCGATCATCGTTCTCCTCATGAGCCTGGCGTTCTTCTCTTCTGGAAGGGCTGAGCCCGCGGCAGTCGTCTCGGGGCCTGGAAGAGTAGGCGAGACATCTCTGGCTCAGGACGACGATGTGGCGGTGACCATCTACCACAGCAACCTTGCCCTGGTGAGAGATGTGCGCACCCTGGAGCTTGAAAAGGGGCGGCGTGAAGTCAAATTCCAGGATGTCGCAGCCTTGATCGACCCTACCTCTGTCTACTTCACCTCGCTGACGGCGCCGGATGAGGTGGCGATTCTGGAGCAGAACTATGAATACGACCTGGTGAATTCCAGCAAGATCCTGCAGAAATATATCGACCAGAACATCCGCCTGGATGCCAAAGAGGGCGTCAGTTATGCCGGCACGCTGCTGAGCGCCTCTGGTCGGGACATCATCTTGCGCGAGGCAGACGGCGGCCTCAAGATTGTCAACATGAACTCGGTCGAGAATATGTCCTTTCCAAACCTTCCGGAGGGGTTGATCACGCGACCGACGTTGGTCTGGAAGATTGACTGCAAGAAGTCTGGCCGCCACCGAACAGAGGTGGGCTATCTGACCCGCGGCCTGCAATGGCATGCAGAATACGTCGGCGTGGTCAATGACGACGATACGAAAATCGAGCTTGGCGGCTGGGTTTCAATTGATAACAAGTCGGGGGCCACCTATCACAACGCCGCTTTGAAGTTGGTGGCGGGTGACGTGCACCGGGCGCGCGAACGGATTCATCTTGAAAGGCAGGTGCAGCGTTTCACGGCGCAGGCTGCCGCAGCGCCAGATGGTTTTGCGGAGAAAGCCTTCTTTGAATACCATCTCTACACCTTGCAGCGGCCTGCAACCGTGGCAAACAATCAAATCAAGCAAATCTCACTCTTTCCGTCCACTGAGGTGCAGGTCGAAAAGAAATACCTCTACCGGGGCGAGCGCAACAGCAAGAGAGTTCAGGTGAATCTGGAATTCAAGAACCGGCAAGAATTGGGCCTCGGCATCCCGTTGCCGAAAGGGAAAGTGAGAGTGTACAAACGGGACGAGGACGGCGCTTTGATTTTCATCGGGGAGGATTTTGTCGACCACACGCCAAAAGATGAACAGGTCAGGATCCATGTTGGCAACGCGTTTGATGTCGTGGGGGAGCGGACGCAAAAGCAGCGGCGCACCATCGGCAAGGAGAGTTGGGAAGAGACCTGGGAGATCAAGCTTCGCAACCATAAGGAGGAAACGGTGGAAATCGTCGTGGTTGAGCGGATGCAACCCAATTGGGAGATTTTGCAGAAGTCGCATGACTTCAAGCAAAAAGATGCGTTTACAATCGAGTTTGTCGTCACCGTCCCCAGCGACGGCGAAGTCGTGGTCGAATACCTGGTTCGCTACAACAGGTAGGTGCGTGCCCCTGTCGAAGTTGTCGAAGGGGGCTGTGAACGGCCACCTATAACCTTTCAGTCCAAAACAGTGGTCAGTGCCCAGCGGAAATTACTCGGTACGAACGTACAGTTCTTAAAAGGTATTGGCGAAAGACGAGCCAACCGTCTGAAAGAAGTCGGGGTGGAGACAATTCTGGACCTGCTGTATTATTTTCCCCGCCGTTATCTGGATCGCAGTCATATCACCAGGATAGCTGAGCTCACCGAGGACGTCAGCACGACCGTCGTGGGCCAGGTGCAGTTTTTTGGCATCAAGCAGGGGCGGCGGAAACGGTTTGAGCTTGTTCTCTCTGATGGCACCGGCCATTTGAGCTGCGTCTGGTTCAACCGGATACAATTCTGGCAAAGACTCTTCGAAAAAGGTGAAACGCTTGCGGTGAACGGCAAAGTCAGCTACTATCAGGAATACCAGATGGTGCATCCTGAATTTGACCGCCTAACCGACGCAGGCGAGGAGGATTTTCTGCACACCGGGCGGATCATTCCGCTCTATCCGTCTACCGAGGTGCTCGGGAAAGTCGGTCTGGACAGCCGTGGCTTTCGCCGGGCGGTGCGCGAGGCGCTGCGCGCCTGTCTGGACGACCTGCCAGAAACCTTGCCGCAAGAGATTCTGAAGCGGCAAAAGCTGGTGGAATTGCAAACCGCGATCGAGAATTTGCACTTCCCGGCCGGCAGGAATATGCTGCGCGACGCACGCAGGCGTCTGAAGTTCGATGAGCTGTTCTATCTCGAGCTGATGCTGGCCTATCGCAAGCGCCATATTGAAGTCACCCGCAAGGGGATCGAATTTCTGAAAGTGGGCGCCCGGACGCGAACCTTGATCGAGTCGCTGCCGTTTGAGCTGACCGCCGCGCAAAAGAAGGTCATTCGCGAAATTCGGGACGACATGAAAAAAGACGCGCCCATGAACCGGCTGGTGCAGGGGGACGTGGGCTCGGGTAAAACCATTGTGGCGCTGATCACGATGATGATGGCGCTCGAGAATGGCTACCAGGCCGCTTTGATGGCGCCGACCGAGATTCTGGCAGAGCAGCATTATCTGACCCTGCGCCGGCAGCTCGAAGCGATCGGCGTCGAGGTGGTGCTGCTCATCGGAGGCCAGCCCCGAAAGGAGCGCCAGGCCGTGCTGCGCAGGATCAAAGAAGGGCAGGCGGAGATCATCGTCGGCACCCACGCCCTCATTCAGGAGGGCGTCGAGTATGACCAGCTTGGCCTGACCGTCATCGACGAGCAGCACCGTTTCGGGGTCATCCAGCGCGCCACCCTGATCGAAAAGGGCCTGACTCCGGATGTGCTGGTGATGACCGCGACCCCGATTCCCCGCACCCTGTCGTTGACCCTGTACGGCGATTTGAACGTTTCAGTCATCGATGAGCTGCCGCCGGGGAGGATGCCGGTCAAGACCTACTGGCGCAGCGACAAAAAGCGGAACGACATTTACCGCTGGGTCAAGAAGCAGATGGCCGCCGGCGACCAGGCGTATATTGTCTTCCCTCTGATCGAAGAGTCTGAGAAGATCGATTTGCAGGCTGCGATCGACAACTATGAGAATCTAAAGAAAGGGGTTTTTTCGCAATTCGAAGTTGGCTTGCTGCATGGCCGCATGAAGCGCGAGGAAAAAGAAACGACCATGGCCCTTTTCAAGGCGGGCGAATTACAGGCGCTGGTGAGCACGACGGTCATCGAAGTTGGTGTCGACGTCCCGAACGCAACCATCATGGTGGTCGAGAATGCCGAGCGCTTCGGTTTGCCGCAGTTGCACCAGCTCCGCGGCCGAGTTGGGCGTGGCAAGAAAGCGTCGTCTTGCTTTTTGATCGCGAAATACCCCATTTCCCAGGAAGCCAAAACCCGTCTGGAAACGATGACGCAAACCAACGATGGCTTCAAGATCGCAGAGGTGGATTTGCAGCTCCGCGGCCCCGGCGAGTTCTTTGGTACCAGGCAAAGCGGCATGCCGGAGCTTCGCATCGCAGACCTCGTCAAAGACACCGAGCTTTTGATCAAGGCCAGAGACGAGGCGTTCGACCTGGCGCGCAAGGACAAACAAATTCTGCGGGTCGAAAACATGCCTGTGCGGGCACATTTCTTCAAACAATATCGCGAGAAGTTCGAGCTGGCAGGGGTAGGGTAGCCACACTTTCCGATTGTCGCTCAGTATTTTTTGAGACCTTACACTGAAGGAGCAATCTGTTTATGGAGCACAAGAAACTAAACCGAATCATCGCCGCCATTGTTTTTGCAATCGCCTTTGTGGTCTATACGGCGACCGTGGCCCCTACGACCTCGTACTGGGATTGCGGCGAATTTATCACCTGTTCTTACATCCTGGGCGTGCCTCATCCGCCGGGGGCGCCGCTCTACATCTTGATCGGCAGGGTCTTTTCGATGATTCCATTTGTGCAGGACATCGGCCTGAGGGTCAACATGATTTCGGTGCTCATGAGCGCCCTGTCGGTGTTGTTCACCTATCTGATCATCGTGCGCTTGCTGCGGGCCTGGCGTGGCATTCCGGAGCGGGTGGAAGAGCGCTTTATTCTCTATGCCGGCGGGGTGATCGGTGCGCTGGGGTTTGCTTTTACGGATTCCTTCTGGTTCAACGCCATAGAAGCGGAGGTCTATGCTCTGTCGATGTTTTTTACTGCCATTGTGGTCTGGCTCATGTTGGTCTGGGTGGAAAAGGCGGACGAGCCGGCCGGGGACAAGATTCTTCTTTTCATCATGTATTTGATCGGCCTGGCCATCGGGGTCCATCTGCTGAATATTGTTGCCTGGTTTTCCCTTTGCTTGATTTTCTACTTCAAGCGATTCAAGGTCACGCTGGCTTCCTTTCTTTGGTTGGGCGTGGCCTCTGTCAGCACGTTTTTTGTCATGTATCCGGGAATTGTCAAGGGGGTGCCCTGGGTCATCGAAAGATTCTCATTTCTCTTTCTGGGCGTCATGGCGCTGTTTCCGGTGTTCCTTGCTTTCTACGCCGTCAAGAACCGCAAGCGCCTGCTCAGCCTGCTTTCGATGGGCATGCTGCTGATTTTGGTCGGCTATTCCTCCTACACGGCGCTGTACATTCGCTCGGGCCTGAAGCCGGCGATCAACGAGAATCATCCGGACAATCCAAAGAAACTTGCCAGCTACCTCAACCGCGAGCAATACGGCGACATTCCGTTCACCACGCGCCGGGCTCCGTTTTGGGATTATCAGATCAAGAAAATGAACATTCGCTATTTTGGCTGGCAATTCATCGGGCACGGTAACACCATCGGCCGGGACGGCTATGTTGTGGAAACCCTGTCACTGAACGGGCTGATGGGGTTGCCGTTTCTTGTGGGATTATTAGGCCTGTACTACCACTTCAAGAATGACTGGAAGGGGGCGTCCGTCATTGCGGTCTTGTTCCTCGCCACGGGTTTGGCGATCACCATCTACCTCAACCAGGAGGACCCGCAGCCGCGGGAACGAGACTACACGTATGTGGGCTCCTACCTGGCCTTCTCGCTGTGGATCGGTTTAGGAGCCAGCGCCTTGGTCGAGTTTGTGTTGAAAATCATCAAGCACAGCGCCGTGCTGCGCAAAGTCGGGGTGGCGCTGGCTCTGGTGGCGTTGTTCCTGGCTGTGCCGCATAAACTCTTTGAGCACAACTATGAGAGCCACAACCGGTCGGGCAACTACGTCGCTTATGACTACTCCTACAACATCTTGCAGAGCTGCGAGCGCAATGCCATCTTGTTCACCAACGGTGATAACGATACCTTCCCGCTGTGGTTCTTGCAATACGTTTACGGCGTCCGGCCCGATGTGCGCGTGGTCAATCTCAGTCTGCTGAATACACATTGGTACGTCAAACAGCTCCGCGATGAGGAGCCCAGGGTGCCGATGGGCAGGTTTCCGGATTCGCAGGTTGACCGTCTGCAGGCGCAACGGTGGAAGGCCAAAAAACGCAGCATCCCGGTAAGCCGCGAGCTCATCGTCAAAGAGCTGGAAAAAGCACAAGACAACGCCACCCTCAAGCCGGAGGAGGTTCCTGAAAAACCGGTGGTCTCCTACACGCTGTCCCATTCAAAGAAGTTTTCTGGCACACCGGTGCTTCTGGTGCAGGACTTTATGATAGACCGCATCCTGAGAGCAAATCGATTTCGCCGGCCGGTTTATTTTGCCGTCACGGTGGCAGGGTCCAACATGCTCGGCCTGGGAGGACGCCGCGGCAATCCCAACTATCTCAGGATGGATGGCCTGGCGTTTCGGGTGATGCCGTACAGCGGCCCGCCGGATTTCATTTCGCACAAGAAACTGCAGACCAACCTGTTCGAGAAATTTCAGTATCGCAATCTAAACAATCCGGACGTCTATTATAATCGCAACATCAAGGGGCTGCTGCAAAACTACCGCTCCGCCTTTGTCCGCCTGGCGAACTACTACCAGACCGTTGACGAGTCTGAGAAGGCTATCGCTGTGCTGGACAAGATGGCAGAGGTCATGCCTGAGGAGGTGATCCCGCTGCGGGATTATCGGTTGTCCCTCAGTTTCGGGCGATTGTACGCTGACGCCGGCAGACCGGAAGAACTTGAGAGACGATTAGAACGCATCATCGAAACCTATCCACTGAGTCCACGGGAGAAATTGTTCATCGCCCAGACCTATTCGTTCGAGCTCAAGGATGAGTCAAAGGCGGAGGCCATGATGGTTAAAATCATGCAGGATCATCCGGACTATCAGGATGCTTATCGCTGGCTGGTGAGTCATCATGCCAAAAACAAGGAATATGAGAAAGCGATCGCCATCCTCGAGACATGGCTGGCCAGGAAGCCCGACGACCGGATTGCCCAACGGCAGTTGACAAATCTGCTGAAGCTGGTCGAGCAAGATTCCATCGATTTGGCAAACGCCGCGGATGCCGATACCGATACGACCCGGACCGATGGCAAACCCTAGTCGTGAGCCGCGCGCTCTTGCGTTCAGGGACAGCCGGCAAGGACGCCTGCAGCCGGATGCGACAAAGTCAAAAGCTGGAGTTGAGCTGGAAACGACAGCGTGTCCGCTTTGTGGCAGCACAAAAAACACTCCGCAGCGCAAGGTCGCCGACCGGTTCAACCTTGCTTCCGGGCCGGTATTCCAGTTGGTCCGGTGTGATGCGTGTGCCTTTGTGTTTTTGAATCCACGCCCGGCCGCGGAGACCATCTCCGCCTTTTACGAACACGAGGCGTACCAGCCGTTCCTGTCAACAAGAGCCTCGCTGGCAGTGTGGGACTGGCTTTACACGCTGGTGCGCCGTTATACCCTTCCCGCCAAGCGGCGCAAGATCGAACGCATGAAAGCGAGCGGTTCGCTGCTGGATGTGGGGTGTGGTACTGGCGAATTTCTGCATGAAATGAAGAAACATGGCTGGCAGGTGGCGGGCACGGAGCAAGATGCCCATGCGGCCCGGTTTGCGCAAGAAGAATACGGCCTGCAGGTCGCAACGTGTGATCTGGCTGCGTGTGACTTTCAGAGCGGCAGCTTTGATGTCGTAACCCTCTGGCATGTGCTGGAGCATGTTCATGAGCCCGGGGCACTCTTGCAGCGCGTGGCTGACCTTTTGAGAGAAGACGGGGTCATTCTGGCTGCCATGCCCAACATCGCAAGTTGGGACGCAGGTTACTATGGCGCTAACTGGGTGCCCCTCGACGCCCCTCGACATCTCACACACTTCACGCCTCAGAGCGTGACCCGGCTGTGCGAGCAGCTGGACTTACGGCTGGTGCGGTCTCAACAGATGGTGGCGGATGCCTTCTATAATTGTCTGATGAGTGAGAGATTGATCGCCGCGGCCAACAGGAGCGCCAAGGGGATGACGCTGCTTCAGTATGTTCGCGCCTTCGGCATTGCGAAATTTTCTATCCTGGTGGCATCCGGGGTGTTGCAACGAAAAAAACGATCAGGGTCCTCAGTTCTCTACACCATCAAAAAGCGAAGCAATTATGATGAATAAAATCAGAATCTTCTTGTGTTGTACTTTCGGGCTGGGGATGCTCTATCTGCCGGGCTGTGTCAGCAAGCCTTCAGGATATGGTGAGGGCACGCGTCTTTTTGTCGTTGCCGACCCGGAGGTCTGGCACGCCCTCGAGCCCGCTTTGCGCAACGCGTTCGAAAAAACGATTTATACGCCAGAGCCTGAAAAAGTTTTTGAGGTCATCTGGGTCGCGCCAGAGCGATTCAACGATTTTGCCACCCGCAAGAACGTGGCGTTGGTCGGGACGCTTGACTCCGATGGCGAGATCAGCCAGAAGGTCGACGGGATGCTTGCACCAGGCGTCAAAGCGCGGGTGGAGGATGGCTCCGCTTTTGTTTTCCCCAAAAAGAATCCCTGGGCAAAGCGGCAAATGTTGCTGGTGCTGACCAGCACCTCGGTGACGGAATTGACCCATCATCTGGAAACCAACAAAAGATATCTCTACGAGCTGCTGGAAAACCGTCTGCTGGAAGACACCCGCCGGCAAATGTACAGCAGGCTGGAGCAAAAGGAGCTCGCGGCGGAAGCACTCGAGAAATACGGCTGGACGCTCCGGATTCAACACGACTACTTTGTCAACATTGAGCGGGCAGACGCGAACTTCTACATGTTGCGCCGCAGTTTGCCGGGCCGGGAGCGCTGGCTGTTTGTCCACTGGATCGAAAACGCTGACAGGTCTGTTCTGAATGAGACGTGGGTGCTCAACAAGAGAGATGAGCTCACCTCGAAGTTCTACAAAAACGAAGACGGTGTCGCCGACAGAGTGTATCGGCAGTCGAACTACTTGAGGGTCGAGGAAGTGAATTTTCAGGGCCGCAACGCCCTGAGGGTGCAAGGTCTGTGGGAAAATCTGCATGAGTCAAAAGGCGGCGGTGGCCCCTTTCGAACCTACTGTTTCTACGACGAAGCCTCCGGCAGAATCTATCTGATCGACATTGCGGTGTATTTCCCGGGCGGAGACAAAGAGCCTTTCCTGCGCCAGCTCGATGTCATGGCGCACACATTCAGAACGCTCGAGGAGGTCCGTAAGGAAAAAGCCGCGGAGGCCAGTTAGATGGCAGCAGGAGAGACAAAAGTGGCTATCATCATGGGCAGTGACTCCGACCGGGACGCCATGTCTGACTGCAAGAAGTATCTCGATTATTTTGGCATCCCGTGCCAGGAGTTTGTCCTGTCCGCCCACAGAACCCCGGATGTGACCGCCGAGTTCGCCCGCAACGCCGAAAAGAATGGCTATCGTGTCCTCATCGGTGCGGCCGGCATGGCAGCGCATCTGGCAGGAGCGCTTGCCGCCCATACCGTGCTGCCGGTCATCGGTGTCCCGCTGCCGGGCTCACATCTGAACGGCGTCGATGCGCTCTACTCGACCGTGCAAATGCCCAGGGGCGTGCCCGTGGCAACGGTGGCGATTGGCCCCGCAGGAGCCGTCAACGCCGCTGTGCTTGCGGCGCAGATCATCGCCTTGACCGAGCCGGCCGTGAAGAAAAAACTGATCGAGTTCAAGGGAAAGGGGAGCCGGTTGTGAGCGTTGGCGTGCACACGTCGTCAGATTAATATTTCGTGAATCATTCAGGCTAACCCCTCAAACATCATGTTGTCCCGGATACAAACATTTTTCGAATTCGAAAAGCACGCGACGACATTCCGGCAAGAGATCATTGCCGGCGTCACGACGTTCCTGACCATGTCGTACATCATCGTCGTGAATCCGAAGATTCTGGCGGCCGCCGGGATTCCGTTTGACGCCTCGATGGTCGCCACGATTCTGACGGCCGTGTTCGGTACGTTGTTGATGGGGATTTATGCCAGGCGGCCGTTTGCGATCGCGCCGTACATGGGAGAGAACGCGTTTATTGCTTACACCGTTGTCGTGGTGCTCGAATATAGCTGGCAGGCGGCGCTTGCCGCGATATTCGTCGGCGGAGTTTTGTTCATTTTGCTGACGGCTTTGCGCTTGCGTCAGTGGCTGGTAGAGGCGGTGCCGGAAGGATTGCGCTACAGTTTTTCGGTAGGCATCGGTCTGTTTATGACGTTCATCGGCTTGAATTCAAGCGGCATTGTCACCCTCGGCGTGCCAGATGCGCCAGTGAAGATCGGCGACGTCACCAGTCTTGCCGTTTTACTGTCGATTTTTGGCTTCTTTCTCATCACGGTCCTGATGACTCGGAAGGTTCCCGGGGCGATTCTTCTGGGAATCCTGGGGACGACATTGCTCTCTTTCGTTTTGGGGGTTGCCCAGCCGCCTGACGAGTGGATGAGCCTGCCCCCCAGTCTGGCACCGACGTTTTTGCAGCTCGATCTGGCGGCCGTATTTGACTGGGGGTTTTTTGCCGTCGTGCTCACCGTGTTCGTGATGGCGTTCGTCGACACGATGGGCACGCTGATCGGGGTTTCGTCCCGTGCCGGGTTTCTGGACGAAACCGGTAACTTGCCGGAAATCGAAAAACCGATGATGGCGGATGCCCTGGCCACGACGTTTGCGGCTGTAGTGGGGACGACCACGGCCGGCGCCTACATCGAATCTGCTGCCGGAATTGAAGCCGGTGGCCGGACGGGATTCACCGCGGTGGTGGTTGCGTTTTTGTTTTTGGTGGCGCTGTTCTTTGCGCCCTTTTTGACTGCTGTGCCACCACACGCGTACGGACCGGCGCTGATTGTGGTCGGTTTTCTCATGCTCGCGCCCCTGACCAGGATAAAGCTGGACGATCTTACCGAGCTCTTTCCGGCCATCTCCGTCGTGGTCTTGATGAGTTTTACCTACAATATTGGCGTTGGCATCACCTCCGGATTCGTCCTGTATCCTGTTTTCAAGGTGGCTGCGGGCAGGGAAAAGGAGGTCAGTCCGGGCTTGTGGGTGCTGGCCGGATTATCGCTTTTGTTCTACATCTTCTATCCCTACAATTAGACGATGAAAATCGGTGTGATCGGGACGTTTATTCGCGATAGAATCTTCCCCTGGCAGCGTCCGGAGCTCAGCAGCATCGGCGGAATTTTTTTCACTGTTTCGTACCTGGCCAATCTGCTCGGCAGCTCTGATGAAATCTACCCGGTGTGCAATATCGGAACGGATTTCTATGATGAAGTCAGCAGCAGGTTACTGGCATATCCTAACGTGCGCCTGGACGGGCTGACGAAATTGGCGCGCGACAACACGCAGGTGCGTCTGTACTACACCGGGCCACAAGAGCGCGACGAGATAACGACCGCGCCCATGCCGCCCGTGACTTTTGAACAGACCCTGTTGCTGAAAGAGGCGGACGCGGTCATCGTCAACCTGATCACCGGCTGCGACGTGGAGCTGGCGGCGCTCAGACGGTTCCGGCAGGCTTCGCAAGCGCTTGTCTATCTGGATTTTCACTCCCACGCGCTCGGAATTGGTCAGCACGGAGAACGCTTCTACAGTCGTCCGCCGGATTGGCGCGAATGGATCGATCAGGTGGACGTCTTGCAGGTGAATGAAATGGAGGCGAGGACGCTGGCAGGTCTGACAGAAGCTGCGCCAGTCGAGCTTCTGGTCGAGTTTGGCAGGCAGGTGTTACAATTACGGCCGTCTGTCTGCCACATCACGCTGGCGGATAAGGGGTCGTATCTGTGCTATTCAAAGCAAGGTGAGGTTCATGTCCAGCGCGTTCCGGCGCAACACGTTTCCGATGTGGTCGACATCATCGGCTGCGGCGATGCCTTTGAAGCTGCATACGTTGTAAAAGCGCTTGGCGGCGCGGATGAAATCACCGCGACCGCTTTTGCGCACCGAGTGGCGGCCGCGAATTGTACGTTTTTGGGGAGCACGGGAATTAAGGAAATCCAGCGTATGATCGGGTAGGTGGGAGGCACGGGCTTTTTGTTTGCACCTAAGCCGGACAAGCCCCGCAGAAGGCCGCGGGATTCAACAACCGGAAATTCGAAATCCTAAACTAAACTCTAACCTGAACAATTCATTCACCGCAAAGGCGCGAAGAACGCGAAGAGAAAGTTATATCGGGCTAAAATTGAAAAAAACTGAACCATAAAAAACTCTTGCCGAAGAATGACAGAACTTGACTCGTCAGCGCCTAACTTGAGCGATTAGCTTTTCGCTCCACGGCAAACGCGTATTTTTGTTTGCAAATTAGGGTAATTTGGTGTAATTTACGGTGTTAATCGTCACATTGCAGACGCTAAGATGAAAGGGATTGAGTTCACTTTACATGGCTAATTTGAAACTCCTCAAAAAAAAGGTGCTCATCAGCGGCGCAAATGGCCTGCTTGGCCAGAAGCTGGTGGAAACCTTCCAGCACGATTTTGAAGTTCACGGCCTGGGGATCAAGCCCGATTCAGCGCTGCAGCTTGACGGGTATGAGTACGTGCAGTGTGACATCACCCGAAGAAAAAATGTGCTCGCGCTTGTAAAATCCCTGGAGCCGAACTACATCATCAATGCCGCCGCCTATACCAATGTGGACGGCAGCGAAGAGGATAAAGAGACGTGTTGGAAGGTCAACGTTACCGGCGTTGAGAACCTGGCTTATGCCGCCCGGCGGATGGCCGCCGTTTTGATTCACATCTCGACCGATTATGTCTTCGATGGCGTCGACGGGAACTACAACGAAGAATCCGTCCCCCACCCGCTGGGGTATTATGGCCGGTCAAAACTCGCCGGAGAAAACGCCGTTATGCTCAGCGGCGCCGAGTACGCAATCTTGCGAACCATGGTCCTTTACGGCACCGGCAAAAACGTGAAGCCCAACTTCGCAACCTGGTTGGTCGGCAAGCTGCGTGCCGGGGAGCGGGTCACCATCGTGGATGACCAGTACGGCCACCCGACGCTGGCCGATGATCTCGCATTTGCTGTCTACAAGATTGTGGAATTGAAGAAGACGGGACTGTATCACGTGACTGGCTCTGACTGTGATACGCGCTATGATTTTGCACTGAAACTCGCTGACGTTTTTGGCTTTGACAAATCTTTGATTGCCCGCATCAAGACAAAAGACTTGAACCAAAAAGCACCCAGGCCCCTCAACTGCAGCTTCGACCTGTCCAAACTTTACGATGAAGTTGGGGTCAAGTTAGGCGGCATCGAGGAGGGGTTGACCAAACTGAAGCAGCAGCTCGACAGTTAAGCGCACCGAACGTTTGGCTACCGCACCATCGGGGAAAGGAACACGACATATCTGCATGGAGAAAATACTGGTAATAATCCCGACCTACAACGAAATTGATAACATCGAGAGTCTTATCGACAAGGTTTTTGCTTTGAAGGTTCCCAATTTGGCCGTCCTGGTCGTGGACGATAACTCGCCGGATGGAACCGGAGAGTGCGTCGCCAACCTGGGCAAAAATAATGGCAGCCTGCATTTGATTCGACGTCAAAACAAGCTCGGGCTGGGCACGGCATACGTTGATGGATTCAAGTATGCTATCAAGCAGGGATACGATTTCATTTTTGAAATGGACGCCGACCACTCGCACGACCCTCAGGAGATCCCGAAGATGCTGCACAAGGCCAGATCATGTGACCTCGTCATCGGCTCGAGGTATCTGACCGGCGTCAACGTCATCAACTGGCCGTTTTCCCGGCTCTTGATTAGTTTGATGGCCAATTTCTACACACGCCTGATCACCAGAATGCCGATCCATGACTGCACCAGCGGTTTCAAGTGTTTTCGAAGAAGGGTGCTGGAAAGCATCAATCTCGACAGGATTTCGAGCGACGGCTATTCCTTCCAGATCGAAATGGCTTATAAAGCCTGGCGCCGAGAGTTCAAGATTGTGGAGCACCCGATCATTTTTGTGGACCGCACCAAAGGCGCCTCGAAGATGACTTATAAGGTGATGCGCGAGGCGACCTGGATGGTTTGGAAGCTCAGGTTGTTGAGCTTGCTACACAAGCTTAGAATGAGGAAGGACTGACCTGACTGACTTGAGGCGGTAACATTGAATCGTAGCCTCGACCCCTTGTGGGTCGCTTCTGCGAGGATACCCCACAAGGGGGTATGGCTACGGTGAACTACCATCTTGTTATTTTTACGTAGTCGCTGAGACCGCAGAGTTTGTTCGTTTCTGTCCGTCATTTCTCTGCGTGTTTCGTGTAGATAGGCGGTAGACTTTTAGCTGTCGGAAGCAACTAACAGCCTAATCGCCTACAGTCTAAACACCTAAACACCCTGAATCGTTACAAAAGCGCAGATTTGATCAAGAATCCGACAAAGCGCAAGCCTCGCCTCTCCGGGCTTCAAACCGTGGATCTCTCCATTATCATCGTCAACTACAACGTCAAAGAGTTCCTGGAGCAAGCGTTGATTTCGGTGCAAAAGGCGCTCAGCCAGATTTCCGCGGAGGTCATCGTGGTAGACAACGCCTCACGCGATGGCAGCCAGACGCTTGTGCGTGAGCGGTTTCCCGAAGTCAAGCTCATCGCCAACCGGGAGAATCTGGGCTTCGCCAAAAGCTCGAACCAGGGCGTGAAAGCCGCCAGAGGCAAGTACCTGCTTCTGCTCAATCCGGATACGATCGTGCAGGAGGACACCTTTGTCAAGCTGCTGGAGTTCTTCGAGGGGAATCCGGACGCCGGCATGGTGGGCTGCAAGATTCTGAACCCGGACGGCAGCCTGCAATTGGCCTGCCGCCGCAGTTTTCCGACCCCGTGGGTGGCCTTCACCAAACTAAGCGGCCTGAGCACGATCTTCTCGCGGAGCAAACTGTTCGGCAGGTACAATCTCACCTATCTCGACCCGGATGAACCCTGTGCGGTCGAGGCGATTTCCGGTTCCTTCATGATGGTGCGGCGCGAAACCATCAAAGATGTCGGGCTGCTTGATGAGTCTTTTTTTATGTACGGGGAGGACCTGGATTGGTGCTACCGCATCGGGCAGAGCCCGTGGAAAGTGATGTACTACCCGGGCACCCAGATCATCCATTTCAAAGGAGAAAGCTCGAAAAAAGCGCAGTTCGACCGGCTCAAGGTGTTTTACCAGGCGATGGGCCAGTTCGCCCGCAAACATTTCAGCCAGCGCTATTTCCTGATGCCGTACTGGATGTTGTGGCTTGCCATCTGGCTGCGCGCCGGTGTTTCCTTTCTGGGCAATCTCTTGCAGGCCCTGGCAGCTCCGACTGCCGACCTGGTGCTTCTGTGCTCGACCATTATTTTCAGCATTTACTGGCGCTTTGGCAGCCTCGACACCCTGGCGCAGTTTGTGCCGGTTCTGGCTGTCTATTCGTTGATCTGGATGGTGCTGCTGACATTCACTGGCAGTTATACCCAGCACAAGTTTTCCTCCTCAAAGGCAGCGCTTGCCATGGCGACGGGTTTTTTGATCAATGCTAGTCTGACATTCTTTTTCAAGCAGTATGCCTTCTCGCGTGCGGTGGTGCTGATGAGCAGCATGATCAGCATCTTCGCCATTCCGGCCTGGCGGCTGGCCTTCAAGATGCTGGCAAGGACCGGGTTGCTGCCGTTCAAGGGCACGTTGGGCAAGACGCTGCTGGCGCGCAACACGCTCGTCGTCGGCGACCTCGAGTCCGGCCAAAAGCTGATTCAGAAACTCAATTCTCAGGTCGATAGTGGCTACGACATCTCCGGGCTGGTCAGCATGAACGGCTCGCAGACTGGCGAGGTGCTCAGCGGCGTCGAAGTGCTGGGGGCCATCGATGATCTCAATGATATTATCAAGGCGAACCACATTCAGGAAGTCATTTTTTCCCCCCATGAGCTTTCCTATGATCAGATCCTTGCGATTATTGCAAAATCCGGGAACCAGCGCGTCAATTTCAAGTTAATTCCAAGTAATCTGGAGGTCATCATTGGCAAGGCTTCGATCGATCGCATCGAGGATGTGCCGCTCCTGGAGATCGACTACAAGCTGCACCAGAAACGGTATCGCCTGTTGAAACGAGGGTTCGATGTTTGTCTGGCTTGTTTGACTTTGCTGATAACTCTTCCTTTGTTTTTGCTAAAAAAATCCTTAACTTCCGCGAGTTTGCAGGGTAAAGCCATTCATGGCTTGAACGGCGAAGTCACGGTGCAGGAACTTGGCAACAAAAGCCAATCGATACTTGACAAGATCCTGTATCTTTGGGCTGTGCTGAAAGGGGATTTGAGTTTTGTCGGCAGCGAAATGGTCGAGGCGTCAGAATCCCGCGCGACCTCGGTAGGCCTGAATCTCGACTTGAAACCAGGGCTGACCGGGCTGGTGCAAGTGAACGCTCGAAAGCAGTTGAGTTTGGAGGATAAACAGCGATATCAAATCTACTACCTCAAGAATTATTCTCCGCTGCTGGATATGGAGATTATTTTTAAATCTTTGTTGAACGTTTAGAGAGAACCATGAGTGAATATGTCTTAGAATTTGAGAAACCGATCGTTGAGCTGGAGCGCCGCATTCGCGAAATGAAGGAGTATTCTCAGAATGAGAAAGTCGAGATTTCGGATGAGATTTCCCGGCTCGAGCAAAAAGCAGACAAGCTGCGCGCCGAAATCTACGCCAAACTCAGCCGCTGGCAGCGGCTGCAACTGGCCCGCCATCCGCAGCGACCGTACACCAGAGACTACATCGAACGGATGACGAGCAGCTTTTTCGAGCTGCATGGCGACCGTGCTTTTGGCGATGATCCGGCGATTATCGCAGGAATCGGAAAAATCGAGCACGGCAAAGTGGCCATCATCGGCCACCAGAAGGGACGCACGACGAAACAAAAGCTGCACCGCAATTTCGGCATGCCGCATCCGGAAGGCTATCGCAAGGCGCTGCGGGTCATGAAGCTCGCCGAAAAATTCAACCGCCCCATCGTTTGCCTGGTAGACACGCCGGGGGCTTTTCCGGGCATTGGCGCTGAGGAGCGCGGGCAGGCGGAAGCGATCGCGCGCAATCTGTTTGAAATGTCCCATCTGCGCGTCCCCATCCTCATTGTGGTCATTGGCGAGGGAGCCTCCGGCGGTGCGCTCGGAATTGGGGTCGGCGACCGCGTCATGATGATGGAAAACACCTGGTACTCTGTCATCTCCCCTGAGGGCTGTGCTGCTATCTTGTGGCGCGACAGCACCAAAGCCGAGCAGGCCGCCGAAGCGATGAAACTCACCGCACCGGACTTGCTGGAGCTGGGAGTCATCGACCTGGCGATCAAAGAGCCGCTCGGCGGCGCACACCACGATTATGATGGCGCAGCCACCATTCTCAAGACGCACATTCTGCGCGAAATCGAGCAGCTGATGAAAATTCCACCAGATGATCTGGTGCAGGCGCGAATTGACAAGTACGCCAAAATGGGGTTCGTGAAGGAAGCGTAGCCATGGAGACAGGTGTGAGCGCCCGTGAAAACACGTCCAGAGAGCAAGCAACAGGAACTTAGGTGTCACAGAACAGAAGCGCAGAGAACAAAGAGCACGATCCGTTAGTCAGCGTCCTGGTGTTGAACTACAACGGCCGAAAATTCTTACCAGACTGCTTCGAGTCGCTCGTCAAAACTGCCTATCCCAACTTCGAGATCGTGCTGGTGGACAATCATTCCACCGATGACAGCGTCGGCTACACCAGGCGTCAATTTCCGCAAGTCAGAATCGTTGAAACAGGCGCCAACGGCGGGTACAGCCGGGCGTACAATATTGCCTTTCAACATGCCGCCGGCAAGTACTACGTCCTCCTGAACAACGATGTAAAGGTTGACCCTGATTGGCTGCACCCCCTGGTGGCAGCGGCTGAGAACGACCCGCAAATCGCGGCGCTGCAGCCCAAACTGCTGGCCATGCTGCAGCCCGGCCAGTTCGAATATGCCGGCGCTTCCGGCGGATTTATCGACAGGTATGGCTATCCGTTCTTGCGCGGCAGGGTTTTTTATACGATGGAGCAGGACGCGGGCCAATATGATGATGAGGTCGAGGTCTTCTGGACCAGCGGCGCCGCCATGTTCGTGCGGGCCGAGGCGCTGGCAAAAACCGCGCTTCTGGATGAAGACTTTGTGCATCACATGGAGGAGATCGATTTGTGTTGGCGGCTCCGTCTGGCCGGGTACAAATTGAAGGTTATTCCGGAGTCGAAGATCTATCACTACGCCGGCGCGACCATCGCGCCCGACAGCTTCAAGAAGGTGTACTGGAATTTCAGGAACAGCCTGTTTATGCTCATCAAGAACTTTGAAACCGGCAATCTGCTCAAGGTCTTGCCGATTCGTTTTTTTCTCGATACCGTTTGCCTGGCCGGCGCGACCCTGAAATTCGATTTCATGAAAGCGTTTGCTGTGCTCAAAGCCTATGCCTGGCTCATCTGCCATCTCCCTTTGATTCTAAAAAAGCGAAAGGATTCGCAGAGCAAAAGAGTCCTTTCGGACGACCGACTCCGAAGCATGATCCACCACGAGAGTGTTTTGTTCGCCTATTTTTTCAAAGGCAAAAAAACCTACACGGAGTTAATGAACCACAGCTTGAACACGGAAGGATAACTCATGGAAATCAAGATCGAATCTGTACATTTCGGCGAGGTCAAGGTGCTTGTGCCACAAGTGTTTGAAGATGAAAGAGGCTTTTTCCTGGAAGCTTTTCGGGCGGACAAGTTCAGGGAGTTGGGGCTGCCGCACGAGTTTGTGCAAGACAATCACTCCCGCTCGAGAAAGAATGTCCTGCGCGGCCTCCATTTTCAATGGCAGCCGGCCATGGCTAAACTCATGAGGGTTACGGTTGGTGAGGCCTTCCTGGTGGCGGTGGATATTCGCACAGGCTCGCCTACGCTCGGAAAATGGTACGGGGAAGTGGTCTCGGCTCAGAACAAAAAACAGCTCTGGGCGCCGGCCGGATTTGCCCGCGGCTTTTGTGTTCTGTCTGACTTCGCTGAAATTCAATACAAATGCACCGGCATCTACAATCCCAACTGCGAATCCGGGATCCGCTGGAATGACCCGGAGATCGGCATCGACTGGCCGGTTCGGGAACCCATCGTGTCGGAGAAGGATGGTAAAGCGCAAACGCTGGCGGAATGGCTTGCCAAAGCGGAGTCGCGCCATTTTAAATATTCCTGAACAGGCTTGCAAGTCAACACGCCCGAATCGGGGCGGGGCCGGGCCGGTGTTCAAGCTTTAGCTTGTGGGGTGGGCCGGGACACCCTGCTTACTGTCATCGAAACCCACGCCTCGCGTGGATAGTGCTAAAAAAAGGTGAATGCAAATGAGACTACTGGTTGTAGGTGGTGGCGGATACATCGGCTCGGCTTTGGTTCCCAGGCTACTCGAACGCGGTTACGACGTTGATGTTGTCGACCTGTTCTGGTTCGGCGACCACTTGCCTGATGGGGTCACGAGAACAAACAAGGACGTTTTTGAGCTCACCAGCAAGGAGGTGTCGAAGTATCAGCAGCTCATTTTTCTTGCCGGTCTTTCCAATGACCCGATGGCCGAATATTCGCCCGGCAAGAACTTTATTTACAATGCCTCTGCACCGGCGTATTTGTGTTACATCGCCAGGCAGACAGAGGTGCAAAGATTTGTCTATGCGGGGACGTGCTCTGTCTATGGCTACACCGAAAACGCCCTCTATGACGAAACATCGCCCGCCGTGTCCAACTATCCATATGGGATTTCCAAGCTGCAGGGCGAGCAAGCGGTGATGCAGATGCGGGACAAAGATCTCTCGGTCATTTGCCTGCGGCAAGGGACGGTGTGCGGCTACAGTCCGCGCATGCGGTTGGATCTGGTGGTCAACACCATGTTCAAGACGGCCATGCAGGACGGCGTGATCACGGTCAACAACCCTTCGATCTGGCGGCCGATCCTGAGCATTCAGGATGCGTGCAGCGCCTATATCCGTGCCGTGGAAGCCAATGAGAGTGTGTCCGGCATCTTCAACGTGGCTTCCGGCAACTATACCATCGGCGAAATTGCGGATTGGGTCAAAGCCGGTCTGGAGGAAAAGAAGGGAAACATCAAGCTCGACATCCGCCATATGCAGGATATTCGCAATTACAAAGTCAGTTTCGAGAAAGCGAGAAATGTGTTGAGCTTCAAGCCCAGGTTCGAGATCGATGCGATTGTCAAGGAGCTGATCGCGAACTACGAAAATTTCAAGGACTTCGATAATCCCAACTACTACAACATCGAGGTCTTCAAAACCATCAACGCGGGAGGATAGAAATCCGGCCGACCGGGTTCATCGGAGGATCATGCGATGAAAATAGCCGTCATCGGCGCCAACGGCCAGCTCGGAACAGAGCTGTGCGCAACGTTTTCTCGACACCACGAAGTCATGGCGTTGACCCACGATGAGGTCGAAGTTTCCGACCTCGAAAGTGTGCAAACACGATTGCGAGCCCTGCAACCGTCTGTTGTGGTCAACACGGCGGCCTATCATAACGTGCCGCTGTGTGAACAGGAGCCGGTGCAATCGTTCAAAGTCAACGCTCTGGGCGCGTTCAATCTCGCGCGCGTCACCGAGGAGATCGGCGCGGTTCTGGTGCATTTCAGCACCGACTACGTGTTTGACGGTCAGAAAAGGACACCCTACCTGGAAGTGGATAGGACCAACCCCTTGAATATGTACGGGCTGACCAAGTTGAGCGGTGAAACCCTGGTACTGAACCATTGTCAGCGCCATTTCGTCGTGCGCCTCTCCGGCATCTATGGCCGCACGCCGTGCCGGGCGAAGGGGGGCAATTTTATCATGACCATGCTGAAAGCTGCCCGGGAAAAGCCGGAAGTGCGCGTTGTCGACGATGAAGTGCTCACGCCCACACCGGTGAGCGACATTGCCCGCAACACCCTGGCCCTGGTTCAGAGCGGAGCTTTCGGCTTATACCATATGACATGCCAGGAAGCGTGTTCCTGGTACGAGTTTGCCGGAGTCATTTTTTCGGAGCTGCACTTGCAAACGCCTCTTGAGCCGTGTCTGGCGGCGGATTTTCCGACCCCGGTGAAACGACCCCTGTACAGCGTGCTCGAGAATCTAAACCTGCGGGCGATTGGCCTGGACCACATGCCGCATTGGAAGGACGCTTTGGTTAACTTCTTGAAAAATTACGCGAATAACTCTTGACTATTTAAGTTTTTTGTTTTAACTTTTTAGGATTTTTTGCTTTGAAAAAGGGGTTTCTAAAAGGACGCCAAGATGAATCCTGAAAATCAGTTTTCTTTTCACAGCGACGTTTTGTTTATGCTGGAGTTCGCGCGTCAAATGAAGGAAGCCCGACAATCAGAAGTGGGCTTTTTTTATGTCTTATAGAATTCAGTTGCAAAACTTCGAAGGCCCATTGGATCTGCTTCTTTTTCTGATCAAGAAAAACGAAGTCGATATTTACGATATCCCGATTGCGGCAATCACACAACAGTACATGGAATACCTGCAAGCGATCGAGCTTTTGGACCTCGACCATGCCAGCGAGTTTATCTTGATGGCCGCAACGCTCATCCGCATCAAGGCGCATCTGCTCTTGCCAAAGCCGGAGATGGAAGAAGACGAAGATCTCGAAGATCCACGTCAGGAGCTGGTGCAAAGGCTGCTCGAGTACCAGCGCTTCAAGGAAGTTGCGGAAAACCTGGGCGAGTTCGAAAAAGAGGGCCGTGAGCTTTTTATGGCCAGGAACTACGCATTTGAGGATGAGCCGGACCAGGAAGAAGGGGTTGCTCAGAGCGAGGTGGCGCTGTATGATTTGATGGCCGTTTTTGTCGACGTACTCAAACGCGTGCCGCCTGTAACCGAGCACACGGTCGAGAGAATACCTGTCACCATTGAAGACCAGGCGGCAGTGGTCCTGGATTTTCTGGACAGCAAGGAGCGCGTCCTGTTCAGAGATTTGTTGATGACGCAAGTCAAGGAGAAGATTATTTTGATTGTTACCTTCATTGCCATCCTGGAGTTGGTCCGCAGCCAAAAAGTTGCCCTGAACCAGAGCGAACCGTTCGCCGAAATTTGGATTCGAAAAAACTGATGAGCGATGATTATCAGAAGCAAATCGTCGAGGCCCTCATCGTTGCCAACGACGTGCCCATTTCGGAAAACAAGATCGCAGCCATTATCGAAGATATCACGCCCGGCAAAGTAAAAAGAATCGTGGATGAGCTCAATTCAGAGTACGCTGAGCACAAACGCGCCTTCTTCATCGCGCGCGTCGCTGGCGGATTTCAGGTCAATACGCGCCGGGATCTGGCGCCCTGGCTCAAAAAGCTTTACAAGGGCAGGATAAGAACCCGATTAAGTCAGGCCAGCCTCGAGTCGCTGGCGATTATTGTGTTCAAACAACCGATCAGCCGGGTAGAAGTGGATGCTATCCGGGGCGTGAACTCAGGGGGCGTCATCAAGAATTTGTTGGAAAGAAACTTGATTACAATCGCCGGCAGGTCTAACGGACCCGGCAAACCCCTGCTCTACGGCACGACCAAGGAGTTCTTGCGCTACCTGGGGATCAACGACCTGGGCAATTTGCCCAGGCCAAGAGAGATAGAGGAGATCATGGGCAAGCTCGATGGGGCGGAGCACATCGCCGACAACATCGTCGACGCGCTCGCGGGCGTCGATGAGCCTGCTGAAGCGGAGCCAGATGGCGAGATGACCTCAGAAAACACCAATGGGACGCAGGACGGTGAGGCTCAATAAATATCTGGCAGAGTGTGGTGTCGCCTCCAGGCGCAAATGCGACGAGCTCATCGCTGCCGGAAAAGTGTCCGTCAACGGCCAGGTCGCACGACACCTTGGCGTCAAGGTGGATGAATTCGCCGATACCATCCGGCTGCAGAATACGGTGGTAAAGCCGAACCGGGAGTTGGAGTACATTTTGTTGAACAAACCCAAAGATGTTATTACAACAGTTTCGGATGATAGGGGCCGGCGAACCGTCCTGGATATCGTCAGCCCGACAAAGCGCGTTTTTCCTGTCGGCCGTCTCGACCGCGATACCACCGGGGTCCTGTTGCTGACAAACGACGGGGAATTGGCTCACAGACTTACGCATCCGAAATTCAAGATAGACAAGACCTACGAAGTCAAGCTCAACGCCCCCTTGAAGTGGAGTGACCAGTGCAGGTTGCAAAGCGGCGTCGAGCTGGAAGAAGGCATCACCTCCGAGTGCAGAGTAGAAATACCAGAGCCAAAGGACAAAACAGTTGTCAGAATGACGATTCACCAGGGCTGGAAACGCCAGGTGCGGCGTATGTTTGCGGCTCTCGGTTATCACGTCGTGCAGTTGAAGCGAGTCCGGTTTGCCTTTATAGACCTGTCAGGTCTGAAAAGAGGGCAGTCTCGCCACTTATCCAGCCAGGAGGTCGCGCGTTTGAGGGCACTCTGTCATGGAGATTAAGGACAAAAAAGTCATGGTCCTGGGCGGCTGGGGCCTGGTCGGGATGGCCATCTGTCGCACCGTCCTGCAGGAACACCCGCGGGACCTCATCGTCCATTCCCTGAGTGAGCAGGAGGCGAAAGAGGCGTGTCAGGAGCTGCGGGCCACACACGATGGGGTTACCGTCATTCAACCCCACTGGGGAAATATCTTCGTGCGCGATACCATGCGGGGACTGAGCCGGGTGGAGATTCTGGAGAACGACCAGTATCGTCATTGGCTCATCGAGGACACGATGGAAGAGCTGAACGAGGCCGTGTTGCAGCGCGCCCATCTGTTTCAGACCATCGACAAGTTCCGTCCCAATATCCTGATCGATTGTATCAACTCCGCCACAGCCGTTGCCTACCAGGACGTTTTTCGGGGGTACTACAATCTGAAGGGCGAACTCCGGAATTTCAAAAAGACCAAAACTTACTCTGACAAGTTTGTGGTAGAAATCGAGAAGATTCTGTGTACGCTGTACATCCCACAGTTGGTGCGGCATGTGCAGGTGCTGTATGAGGCCATGCGACAGTCGAAAACCGGCTTCTACGTCAAGATTGGGACCAGCGGCACTGGTGGTATGGGACTCAATATTCCGTACACGCACTCCGAAGAGAAGCCATCGCGCCAGCTCCTGAGCAAAACAACCGTGGCCGGCGCACACAGCCTGTTGTTGTTTTTGATGGCGCGGACCCCGGATGCCCCGATCACCAAGGAGATCAAGCCAACAGCGGCCATCGCCTGGAAGCGAATTGCTTTTGGGGACATCAAAAAGGGGAAACAGCCGGTTGAGCTCTACGACTGCACGCCCGATACAGCTCTCGAGTTACGAGGCACGCTTGCCCTGCGCGATGACAGCCATTCGGTGAAACTGGATGGCAAAGTATTGAAATCGGTTTATGTTGACACGGGCGAAAACGGTACTTTTTCCTACGGTGAGTTTTCGGCGATTTCTTCCTCCGGTCAAATGGAGCTGGTGACGCCAGAGGAAATCGCCAAAAACGTCGTGTACGAGATCAAGGGCGGCAACACGGGCCACGATATCATCAATGCGCTCGACAATGCCACCATGGGACCGACCTATCGCGCCGGCGTGATGCGGGAAGCAGCCCTGGCGAAAATGAAGGACCTCATGCGCAAGTATGGCTGCGACAGCATCGCCTTCGAGCTGCTCGGGCCGCCGCGTCTGAGCAAACTTCTGTATGAGGCCCATCTTCTCAAGAAGATATGCGGCACCATGGACCGTGTACGCAAGTCGGATGCGGAAAAGATCGCCGATAAAATGGAAGCGCTGATCGGCAAGGATCAGGAACTGCGCGCCTCGATTCTCTCCATCGGCATTCCCATTTTGCTGAAAGATGGCAAGAGACTTTTGCGCGCACCCCATATCAAGATTCCACCTTTCCGAGGTCAGCAAGAGGTTGAAGTGACGCCAGAAAGGGTCGACCTTTGGGCAAACGACGGATGGGTGGACCTGCGAGCAGAAAACATGGAGAGATGGAAGTGCCGAATCGAGCTCATCTTTGAGGAACTGGAGTCCATTCCCGATGGCGACACGAGCTCACGGTTCCAACGCGATCGTAACTATTGGCTAGAGGACAAAGAGCTGAACATCGGCAAGGTCGTCGGCTGGCTTTTCTCGATCGAAGAGGCGGGACTGCGCATGAAAGATTAGGCCCGCCATCTGATTCCGGCACAAGGCCGGAATCAGATGTCTGCCATTTTCCGACCGAAGGTGTGGCAGTGTCGGGATTTGGGATGGCATCGGCTTAACGCATGTTGGGGAACTGTTGAAGAAAATGAAAGTCATTGCGATTGACGGACCAGCAGGCTGTGGAAAGAGTACGGTGGCAAGGAAGGTTGCCCAAAAGCTTGGTATTTTCTATCTGGATTCCGGTGCCATTTACCGCACGGTTACGCTTCTGCTGCTCCGAAGCAAGGTTGACATCAGCCGCAAGAATGGCGAGATGCCGGCGCTGCTGCAAAAGAGAACAATTGACCTGGAAAGTGTTGATACGGGTGTTCGAGTTCTTTTGAATGGAGATGATGTGACCCGTCAGATACGCTCCCCGCAGGTCACGGCACATGTGTCGACAGTTTCGGAGAACAAAAGCGTGCGCGAGGCCGTCAATAACAAGATACGAGCATTGGCAGAAAACAGAACGGTTGTGCTCGAGGGTCGGGATATTGGAACCGTGGTGTTTCCGCGGGCTGATTTGAAAATATTCATGAGCGCGTCTCTGAAAGAACGTGCAAGGCGTCGGTACGAGGAGCTGCGTGCTGCGGGCGTGGGAACAAGCTTGCAGGAAATAGAGCTGGATATCGCGCGCAGGGATAAACATGACTCTGAGCGAGAGCTTGCGCCGCTCAGGCAAGCGGCCGATGCTATCGTGTTGGATACGACGAACTTGACCATCGATGAGGCGGTTGATTTTGTCATCAACGCCTTCAACAAAATCGAGCATGAATCTTGAAAAAGACAACACACTATTCTTAAGGAGGTAAGTTTATATGTCAAGTAACAATGATCAAAACATCAACAGCCTGGATCCCGTGGAAGGAGGTGATTTGAACATCGCTGTCGGCAACCGTGAAGAAGTTGTCCCCAAATCTTCACCTGAGGAAAGGATAGTCGCGCTCGAAGAATTGCAGGATGAAGCGGAGTACTCAGAAGAAGAGTACAACCAGATGCTGGATTTCTACGAGAAGACGATGTCCGATTTTGTTGAAGGCGAGCTGGTCGTTGGCAAGATATTAGCCGTCAGCGACAAAGAAGTTGCCGTGGATATTGGGTTCAAGTCTGAAGGCGTGATTCCGATCGAGGAATTCAGTCATCCCGAAGCCATCGATGTCGGCGACGATATTGAGGTTTTTCTTGATAATGTCGAAGACAGTGACGGACAATTGGTTCTTTCCAAGAAGAAGGCAGACTTCCTGCGCGTTTGGGAGAAGATTATCAGCTCGTACGACAATGACGAAATCCTGAAAGGAACGTGTACGCGCCGAATCAAGGGGGGGATGGTGGTTGACCTGATGGGCGTCGACGCTTTTCTGCCGGGTTCGCAAATTGATGTCAAACCCATTCGTGATTTTGACGCTCTGATCGGCCAGGAGATGGAGTTCAAGATCGTCAAAGTAAACGAAGCTCGAAAAAATATCGTTGTGTCCCATCGGGTTCTGATTGAAGAGGGCATGAAAGAGCAACGCCAAAAGATTCTCGAGAATCTCGAAAAGGGGCAAGTGCTGGAAGGCGGGGTCAAGAATATCACCGACTTTGGCGTCTTCATCGACCTGGGAGGCGTCGATGGCCTGCTGCATATCAACGACCTGTCCTGGGGACGCGTCAGTCACCCCTCCGAGATCGTGTCGCTCGACGAGAAAATCAGCGTGCAAGTCCTTGATTTTAACGAAGCGAAGGACCGGATTTCACTGGGCCTCAAACAGCTCCAGCCCCATCCATGGGACAATGTTCGGGACAAATATAAGGAAGGGGATGTGATCAAAGGAAAAGTGGTCAACATCTCAGACTATGGCTCGTTCATTGAGCTGGAGAAAGGCATCGAGGGACTGATTCACATCTCTGAGATGTCCTGGACCCAGCATATCAAGCACCCATCGAAGCTCTTGTCCCTGGGCGAAATCGTGGATGCCAAGATTTTGAATATCGATTACGACGGCCGGAAGATCTCTCTGGGTCTCAAGCAACTCGAACCTGATCCGTGGGATGGCATCGAGGCCAAGTATCCGGTCGACTCGCGTCAAAAAGGGGTCGTACGAAATCTCACCAATTTCGGTGCATTTGTTGAGCTGGAAGAGGGCGTGGACGGCCTGATTCATATTTCTGACCTTTCGTGGACCAAGAAAATCAGGCACCCTGGCGAGGTGGTGAAAAAGGGCGATGAAGTCGAAGTGGTTGTGCTCAATATCGACCAGGGGAACCGCCGTATCTCCCTCGGCTTCAAACAGACAATGGAAAACCCCTGGGAGACGTTCGAGATGAGCTACAAGCCCAGGACCAAGACCACCGGCAAAATCGTGCGTATGATTGAAAAGGGCGTGATTGTCGAGCTTCCTGAGACTGTGGATGGGTTTGTGCCGATGTCTCAGCTCACGAAAGAGGGTATCCGCAAGCCATCGGATGGGTACCAGGTCGGGGATGAGCTAACCCTGGTTGTCATCGAGTTCAGCAAGGAAAACAAGAAGATCATTCTTTCCGAAAAACTGACGGTCGACGAGAGCGCGGCAGCCCTGGCGAGAGACGACCAGGAGGCGATTGCCGAATTCGAGAAGGAAGTGGCCGGCAGCGAAGGGGCGCGCAAAAGGGCTGCGGCGAAAGCCTCTGCGAAAGCGGCGGCGGCAAAGGCCTCTGCAAAAAAGGCCGAACAAACAGCGGCGGCACCTGAAGATGCGGTGGCTGAGTCGGAAGCAGAAGCTGAGCAGGCCCCGGTTGCGGCTGAGTCAGATGCTGATGGCGCCGAGACCGCAGCGGACGAGGCCAGCGAGGACAAAAGCGATGGGGATGAAGATGAACCAGGCGACGCCATCGCCTCCGAGCCCGAAACCGCGCCAGAGAAAGCAGAAGCACAATCTGAGAAAGCAAAACCCCAGGATGGGGAGGCTGGATAAGAAACCGGAATCGTGCATTCGCTTGCACGCTCGGACGTCAAGGTCAAACAGATTAAGTTAGAGGAGAAGCCATGTGGGCGATTAAATGGTTTTTGGCTGTGATTATGATTCTGGTCATCCTTGGATTTGCGCTGCAGAACAGCAGCCAGCGTGTCACGGTCGTTTTCCTGGCGGATATGTGGCGCTTTGAAAACGTGCAGCTCTGGATGGTGATATATGCCTCCTTTGGACTTGGCGTCTTATTCTGGTTGGTCGTTTCCATTTTTCAGGTGCTGGAGTTGAAGGGACAAATTCGCAGGCTCAATAAGACACAGCTCGAGATGCAGAGCGAGCTGGACAGTCTGAGGAACCTCTCAATCGGTGAGGATGACACTGGGTTTGATTTGAAGGAAGAAGCTTAGAAGGAGCAAAGCATGGAAGCGACGGTGATATTGCTTTTTATCATTTTGAGCGCATTGGCGGCTCTGATCGCTCTCCTTCTGTTCAAGAAGAAGCCGGAGTCACCCGTCGACGAGGCAGCGCTTGATTACGCGGAGGGATTGAATCTGCTGCTCTGCGGCAAGAAGGATGAAGCGCTCAAGAAATTGCGCCAAACCGTGGCCAAAGACAGCCAGAATATCGATGCCTACCTGAAAATCGGCGACATCTTGCGTGAGCTCGGACAGGTGGAGCGCGCCATCAATGTCCACAAGTATCTGACGGTGCGGAGCGGCTTGAGTCTAAAACAGCAGCAAAATATTCTACACAGCCTGGCTGAAGATTATCGCGCCGCGCAGCAGTTTGACAAAGCGTTGAATGTGATCAACAAGGTCCTGGAGCAAGACCGTCACGTTTTGTGGGCGCTAGAAATGAAGTTGGCCCTCTATGAAGCCAAAGAAGATTGGCCAAGGGCTTTTCAAACCTACAAGGACCTGAGACAGAAGAACGGCGAGCTCAAGAATGACCGCCTCGCCCTGTACAAGGTGCAGGAAGGCCTCAAACTGCTCAAAAGCCAGCACGAGAAAGAGGCGCAATCCCGGTTTAAGGATGCCATCAAGATAGCCCCAAACTGCCCGCCGGGTTACATTTACCTGGCCGATTCCTATATCAAGGAAGAGCGCAAATCAGATGCGCTCAGCGTCTTGAAGCAGTTTGTCGAAAAGGTCCCGTCGCAATCGTTTTTGGCCTTCGAGCGCATCAAAGAGCTACTTTATGAAGGCGGAGTTTACGGTGAGATTGAGAACCTCTATCTGGACATCATCAAGACTCAGCCCGACAATCTCATGGCACGGCTGGCCTTAGCCGAGAACTACGAGAAAAAAGGCGAAACAGACAAAGCCATCGCAACGTGCCTGTCCGTGCTGGAGAAAGAAGCTGAAAACAAAACTGCAAAATCGCACCTGGTGCGTCTCTATCACAAGTCCGGCGACAGCACTGAGGCGCTCCGTATTGCCCTCGAGCTCATTGACGAGGCATCCAAACACAAGGAAGAGCACAAATTTGATATCACCCAGTTTCTCTAACTATCACGAGCATTCGTGACGTGAAAGTCAAATTGCGCTTCTCTGAATGGCAACGAGATGATGTGGTTTGGCTTTTGTTTTTATGAGTGGAAAAAAGACAAGCTTTGCTCTTATTTTGCTGGCGCTCTCTACAGGTGTGTATGCACAGGAGCGTGAGTTCAATCTGACCCTTGCTTTGAAATTCAAGGACATAGAGGAAGTCAAGGAGAGGGTGACCGAGTACGCCTCGGAGCATAAAGGGACGGCTCAATCCATCTATCTGCAAGCCCTGATGGAGCAGGATGGGCAGCAGGCCTTGGAATTCTACGGCCAGCTTTTTTCAAAGTTTGCCAACTCCAGCCAGGCGGAAGATGCCCTTTACAAGATTGGGCTGTATTATTTTGCGCGCGGACTTTATGTGACCGCTCGCAAGCATTTTCTCAATCTGATCGAGGGCTATCCCCGGTCGCCGCTCAAGAGCGAGGCTGCGTATTTCGCTGCCATGTGCTTATGTGCTGCAAAGCAGACCGGGCAATGTCGAGCGGAGCTGAGGCGATTTGTGGACCGCTTCCAGGACTCGGAAATGGTTGAGGTCGCGCGGCAGGATTTGGACGAAGACGGTTCGCTTGTAAATGGCAAATCCGTGCGGCCGAAAGCTGTACCGGGCAACGGCGGCCAAAGTTACGCGGTCCAGGTTGGGGCGTTTACACAAGCAAACAATGCTCTGAGTCTGCGCACCTACTTTGCGAAACTGAGCCAACCGGTTGAGATCCGCAAGAAGAAAGTCGGCAAACAAACCGTGTACCAGGTGCTAATAGGTTCGTTCAAGACCAGGGAGGCGGCAAAGGTGTTTGGCGACAACTTGAAGAAAGAACACGGCAAGCCCTATCGCATTGTGAGCAAATGAGGGCAGGAGTGTGGCATGATTTCTATTGACGAGGCCATTGAGATGGCGGTGAGCGAGACCTCTCGATTGGAAGTGGAGGAGGTCCCCATCCTGTCGGCAGCCGGCAGCGTTCTGGCAGAGGATATCCATTCCGACCTCGACATGCCCCCGTTCGATAAGTCGTCCATGGACGGCTATGCCGTCAAGGCTGAGGATTGCAACGCAGATCCTGCTATTCTGGCGGTCGTGGGTACCATTCCGGCCGGCGTCTATCCACACTTCCGGATCCAGACTGGCCAGGCTGCGAAAATCATGACCGGCGCTCCTCTGCCTGCCGGGGCGGACAGCGTGCAAATGGTCGAAAAAACCGAGGGGGTGAGCAACGGCAAAGTCAAAATTCTCGAAGCCGTTTCGCGTGGACAGAACGTGGCCAGCAAAAGCGAAATCATTCAGTCGGGGCAGCGCGTGTTGACCAAAGGGACCTGCGTGACTCCGCCGGTCATCGGCGTGCTCGCGGTGGTGGGCAGGAACAAGGTCGAAATTTACCGCCGGCCTCGAGTCGGAATTCTGGTCACAGGGGATGAGCTGGTGGAGATCGATCAGCGTCCGCGTGCGGGTCAGATCCGCAACAGTAACGGCTACGCCCTTTACCACCAGGTGCTTGCCACGGGCGCGGTGCCTGAGCTGCTCGGTATCGTCCCCGATGATACGAGTTCCCTGCGGAAGGTGATCGGCGCCGCCCTGAGCAAAGATGTGCTGTTGATTTCCGGCGGCGTGTCCATGGGCGAATTTGACCTGGTGGAAGATGTGCTGGCCGAATGCAAAGTTGAAACCTATTATGATAAAGTCAATATCAAGCCGGGCAAGCCAACTGTTTTTGGCAAGAGCGAGCATGCTCTTGTCTTTGGTCTGCCGGGCAATCCCGTTTCTGCCAGTACGATTTTCGAGATCGTGGTCAAACCCACCCTGCGCAAGATGATGGGGTTCAGCAGGTTGCACAATTTGCAGGTCACCGCAATCTTAGAAAAGGACTTTCGTAGCAAAACCAGACGTCAGAATTATCAGCCAGCCTACACGGTTTTGAAGAACGGCACTTTTTTCACCTCTCCACTTCATTCCAGGGGCTCCGCCGATGTCATGGCATTTTCCCGCAGCAATTCCTACGTGATCGCGCCCGCGGAAGTGGATGAGTACAAGCAGGGGCAAACCATTCTGACGATGTTGCGCGACGATTTTTGGCAGGAGGGATCCAACCACTTCACTCCATTTTACACAGCGAGATGAACCGGCGCGGAATGCTGACACCCTGGATAGAGATTTTTTTTTGGGTTTGTCTCGCATCTCCCCTTTTTGGCCAGCTCACTCTGGATGTCGTTTATCCGAAGGAAGAGCAGGTTGTCCTTGCATCTGACTCAACGTTCATTTTTGGTGCAGCCAACCGGCCTGATGTCCGGATTCTCGTCAACGATCTCCCGGTGCGAGTCTACCCGAACGGCGCCTTTTTGGGCCACATCCCCGTCATGCGGGGAGAATTCGTTTTCAATTGTCTGGCCATTTCGGGCACGGATACACTCAAAGTTTCCAGACCAGTTTTTATCCCGCCCTATCTGATGTCCCTGCCCCCGGACACGGTTGCAATAGACACCTCGTATTTCTTCCCGAACCAGGATCTCGAGTTGATCGCCGGTGATGAAATAGAGGTGAGTTTCAAAGGCACGCCGGGCCTGGTGGGGCGCTTCTCCATCCCGGGCCTGGTTGAAAATGTCAGCATGGTTGAAGCGCCGCCCAATCATGAAGCCTACTGGGGGGAGGCCGTATTTGGGGCTGGTCGGCAGTTCTACCCGCCGGTGGCCCCGGGGATCTATCGGGGTCGTTATCGCATCCCGGCGGGCGTCACAGTGGACAGCGCGCGCGTTCATGTAACCCTCGGGAGTGCAAATGGGGTGACGGCAGCGGCGCTGGCGCCCGCGCGCATTACCGTTCGGCCTGAGTTCGCACCGCGCATCGCAGAGCTTACCGAACCCATGACCGTGGCGCGTACCGGGCCGAGTCTGGGCTACCAGCTCTTTGTCCCCGCTGGCGTAAAAGTCGAGATCACCGGTAAGAAGGCCAACCACTATCGTGCCCGCCTGAGTCGTTCCGAAGACGTATGGCTGCCGGCTCCGAACCTGAACTTCCTGCCCGAAGGCTCGCCTGTGCCCCATAGCAAAGTGGCCGTGCTTCGAAGCGAAAATCTCGAAGACAAGGTCAAGCTGAAGATTTATCTTCAGGAGCGATTGCCGTTCAAAATACAGCAGTCCAACGAGCCCTCTGCCCTGAAGATTTCTGTGTATGGAGCGGACGCCAACACAGATTGGATTCGCTATGATTTCGATCAGACTCATGTTCGCGAGATCACCTGGGCTCAGCCTGAAAACCGGGTCTATGAGGTGACTGTTCTGTTCAACAGCGGGCCGCAGTGGGGATACAATCCGTATTATGACGATCGCGTTCTTGTGCTCGAAATCAGAAAACCGCCCGAGAAGTTTTCGCTGAAGGGTAAAATTATCTGCCTGGACCCGGGCCACGGGCCGCAAGACGGGGCGATCGGTCCGAGCCGAACAACGGAAAAGGGTGCTTGTTTGCAATTGGCCGCGGTACTGAAGCAAGCGCTGGAGAAGAAGGGGGGTGTGGTATTTCTCACACGCCAAGGGTCTCACGGCGCCAGTTTGCTCGCCCGCACCAAAATGGCTGCCTACCTGGAAGCCGACTTGTTTTTGAGCCTGCATTATAACGCTCTGCCCGATGGGGTAAACCCATTTCAAAACCGCGGCACGAGTACCTACTACTACCATCCGCAGAGTCTGCCATTGGCGAGTGCGATTCAGACCCGGCTGTTAAAGAAACTAAAACTACCTAACTATGGTTTATATTATGACAACCTCGCTGTTTGCCGAATTACGCAGATGCCATCTGTGCTCATAGAGCCGGCGTTCATGATGCATCCGGATGAAGAAATGCTCATCAACTCTGCCGAGTTTCGTCGAAAGACCGCGGAGGCGATCGTAGAAGGCATCAAAGACTACTTCAAACAGGCGAAAAAGAGTCAGCGTTGAGGAACTGAAAAACCGTCTTTTGAGCTTTGCTCGTCATTTGTTGTCATTTGCCCTGCGGCGTCATTGAACAAGCAATGACCAAATGACGCCCGCAGGGCAAATGACGGCGCGAAGCGCCAAATGACTTTTTTGGCAGCGAAGTCTGCGAAAAAATCTAGGCGCTTAGATACAAGTCTTAGATAGGTCAACGTCAATAAACTCATAAGGAGGGTACTATGATGAAGCCCCTGCGTCTATCTTGCTTTCTCGCAGCATGGCTGATGTTTGCGAGCTGTGCCAAATATAATGGGCGCTCCGAGGTGCCGGAGCCCAGGAGTTCAAGACAGGAGGGTGGAGCATTGCATAAGATTTATGTCGATGAGGTCAAATCTCAATCTTCCATTTCAAAAGTGGAGAAGCTGGAAGTCAAAATCCTGGGCAATTTGCCCTCTCCGGCTTATGAATTCAATCGCTTCGAGGTCAACGTACAGGGTTCCGTGATCGAGATTACGCCTCTGGCCGATTACAGCTCGGGCAAGATGGTGGCCCAGGTGCTCGTTCCCTTTGAAGAGGTCTGCAATGTGGAGAATTTGACTCCGGGCACATATGAAGTGAAGGTCTTCGGGCGTGGGGACGCCGTGGTCACCGGCCAGAGAATAAAGGTCCAGAAGTAGCCCGGTTTGACCGGGTTTTCCAGCAGGCTCGGGAGACTCCAATTGCGTAGAACCGGCTTCGTCTATGACGACATCTATTTGCAGCACAAAACAGGCTTTGGCCATCCGGAGCGGCCTGAGCGGCTGCGAGCCCTCATTCACCATCTCAGAAGCCGGGAGATTGTCGATACACTTACGCCAGTTTCCGCCAACACCGCCGCGATCGAGTGGATCGCAAAAAATCATCCCAAAAGCTACATTGAAAACATACAAAACACTTGCAAAAGCGGTTTGCATTATTTAGATTCAGATACGGTCGTGTGTGAGGATTCTTACGTCGTGGCCCGGCGGGCGGTGGGTGGTGTGCTGAGAGCGTGCAAAGCGGTTGCGGCGGGAACGGTGGACAATGCTTTTTGTGCGGTTCGTCCACCGGGGCACCATGCCGAGCCGTCGCGTGCCATGGGCTTTTGTCTGTTCAACAATGTCGCCATCGCAGCCAGGTATGTGCAAAGTGAGCTCGGTTTCGAAAGAGTTTGGATTATCGACTGGGATGTACACCACGGCAATGGCACACAGGCCGCTTTTTACGAAGATCCGACTGTGTTGTACACCAGCATTCATCAGAGCCCTTTGTATCCTGGAACAGGCCTGGTCGAGGAAAGAGGAGCCGGCGCTGGAGAAGGATTCACGTTGAATTTTCCGTCGCCGCCCGGTTGTGCAGACAAAGACTATTTGCACCTGGTCGAGAAGCAGATCGTGCCCGCGGTGCAGGAGTTTGCCCCCGGGTTTGTCCTGATTTCCGCCGGCTTTGATGCTCACCGTGACGACCCGCTGGCCAATATGAACGTCACGGAGACGGGATTTGCAGAAATGACCAGGCTTGTGATGCAGTGTGCCACGGAGTGCTGTAACGGCCGTCTGGTTTCTGTTCTGGAGGGAGGATACAACTTGGATGCGCTCGCTTTAAGCATGGAAGAGCACCTTAAAACTCTGCAACGAGGTTAGGAGCGTGCAAGAGTGATAGATTTGGAGAACTATTCCAGCCTGAAGCTCGGGGATTCCTCGCGTCATCTGCATGCGCGCAAGAAGATGATTCGATTGCAGATTCAGGCGCGCGGCGTCAAGGATTTACTGGTTTTGCAGGCAATAGAGGCGGTGCCGCGGCACCGCTTCGTCAGAGAGAATATGGAGAAGGCGGCCTACGATGACACGCCGTTGCCGATCGGCGAAAATCAAACCATTTCTCAACCCTACATTGTGGCGTATATGACCGAGGCGCTTGGGTTGATGGGCCATGAGAGGGTTCTGGAGGTCGGTGCAGGTTCGGGCTACCAGGCCGCTGTCCTGGCCGAAATTGTTGCCCAGGTTTACACGGTTGAGATCAATGAGAATCTCGCTATCGAAGCGGCCCTGCGCCTGAAGAAGATGGGGTGTACCAATGTCAGGTTGAGATTTGGCGACGGCTATAAGGGCTGGTCAGATGAAGCTCCGTTCGACGGCATCGTGGTCACCGCGGCGCCGAACCACATTCCACAGACGCTGGTAGACCAGCTCAAGGTTGGCGGCAAAATGGTGATCCCGGTTGGGGAGAGCGAGCAGGAGCTGGTTCTGGTGACCCGGCTCGCTGATGGCTCCTACCGCAAAGACGCGCGGATTCCCGTGCGGTTTGTTCCCATGATTCGCCAGCGTGAACAGAACAACTGACCTTGCATGAAGAAGCTGATCACAGAACGCGAGGTATTTGAAGCCTGGAAACAAAGACGAACCAAGATCATCCTTTCACCCGACGGAATCATCACGCCGGCCGCTGCCGAGGCCGCCAAATTCAGAAATATCTCCCTCCTGAAAAGCCCGGAGTCCGCTGCCACCGCCCCGCAGCACAAATTGCCAGACGTGAGCCGTATCGTTCTTGGCTGTGACCACGGCGGGTTTGATTTGAAAATCGTTTTGATAGAGTATCTGCAAGAACTGGGGGTTGAAACCGAGGATGTCGGCACTTTTTCAACGGCCTCTGTCGACTACCCGGACTACGCCCACCTGGTGGCGCAAAAGGTCGCCCGCGACTTGTCGTTGCTGGGAATTATCGTCGACGGTGCCGGCGTGGGTTCTGCGATGGTTGCCAACAAAGTCCCCGGTGTTCGCGCTGCTGCCTGTTATGACGTTCATACCGCCAGGAATAGCCGCGAGCACAATTTTGCCAACATCTTAACGCTCGGCAGCCGGGTGACGGGTGTGGACATTGCGAAAGAAATTGTCCGGACCTGGCTCCAGACAGGCCCGGGTGCAGAGCGGCACAAGCGACGGGTGGACAAGATCATGCAAATAGACCGGAAATATCGCAGGGCTTAAGCTCGAAACCTTGCGATATTTTTTGCGTTACTCAACTTAGGTTCATTCCTTCGTTGGCAAATGTATTCATCATTGAGAGCTACAGAGAATCATGGCAGAAGAAACAAAAGGAACAAGCAAAATGGCATCGTCTGAGGAGCCCGCGTCCTCCAGGCGCATCTATCGCTCCAAATCCAACCGCTGGATCGCCGGTGTTTGCGGCGGGGTTGCTGAGCATTTTGGCTGGGATGCCACGATAGTACGAATCATCTGGGCTGTCTCTCTGTGTTTTGGCGGATTTGGGGGGCTCGCCTACATCGTTTCCTGGATCGTCATTCCAGAGGGCGGTGATGAAGCGGGAACACATGCTGAGAAAACCACCAGGACCGATTCTAACTTACTCTGGGGTCTTTTCTTTGTCGTCGTAGGAGCACTTGTTTTGTTCCGCCAGCTCGACTGGTTTGATTTCTATCCCTTTTACATCACCCGTGACTGGGATTCGTATCCCTTCTGGTCGTTCAATTTCAGATTTGATTGGCTTCTGCCAACGGCGCTCATTTTGTTGGGCGCAGTCTATATCCTGGCGGTGCGAAAGCGAGAGAAGGAGGGGACAGAGTCTACAGGTAGCGGAACAACCGGAGACATTGCGATGGAAAAAAGGTTTATGCGCTCGGTCGACGATAGAATGTGCGCCGGCGTGTGCGGCGGTCTCGCCAAGTACTTCAATATTGACCCGTCGTTTGTGAGAATTGGCTTCGTGCTCTTAACTCTGGCAGGCGGCGTATTTATCGGTGTGGTCGCCTATATCGTCATGATGGTCATCGTCCCGGAAGATAGCGGCGATGAGACCGCCGAAACAGCGACAAAAACCGCCGCGCCACCTGCGCCCGCCAGACCCGCCAAACCAGCCAAACCACCCACAAAACCAAAAGGTGGGACGCAGACCCCGAAGAGCAGAAAGTAGGCAGTCCGGTCATGCTTGACTCCAAAGCCCGTCATTCGCCGGTGTGACGGGGCTTTCCGACCGGATTCTTATTCAGGAGGAAAAATGGCCTCAAAAGAAAAATCTATCATTCCAGGCGCCATCCTGATCCTGGTGGGCGTGTTCCTGCTGCTGCGACAGCTTGGTGTGTTCGTTCTAAGCTGGTACCATGCTTATCCAGTCATCATGTTGTGCCTGAGCGGTTTCTTTTTTGTGCGGGCATTTTCGCGCAAGGACAGCGGGGCAGCCTTTCCGGCGACCGCGTTGTTCGTCTTGGGCCTCTTCTTCTTCTTGCGGAACTTTGATTTCTTTGACCTGGCGTATGATTTTTATCATGTTGGAGAGTACTGGCCGGTTTTTCTCATTGCCATCGGCGCGGCCTTCATCGCGCAGTTTCTGCTCAAACCGGAAGATTGGGGTGTGCTTATCCCGGGTGCGGTCCTGTTCTTCCTCGGCACTGTTTTTTTTCTGCACCATCTCGAGGTTTTTTACTGGGTCGATTTTGCGACAGTCTGGCCGATCATCTTGATCATCATTGGCGTCACCCTTGTGGTGAGCAGTTTGGTGAGGAAACATCAGTAAGACCCTGAGCCGGACAAGCCCCGCAGAAGGCGCAGGATTGAACAACCGGAAATTCGAAATGCTGAGCTCCAAATTTGAAAAAGCTGGGCCAGATGTCCAGCCCCGAGAGTCATTTTAGGAATACAATTCGGAACGGATCAAAAACCCACGCGGATTTCTTGAGCAAAAGTTCTCCGTGTGGGCCCAATATCGACAACAAATTGTCGCTATTTTTTCTCTGGCGTCCAGGCAACGATCAAAGGAAAATCTTCTCATGTGGACCGGTAAGAAACTGACGGCTGTATTCATCTTAGCCTCGCTCTCCTGCACTTATTCGAAAACGCCAGAGCAACCGATCATTCTCATTTCCATCGACGGCTGCCGCTGGGACATGCCAGATAAGGCGGAGACGCCGAACCTCGACTTTCTGATTGAAACGGGCGTGCGGGCAAAATCGCTCATCCCTTGTTTTCCAACGAAGACGTTTCCGAATCATTACTCCATCGTCACCGGTTTGTATCCGGGGAATCATGGTGTGGTTGCCAACAACATGTACGACCCGGAGAGAAGAAAGCGGTTTGCGCTGAGTCTCCGCGATGCTGTCCAGGACCCGGCGTGGTGGGGAGGCGAGCCAATCTGGGTCACGGCAGCAAAGGCAGGCCTGGTCACCGCCTCCTACTTCTGGGTAGGCACGGAAGCGAAAATCAAGGGCGTGCAGCCAACCTACTGGTTCATGTACGATGGAACCGTTCCGAACGAAGAGCGGGTTGCGCAAGTGCTGCAATGGCTGGATCTGCCCGCGGCCAGACGGCCGGTTTTCATCACGGTCTATTTCAGCACGCTGGATGACGCCGGGCATGCCTACCATCCCGACTCCCGAGAGGTAAAACGGACCATGCAATCCATAGATTCCGTGCTCGGCATTCTTCTCGAGGGACTGGCGGAAAGAAAACTGCTCGACAAGGTCAACATCCTGGTTGTGTCAGACCACGGCATGGCCGCCACCAGTTCCCAAAGAGTCATTTTTCTGGATGACTACATCGATCTGCAAGATGTGCAGATGGTGGACTGGGATCCGGTGGCCGCGATGAATCCAAAACCGGGGAAGGAAAGAAGAATATACGAGCAACTGCGAAAAGCCCATCCCAATCTGCAGGTCTATAAGAAAGAAGATACTCCCGCACGATTTCATTACAACACCCACCCGCGGATTCCACGTCTTATCGTGATCGCCGGCGAAGGCTGGTCCATCTCGACCCGCGACCGATTTCGCGAGCAGCCAGAAAGATTCGAAGGTGGCACACACGGGTATGACAACCGGCTCGAATCCATGGGAGCGCTGTTTGTGGCGCACGGTCCGGCGTTCAAGTCCGGTTTGACGGTCGGGTCGTTTCAGAATATCCACCTTTACGAATTGATGGCGAAGATCCTGAACCTCGAGCCGGCGCCAAATGATGGCAGCCTGGACTCGGTGCGGGTCATGCTGAACCCTTGAGATGCTTGCCGGGCGAAACAGGCGCATGTCAGGAAATTCCCCAACAGTCTCCAGCAACCAACCGGATATTCATCCAGACCTGGAGTCCATTGTCAAGAAACATCTGGAGCACGATTACCGCAGGCCGTTCAAGCAAGTTAGCCTGGAAACCTTCTATGCGCTTTCTAAGGAAGTCGCCAACTGTGCTGCGCCGCTCATTTTCGATTCAGGGTGTGGCACCGGGGAAAGCACGGTTTTTCTTGCCCAATGCTTTCGGGAGGCTCTTGTGGTTGGCCTGGAAAAGTCGTCGATCCGAATTCAAAAAGCAAGAGACAAGGCCGAGCCCGGCAGCAATCTTCTCTTTCTGCGCGCAGACCTGGTCGACATCTGGCGGTTGGCGCAGCAGGCAGGGTGGCGGCTACAGCGTCATTTTCTGCTCTACCCCAACCCCTGGCCCAAGAAGCGGCATGTGCGCCGGCGTTGGCACGGACATCCTGTGTTCAAGGAGCTGCTGGCGCTTGGGGGCATCCTGCAGGTGCGCAGCAACTGGAAAATCTATGTACAAGAATTCGCCCGTGCAGCAGAGATCGCCACAGGCAGAAAGGGCTCACTTCAGCGTCTTTCGGTTCAGGAACCGATTTCAGCCTTTGAGAAAAAATATCAGGCAAGTGGGCATGAGCTTCTCGAGTATTCGATTGACTTGAGGGCGGGAGCTCTCCCTGCTCGAGAGGCTGTTTATCCCTCCCGTTCTTTTTGAAAAACTTTTGAAACAATACCAAAAACGGCTTGACAAAGCGGGAGATTATTTGTATCCTGAAAAAGGACAAGAAACTCTGATTATCGGAATTCAATGGATGGCTTTCTAACAAAAGGATGTAAGTACGCGCTGCAGGCGCTTCTCTATTTGGCATCCCAGCCTGGAGCGAGACCCTCTTTCCAGCGTCAGATCGCAACAGCCCTTGACATCCCGCCACACTTTCTGGGTAAGGTATTGCAGATGCTCGTACGCAGCGGGCTTATCATTTCGCAGCGCGGGAAGACAGGGGGGTTCATCCTTGGAAAAAGCGCGGAAGAGATTACACCCTACGAAGTCATCCTGGCGATTGATGGCCCGGCGTTTCTGGACGATTGCTTTTTGGGTTTCCCCGGCTGTAACGACCAGTTCCCGTGTCCGTTGCACAGTCGTTGGACGCACATCAAGGAGGATATCATCGCCATGCTCAAGACCCAGAGTATCGCTCAGCTCGAACGACAGATTGGCGCGGAATTCCCAGTCACAACTGTCTGAGTCCTCGGTTCAGTGTTTGATTCACTTTGTTTGAAGAAGAGAATAGGTTCCAAGTGGGGTTGTCCCAAAAAACCGGTAAGATTGCGGAGCACGCATTCATGTCGTGATTTAGATTGTAGCGACATAAAGGTGTCGCGTACGTATTCTCGTAGCCTTTCGGACCGCCCCATCTAGCCAAATCAATCAAACAGAATAAGTTAATCCGGCGTTTCCAGTACTTCGTTACAAGAGTTGGCATCGTATGATCAAGAACCGATCCTACACCGTCTCTGACCGTGTATTTGAGGCCCGGGGTGCGGGCCAGCACACCAAAACAGAGTCAGAGACTGTGTTGTATGATGCAAAGAAGTACCCGGTACGGAAAGCTCCGCTACTCACAGTTGCATCCCTGGAAAGGTGGCGCCAAAGGACTGCACGTTTAAGATCAAAAGATGTCGCATGACTCCCAAACTTTCTGTTGAAATCCCGGACTTAGACTACTGGAAGCGCCAGATAAAATGTCAAAATGCGTGCCCGGTTCACACCGACGCGAGAGGTTATGTGCGAGCCATTGCGGCAGGAGATTATGAAAAAGCCTACCTGATCGCCCGTGCCCCCAATCCGCTCGCCTCCATCTGCGGCCGGATTTGCGGGGCGCCGTGTGAAGCCGCCTGCCGGCGGTTGGACCTGGACGCAGCCGTCTCCATTCGTGCCCTGAAGCGCTTTGTCACCGAGCGTTTTGGCGTTGAATCGTCCCGGTTTGACAAAGGCCCCATCGAGGCTCTGAAGAAATATTTGTCCGCGGCAAACCGGGATTGTTCGGGCCTGGAACGATTTGAAAACTTCCTTTCCCGTTTTGCGCCCCCTCCGCTTTCGGAAGACGCCCCCACCGTCGGTATCGTTGGCTCTGGGCCTGCGGGTCTGGCGGCCGCACACGATCTCTGTCTCATGGGCATCAAGCCAGTGATTTATGAAATGGAGCCCGTGCCTGCTGGCATGCTTTACCTGGGGGTGCCCGAGTACCGTCTGCCGCGCGACCTGATCAAGGCTGAGGTCGAGGTCATCAAAGCGCTGGGGACCGAGATCCTGTGCAATATGCAGGTGGGACGTGATATCACCCTGGAGGAGCTGCGTGCTAAGCACGCCGCTGTCCTGATCGCGGTGGGGGCCAAGAAATCGCGCAAAATCCCGATTCCGAACATCGATGCTCCGGGAGTCTACGGAGGGGTGGAGTTTCTGCGCGACGTTGCGCTCGCAGAAGAAGTTGAGCTCGGACAGAGGCTGGTGGTCATCGGCGGGGGCAATGTGGCGTACGACGTCGCGCGCACGCTGATTCGCCAAACTGAATATGACGTCTCGCGCACGGCTCTGCGCCAGAAGGGTGTCAAAGAAGTGCATCTATTCTGCCTGGAGTCCCTGCACGAAATGCCCGCCGAGATCGGCGAAATCGAGGAGGGGGAGGAGGAAGGCGTTGTCCGGCACAACTCGTGGGGTCCGAAAGAGATTCTGGTTGACGAATCCGGGCGCGCTTGCGGCGTGCGCTTTGTGCGCTGTCTCTCTGTGTTCAACGAAAAGAAGCAGTTTGCGCCGACATTCGACGAACGCCAAACCATCGACATGGAGGCGGACAATGTTCTCCTGTCCATCGGCCAGGCGAGCGACCTGTCGTTTATCGATTCAAAAGAGATCGCGCTCAATGAGCGCGGTCAGTTGCAACTGGACGCGTCTTTGAATCAAACCCGGGCGGCAGATGTGTTTGCTGCCGGCGACATTGCCACCGGGCCGGCCTTGATGATCGATGCCATCGCCAGCGGGAAACGAGCTGCGCGCAGAATCTATGTCTACTTGAAAAAGAAGCCGATTCTCGACAAAACACGAGCCTCACATCGTCGGATTATCAGCTACTCGAAGGAGAGCGGGTTCGAGTCGATTCGACGTGAGGGCGTGCCGGTTCTCCCGGCGGAGGAGCGCAAGCAAGCGATGAACCTGACCGTCGAAAGGGGATTCACGACCGAGCAAGCCATGCGCCAGGGAAGCCGCTGTTTTGACTGTTCGGTCAACACCATCTTCGACGGCGACAAGTGCATTCTCTGTGGCGGCTGTGCGGATGTCTGCCCGGAGGGGTGCTTAAAGCTGGTCCCGGTCGCGGCCCTGGCTGGAAATAGCGACATCGAGCAGCTTCTGCAAACCCGTTACGACGACATGCCGCTTTCAGAGGGCGGGGCCATCATCAAAGACGAAACAATTTGCATCCGTTGCGGACTTTGTGCCCAGCGCTGTCCGGTTGGTGCCATCACGATGGAAGCTTTCAATTTTACGGAGGCGTTCGCATGAACGATCAAAGACAAAACGAAAACGGCGAGATGAGTCGCAGAGATTTTCTCGGTAAGGTTGCTGTCGGCTCGCTGATCGGCGCCGGCTCGATGGCTTTTATCGGAACCATTCAACTGCCGCTGCCCAAAGTTCTCAACGAGCCGCCGAGTCTGTTCAAGATTGGCTACCCCTCTGACTTTGGGGTCAATACTTACAAAGCCATCCCGGAAAAAAACGTCTTTGTGCTGCGGGACCAGACGGGCTTCCGGGCTTTGTCAGCGGTGTGCACGCACTTAGGGTGTATTGTTTCGAAAATGGATTGGGGCTTCTCTTGCCCATGCCATGGGTCCAAATTCGACCAACAGGGCAACGTGACAGGCGGCCCGGCGCCAAAGGCACTGGAATGGCTGAAGATAGGTCAAAGTCCGGATGGCCAATTGACAATCGATCTGAACAAGAAGGTCAAGCCAGACGACATTTACGTGGTTTGAGTCGCTCTAAAAGCAAAACAGGAGCCCCCCCAATGGATGAAAAGGGTCTCAAGACATTTATTGACAATGTCAAAGACATCAAAACCTCAGTCAAGAAGTCGGTTCGACGATATGAATGGCCGCCGAGCTCCGACCGGGAGAAGTCTCAGGCTATCTTTCAGAATTTCTTTTTGCACATTCAATCGGCGCGCATCCACAAATATAGTCTGAAGCCCTGGTACACCCTGGGGCTCGGGCTGATATCCTTCTTTCTTTTTCTCATCCTGTGCGTGACGGGCATCCTGCTGATGGTCTACTACAACCCAACGACGGGATTGGCCTACGACAACGTGCGGGACATCAGTTTTGTTGTGGCCACGGGCAAGTACATGCGCAATATCCATCGCTGGGCAGCCCACGGGATGGTGTTCGCCGTGCTGCTGCACATGGTGCGCGTATTTTACACCGGCTCCTACAAGCGCGGTCGCAACTTCAACTGGGTCATCGGCATGGCGCTTCTGGTCATGACGCTGATGCTGAGCTACACCGGTTATCTGCTGCCGTGGGACCAGCTCGCTTATTGGGCCGTCACCATCGGCGCCAATATCGCCGCCTCGCCGCGAGAGCTGACCGACGCTCTGGGACTGACGGAGTATTTTGACGTCGGGGCTTTCTCGAAGCAGCTCTTAATTGGCGGCAACACGGTCGGACAGGAAGCATTGACGCGATTCTACCTGCTGCACGTCATGGTCCTGCCCATCGCGCTCATCACGGTGGTCGGGGTGCATTTCTGGCGGATTCGCAAAGATGGCGGGCTGTCGCGGCCGGACAATGCCGACGAAATCATCCGCGCGCAGGAAGGGGGTGAAACGGTTCCGGGCACCCATCAAAAGGGCGAGTTCAATCTCAACCCCAACAAGACCTATGGGTTGATGGCGTTGGTCAAAGGCAAGTCGCCGCAACTCAACGGCGGTCCTGATAACACTATCATGACCTGGCCCACCGGCGTTTGGGCCGAGGTCGCCGTCTTCATGCTGACGATGGCGGTCATGACGGTTCTGGCCTACTTCTTTGATGCACCGCTGAAGGAGATCGCGAATCCTGCCATTCCTGAAAATCCGGCCAAGGCACCGTGGTATTTCCTCGGCCTGCAGGAGCTTGTTTCCTATTCGGCGTTCATGGGCGGCATCGGCATCCCGACCATTGTGCTGGTTGGCTTGATGCTCATCCCGTTTCTCGACAAAGAAGATCGGGATTTCGGTGTCTGGTTTTCGGGAGGTCCGGGCAAGAGCGTGGCCATCAAATCGGCGATTTTTTCGTCGCTCTTCCTGATTGGTTTGTTGGCCTTGACCGTCGAGTTTGGCTGGCTGCGCAACTGGTTCCCGCACATTCCGCAGATCGTTATCGTGTTCGTCAACCCGGGCTCTTTTATCGTGCTCATCTTTGCCTGGTGGTCGTTGCACACCCTGAGATTCTCCGGGTCGACTCGCATGGCAGCCATTGCTTTGTTTACCTGTTTCATTGTCGGCTTTTTGATTTTAACCGTGATGGGCACCTATTTTAGAGGACCAAACTGGGATTTCTACTGGTCCCCATCGCAATGGCCGGTGCATTGAGTCCCCGGGTCATGGATGATCTGAGGCGCTTACAGCGCCTTGTTGACAAAACTTTGTCGATGTTTGGTCCACGCGGATCAAAAAACCACACGGAGGAATATCTTGATGTGACTTGAGAAATCCGTGGTAGCTATTCAGACCGATAGGCTGTAGACGTTTGGGCCGTAGGAAGATGAGAAGAGTTGCGGTTTCGGTTCCATCGAATCCCGGCGTTTGAGCTTCGGGATCGAAGGATGTGCAAGAGAAAGTGAAGGCGACTATGAATTGTAGAGACAAAATAATTTTAGGCGCTTTGATTAGAGTATTGCTCAAGCTTAAGCCGGACGAGCCGGAACCAAACAGGTTTTTTGAAAAGTTTAGAAAAAAATTGTCGCTGTAACTTACATAATAGCGTCATCAGCAGCCCTGAGTTCTAAAGTCTTGCCAAAAAACGTCAAGACTTTAGAACTCAGCGCCTAACAGTCTAACAGTCTACAGTCTATCACCTGAATCGTTGCAATCGGTGTGGAATACGGCCCGGGCCGCAGAATGAATAGGAACCTTAAGAAATCAAGGGAGAACCGCATTGAACCTCGAGCACCACTATGACCGACTCTACAAAAAACTGACCATCGCCGGCAGCCTGGTCTGCATCGTGTTTTTCGGCATGGCAGCCATTGAGGAAAACTTCTTGCGCGAGTGGAAAAATCATCAGCAGGAGTACAAGGAAATTCTTGTCTCCAAAGCCGAAACCGACAAAGAGCGCGCCATGGCTGAGGACTTCCCAATTGAAATCAAGCAGCTCATTCTGGACGATTTCAACCGCGTCGACCGGTGCATCACCTGCCACAACGGCATCGAGGATCCCAGAATGGCCGACCAGGTGCCACCGCATGCGCGTCACCCGGGAGATTATGTTCAAAACCACCCGATCGACAAATTCGGCTGCAGCATCTGTCACGGCGGCCAGGACCGGGCCCTGGCCATCAAGAACGTCTTTGCACGCGACGAAGATGTGCACTGGGACTATCCGGTGCTGCCGCTCGACTACGTCCAATCCTCCTGCGGCAAATGCCACCTGGCGGTATTCGACCGGCAGCAAACCCTTGCCGGGGCAGAGGTCTTGATTCGGGGCAGAGCGATTTTCTACCGGGAGGGCTGCTTTGGGTGTCACAGCGTGCGCGACGTCGGCGGCAGTGTCGGGCCGGATCTGACCGACCACGGTAGCAAGACCAAACACGAGTATAGCTTCAAGAACATCGAAGATGAACACACCGTGCAGAACTGGCTGCTGGAGCATTTTCTCAACCCGCAGAAAGTCTCCGGCAGCTCCGAGATGCCGCCAATCGAGTTGAGCGCGGATGAAATGGATGCGCTCATCACCTTCACGATGGCGTTATATCAGCCAGAGTTCGCCTCGAGTTACTATTCACTCGACCCAATCGCAGAATTCAAAGGCCGGCGCAAGCCTTTCGCGCCAGCGGAAGCTTATGCGGTCATGTGCGCGGTTTGCCACGGCAAAAAGGGAGCGGGCAAAGACTACCGGGTTTTCCAGGCCAGCGTGCCGGCTTTGAACAACCCGGATTTTCTGGCTGTGGCCTCCGACGAGATGATCGAGTTCACCATTGCAAATGGCCGCAGCGGCCGGAACATGTCCTCATGGGCGGCGGCCCACGGCGGCTTATCCGGCGCTGAAATCACCGCCCTGGTGGATCTGATCCGGCGGTGGAAGCCGAAGCCGCCCACGTTTGCCCGGGTGAACGCGGCCGGCGGAGATGCCGAAACCGGTCGCAAACTGTTCCGTTCTCGCTGCGGAATCTGTCATGGCGCCAACGGCGAGGGCGGCATCGGCCCGTCTCTCAACAATCAGGATTTGCTCACCATCGCTTCGGATATGTTTCTGTACAAGACCATCGTGGAGGGACGCAGGAATACCGCCATGCCCTCCTGGTCGCAGCTCTCAGCGCGCGAGGTGGCCAACTTGATCGCGTTCATGCGCAGTTGGCAAAACAGCGCGCCCAGACAACTTTCCGCCAGAAGAATCATTGGCAATGTTGAAAACGGACGGATGCTCTTCAATTCGATGTGCGTCGGCTGTCACGGTCGATATGGCCAGGGTTCGGTCGGTCCCGCTATTTTGAACAAGGATTTTCTGAGCGCCGCCTCTGATGAATTTATCCTGCGCTCGATTTCGCGCGGCAGAAGTCGGAGCGCGATGCGGAGCTGGTCCAAAAGGTTTCAAGGCATGGAGCAGCTCGCCGACCGTGAACTGAAAGATATCGTTGCGTATATGCGGAGTCAGGAGGATGTAAAAAGAGAGGCCATTTATACCAACATCACGCCTGGTACCCCGACACGAGGCAAGGTTCTGTACGAGAGCATGTGCGCCGGCTGCCACGGCGTCAACGGCGAAGGCAAACACGGGCCGGCTCTCAACAACCAGGAATTCCTCAACGCCGCCACCGATGGCTTTCTGCAGGCCACCATTGCCCTGGGCAGATCAGGCACAGCCATGCGCTCCTGGGCCAAAGGGGCCCAGGGCTATGAGGAGCTCGACGCAGAGCAGATCAATGATATTGTCGCATACATCCGTACATGGCAAAAACAAGTCATCGCGTTTGAACATTAATTAATTGTTTATTGTGATTCATCTTTTGCCAAAAAATGCAAAGGATGAGATGTAGTGTAATACTATCGATCATCCATTCCCACCGCAGTTCCCTGCAAACGCGACCGCACTGCGGTGGGATGGCAACAGGAGGACAATCATGGCATCAACTCCCCCAAAACCCACCAGGCTCTGGACCCTGACCAGACGGAAATTCTTGCAAGCCACCGCCTCCATGTCCGCTATCACAGCCGCTAACGTCGTTGGCTGCAAAGGCAGGGAGTCGGAGATCAAGGTTGCAGCGGCAGCGACCGCACCGACGCAAACAACCAACTTTCTTTCCGCCTGTCCCTACTGCGGCGTCGGCTGCGGCACGATGATTCAGGTCGAGAATGGCAAGATCGTCGGCATGGTGCCGGACAAAAACCACCCCACCAACAAAGGCATGCAATGCATCAAAGGGTTGACCGCAAACGAACCCATCTATATCGACCGGCTGACCGACGTGCTGGTGCGAAAGGACACCTGGGCTGAATGGAAAAAATCCGGTCATGGCAACCTGGAATTCACCTCCAAAACCAAAGGCGGATTCGAAGACGACCTGTGGCAGGTGGTCTCCTACGACGAAGCGAGCGAGATGACGGCGCACAAAATCGCGCACCTGGTGAAAAAATATGGCGGCAACTGTATCGGCCTCTACGGCTCCGGGCAGTTGACCCTCGAGGGGCAGTATCTCGAAAACAAATTCATGAAGGCCGTGGTCGGCTCCAACACCATGGAAGCCAACGCGAGAATGTGCATGACCAGCGCCGTCACCGCCTATTTCAAAACGCTCGGCTCAGACGCTCCGCCCACATGCTACGAAGACGCCGAGATGTGTGATTTCATCTCCTTCTGGGGCCACAATCCGCGTGAGGCGCATCCCATTATCTTCTGGCGGGTGGCGGACTACAAAAAAAGTGCCGGCATTCCAACCCTGGTGGTGGACCCACGCCGCACGGGGACGGTACAGGGATTTGAAGACGTGAGCCCGGACAACTCCTATCATGCCCAGATCAAACCCAACGCCGACATTACCTTGCTCAACAACATCGCCTACGTCCTGCTCACCGAACATCAGGACGTCATTGCGTGGGAGTTCATGAAGAAGCACACTACCGGCTGGAAAGAGTACGTCGACGGGGTCAGAGCGAAATATGATCCCCGTAAAACGCGCGCCGTGACCGGCTTGCCTGTTTCGTTTGTACAAAGAATCGCGCGGGAATGGGCTAAAGCCACGCGAAAAGGCAACAAGCGCGGCACCGGCGGGGTGCTGACCTGGTGGGGCATCGGTTACAACCAGAGCATCCATGGCCAGCACAATGTCATCAGCATCATCAATCTGCACCTGCTGACCGGCAACATCGGCCGGCCCGGCTGCGGGCCCCACTCGCAAACCGGGCAGCCGAACGCCATGGGAGAGCGCTTGACCGGCGGCTTGACCGGCAGACTGCCGTTCAACCAGGGGTTGAAAGCCGGCGGCAAGTACAACGAGAAAGGAATAGAGCTTTTCTCTCGACTCTGGAATGTGCCGGTTGAAAAGCTAAAACAAGTGGCAGATTCCACCAACCCGGGCTATGCGGTCGGTATGATGGAACGCGGCCTGCTCCCGGATGATGACCCCAGAAAAGTCCGCGGTATGTTCTTGATCTACGCCACACACATCGACTTGCCGGAAACAGAGACGCTGGTGCGGCCCGCGCTCGACAATATGTTTGTGGTGGTGCAGGAGATCTACCGGCATGCGCCGAACAATCTCTACGCGGACGTCATCTTCCCGGCCGCCACCTGGGGAGAATGTGGCGGCGTCTATGTGCAATCGGAGCGCAGAATGTATGTCACGGACAAGGCTGCCGAGCCGCCGCCGGGGTGCAAGCCGGACCTCGATATCGTCATCGACAAAGGGATTCACATCGCCAATTTGCTCGGCATGGACGGGAAGAAACTTTTTCCATACAGAAAGAACGAAAAAGGGTTCTATGATGTGCAGGAAATCTTCGTGGAAATCGCCCGGGCCAGCGAAGGCAGCGATGCTGATTTTTCTGGCGTGGTGAAAGCTGCCGAGCTCGAGGGAGTGGAGCCGTATCAAATCTTGCGTGAGCTGCGTGGCGTTCAGTGGCCGGCGCCAACCGCGGAAATCGCACTCGCCGGCGGTACCTCGAGACGGTACCTGGGGCAGGAAAAGGGGTGGAAAGATAAACCGTACGGCGCCTTCCGCACCCCCAGTGGCAAAGCCAACTTCAAACTGTGCCACCAGGATTATTCAAAATATCCGGAAGTCATGGCAGATTTGCGCAAAGTTGGCGTGGACAAGAATTTCTTGATCATCAACAACATGGAGCTGATCAAGAAGGTCAGGGACTATGGCTTGACGCCGGACATGCCCGACCTCGAGTACGCAACAGTTCCGGGCGACCGGGTGCCAAAGGACAAGTTTCCGTTCTGGCTCAATCTTGGCGTGGTCTATGAACATTTCCATACGGCCAAAACCGTGCGTGCTGCCACGACACGCAGGCTGGTCATGGAACAATATGTCGAAATGCACGAAAACGACGCCAGGCGTCACGGCCTGCAAGATGGCGATTGGGTGCGGATTAGCACGCGCCGTGGCAGCTACGAGGCCCGGGTTTCCATTGGCTTGAACAGCAGGATCCGGCCAGCGCGCAACCTGGTCGCTGAAGGTCAGCTCTTTTCGCCCTGGAATCTGTCCGTGGCCGACAGCTCGGACCCGAAGCAGAACCGCTGGCTGGTCAATGCCGTGTCACACCGCGCCTTCGATCCCGTCTCCGGGCAGGCGGATTACAAGAAGCTGGCCGCGCGGATTGAGAAGATTCAGTTGACGGTGTAACCTTGTTGCGCCTGGATGGAATAACTTAACGGAATAAAGAGGAGTGCAACGCTTTAGCGTTGCATGAAATGCTAAAGCATCTCACTCCTTACGTGCTGGCCCTGGCTGGGAGAATTTCATGAATTATCCAGCTTAGGGACATTATATTTCAAAAATCCGTGTTTTGCCGTGTAAATCCGTGGCAAGTCGTTAGGCTGAGCATGCAAGATCTGTTGAAGAAAATCACCCGTACCATTCAGAGCAGAAGAAGCCGCCGCGAGACGCTGAAATACTTGCTGCTGGGGGTCGGCGTCATCTTCTTCTCTTTGTTCAAATGGGTTCCCACCGGTGGCCGCTTCAGATTCTTGCGACCGCCTGGGGCGCTGGCGGAGAACGATTTCCTGCGCAAGTGCATCCGCTGTGGCCTGTGCGGTGAGGTTTGTCCGAACCAGTGCATTCGCTTTTTCAGCATCGGCTCCGGGCAGAACTCGGGCTCGCCTTACATCGTGCCGCGGGAACAGGGGTGCATCCTGTGCATGAAGTGCAACAATGTTTGCCCCTCCGGCGCGCTGCAGCCGCTCGCGGACGATCTGGCTTCCATCCGCCAGCATGTGACGATGGGCGTGGCAGTGCTGGACACCAATCTCTGCTATTCCTATAACGACCGTGTCTGCGGAGTTTGCTACCGCGCCTGCCCGCTGCAGGACGAGGCGCTCAAAATCGGCTTGTGGGAAACGCCCATTCTGGTACAGGAAAACTGTGTGGGCTGCGGCTTGTGTGAGCGAATCTGCTACCACTATCCGCAGGCGATCAAAATCATTCCCGTGGAGGAGTACCGGAGAGGTCGGCGGCAGGCTATTTCCTAACGGTCAACCGCGTATTTTGGGAAACAAACAACATCGGCTGTTTCTAGCTCTACCTCCTTATACAAACCCCGGCGTAGGCATACGCCGGGGCACCTTTATGAGCATGATACAGGTCGGACGGAATCAGAATGCAAATCATACGACGGACAGGTCAAATTGGGGTTTTCCTTCTTCTGCTTCTCATCCCGCTCGTCAACTATTACGGCATCAAGATCGAGCAAAAAGACGACTCTGCCATCACACAGGCGCGAGAACTCTCCTTGATACATGGGGTGTTCACCGGCGAGGAACGTAGCCGTGTCGTCGAAGCCACTCACAAGGTCAAAGGGTCGGTGTGGAGCATCGATATCCTGGGTGTCAAGATCAGCGATCCCCTGGCGGTGCTGGAATCGACCACCATCGCCCTGTATTTCTATCTGCCGATGCTGCTTTCTGCCGTGATCCCGGTCAGTGTCACGCTGGTTCTGGGCCGGGTCTACTGTGGCTGGATTTGTCCGATGAACCTGGTGCTCGAAATCAACGACAAACTGCGCAGGCTGCTGGAGCGGGTGGGGTACAATACGCGAGATGTCAGGTTCAAGCCCTCCACCAAAACAGTTGTTCTGCTGCTCGGCCTGGGGGCGGCGTTCGTCAGTGGCAGGCCACTCCTGGCGCTCATCTATCCGCCGGCGGTCATCAGCCGGGAGATCTTGTACAAGATTTACGACGGCTTTTTCAGCCACGGCTTGCTGCTCATCGCGGTGATCTGCTTTGTGGAGCTGATCCTGTCGAGGCGGTGGTGGTGCCGCTATGTTTGCCCGGGCGGCGCGGTTTACGCCGCGCTTTCCCGGTTTCGATTGCTGAGGATCAGACGAAATGAGCCCCTCTGTGACCAGTGCGGTGACTGTGTGCCGGTTTGTCCCTATGACTTGAAACCGATGACGCGCGAGCTTACGGCCGAATGTGACCAGTGTGGCTTGTGTATCTCGGTCTGTCAGCCGGGGGCGCTCAGCTATACTTACGGGAAGTCAGGAGCTATAGAGGCCATGCCCATGTAGTCTGTCTAATTTGTTTTGCAGACTTCGCTGCGAAAAAAGTCATTAGCGCTTCGCGCCGTCATTTGCCCTGCGGGCGTCATTGAGCAAGCAAGGACCAAATGACGCCCCGCGGGGCAAATGACAACAAATGACTGAGCGAAGCTCAATCGTTGCTTTTTATGGGTTCTTTTTTCCAGGAATTTGATTTTGTAGCCCAGACCCCTTGTGGGTCGCATTTCCGGGGAAACGCAACAAGGGCGTAAGAAATGATGAAACCAATAAACGAGATCATCGCCGTGGCCTGGCTTTTGTTGCTGCTGACGACCAACGGGTTTTCCCACCATCAACTGGGCCTGCCGCACTACCTGTACTCGAAAGATTACCCGCAAATCCCGACCCTGGTTGTCGAAGCAGATGCGGAAGGGTACCTCGTGACCTTTTCTATTTTTCCCGGCAATCCGCTGCCGGGGCAGACCGTGCGCATCAAGACGTACATCAGGCACAAGCAAACCGGCGAGGTGTACACCCGCCCCATCGAGATGTCGGTCAGTCAGGAGACCTTCCTGGGGGGGGAGCAGCAAATCCTGCCTTCGCGAAAAGTCACCTCGGAATACAACGAGTACAAGATGAGCACCGAATTTCCCGCCGCAGAAAAGTACTACGTCAACGTGACCTTCGAGCCACGACCAGATTTTATCGAGAAAATACCTTTTCCTGTCGTCATCGGAAAGACAAACTTCAATCTGATTCCGGTCTTTTTCGGCGCCGTTTTTCTGTTGATTTTTGTCAGCGTCGGATTGACGAAGAAAAGACAACGGGCGGTTTCAGAAGCGGCAAATGAAGTTTGAGAGATCGATATGAAGCAAAATGAACCCATGACCCGCTCCGAATTCCTGCGCGGTGGTTTGAGATCGTTCCTCGAGTTCACCGCCCGGGTCCTGGACGACCAGGTCGAGGCGCGTGCCGCCAAAATGGTTGTGCCGCTTTTACGCCCGCCCGGCGCCATCGATGAGCTGTCCTTTCTGGCAACATGTACCCGCTGTGACCTTTGTATCGAGGCGTGCCCGCACAACGCCCTGGTCCGGGCCGGAGCCAGGTGCGGCGCCGGGGTGGACACGCCAACCCTCGTGCCCGACAAAGCGCCCTGCTATTTGTGCCCGGACACGCCCTGCATCCTGGCGTGTACTGAAGGCGCCCTGCAGCCGGTGGAGAAAATCAAGTTGGGCACAGCCCATGTGATTCAAAACAAATGCTTCGCCTGGAACAGCCAGGCGGACAGGTGCGACTACTGCTACGACCGCTGTCCGCGCAAAGGCCAGGCGATCGTGATGGAGAATAACAAACCGAGGGTGTGCGAAGAGGCATGCACAGGCTGCGGCATCTGTGAGTTTTTCTGTCCGGCACCCGGGAATGCCATAAGAGTGCTGCCGGCAAGAACTTGAATATTCTGCCCACCTTCCGCCCGCCGGGAATAAACCAGTCCGGGATGTGAAAAGCCTATGAACTTCAGTTTGAGTGGCATGAGCATGGCAGGGATCCCTGAGTGGTTGTACTATTCGTCCATCGTGTTTGTCATGCTCTTTTCGGTCGCCGCGCTCGAATTCTTCCAGCGCAAAGAGACCAGGGATCTAACCGGCAAGACGTTCGAGCTGAGCCGAATCCGCGCCGTCAAAGCCTTCTTTAAGTCGAGAGGGATTCAGGCCGCTTTTCAGCTCTTTGTGGTCTTCCTGTTCCTGGTCATTCTTTTCGCCGGCTTCTACGGCCACCAACACCCGGGCAAAAACATCGCGCCCACGCTCACCTGGAACATCTGGTGGATCGGCCTTATTTTCGTCATTCTGTTTTTCGGCAAGATGTGGTGCTACGCCTGTCCCTGGGATGCGCTCACCAACTGGCTGACGCGACTCTCTTTCGTCAAGGTTCAGAAAGAGGGCATCAACCTGGGCTGGAAGTGGCCGCGCTGGCTCAGGAATATCACCCTGGCGATCCTCCTGTTCGTCTTGCTGACGTGGCTGGAGCTGGGCTACCACATCACCCTCAGCCCGGAGGCGACCGCCACGCTGGGACTCATCATGTTCGGTCTCGTCTTTGTCCCGGGCCTGCTGTTCGAGAAGAAATCCTTTTGCCGGTACGGCTGCCTGATCGGCCGGGTGAGCGGCCTGTACGCCATGTTTTCGCCGGTCGAGATTCGCAGCAAAGATGCGGACGTTTGCCGCAGGTGCAAAACCCTCGATTGCTTGACCGGCAATGGCACAGGTTATCCGTGCCCGACGGGCCAGTGCCTGAAGACCATGACGACCAACACCTACTGCATCATGTGCGCCGAGTGTTTCCGCACCTGTCCCCATGACAACGTCGCCTTCAACCTGCGCCCCTTTGCCGCCGACCTGGCGGACACGCCGAAACCGCGCAAAGATGAAGCGTACCTGGCGCTCATCTTGTTTGCCCTCACGGCCTTCCACGGCCTGACCATGACGCCGACCTGGAAGCGCATCGTGCACACCCTGCAAATCGAGCTGTCCGTCAGCCAAATCGCAGCCTTCTCGATCGGGATGGCGATTTGCCTGCTCTTGCCGGTTCTCATCTACGCGCTCTGCGTCCGGGTGTCGGGATTTCTGGCCGGGGAGGGACTCCAGAAAGTCGGCCATTTGTTTGTCAAGTACGCTTATGCGCTGATTCCTATCGCTCTGTTCTACCACATCGCGCACAATATTGAGCACTTTTTTATGGAGAGTCAGAAGCTGGTGGCGCTGGTCTCCGATCCTTTTGGTTACGGGTGGAATCTGTTCGACACGGCCGCCTGGCAGCCCGAGCCGCTGCTGTCGTTACAAACGGTCTGGTACCTGCAGGCCGGCCTGGTCATCGTTGGTCACGTCTTTGGCATTCTGATCGCGCATCAGCACGCCAGCCGCATTTTCAAAACCCGCAGAGCGGCCATGAAAAGTCAAATTCCCATGATTGGTTTGATGGTTCTGTTCTCGGTGTTCAGCCTTTGGTTGATTGCGCAGCCAATGGAGATGAGGAGCGGGATGTGAGTTGCTGGTCGGCACGCTTCCGAGAGGAGCTAACTAAAGCACAAGGGTGCTGTCGCCGTGCACCAGCACTGCGTAGAGCTGTAAGTGTTACCTTTGCGGAAAAATATTTGACATTGTGGATGCTTTGGATGTAAACTTGAGAGACGAAATTCCCATGGAGTCGGAAAAAATGGTTGGGCCGCAGTCAGTGGCCGCCGTCGATTTGTTATTTCAGTGGGTTTCCTTCGCCTCGTTTTCTACGCTTGAAAGCGGTAACTGAAAATTGCCTGCGACGATTCCTGGCACGGTAATATCCTCGTCGAGGTCATCCCATCGCAACGCATATCCGTTCAGTCGAAGCTCCACTTTCTTTAGCTGCTCATCTGTAGCCTGCTTCAAGATTCTAAACCGGTCGGCCGGGAATCCAATAATGCGCCCGTCGGTAAGCTCGACGAAGACGGTTCTTTTTTTTGCCCAGGCGTTAAGCGCGGCTGGTTCGGCCGCTACATCAATCCTCGCTTCTCTGGTACTCATTGTATTTCTCCAATAATAACTCTTGGTGTTCAAACACGAGTCTTTCAATAGCTCGGACGACATGCGCAGCAACGCTGCGGTTGCGTGCAAGACGAATCGGGTCAAGCCAAAACTTGCACTCCCCTTCAGGCGTGGCAACATGGATGTGGGGTGGTTCACTTCCCTCGTCTGAATAGAAATGGAAGCGAAAAGAACCGATTCTCAGCACGGTTGGCATTTGCTATCTCCCTATCTCAATAAAAGCATTTTCCGGATTATTGTAAAGTCTTTTGTGACGAGCGGGGACACATAAATTTCACTGGCCACCGGCGCCCCTTGCTAATCCCGGCCATCCCAAGCAACGGCGTGCTCACCGACGGGCCAGTGCCTGAAGACCATGACGACCAACACCTACTGCATCATGTGCGCCGAGTGTTTCCGCACCTGTCCCCATGACAACGTCGCCTTCAACCTGCGCCCCTTTGCCGCCGACCTGGCGGACACGCCGAAACCGCGCAAAGATGAAGCGTACCTGGCGCTCATCTTGTTTGCCCTCACGGCCTTCCACGGCCTGACCATGACGCCGACCTGGAAGCGCATCGTGCACACCCTGCAAATCGAGCTGTCCGTCAGCCAAATCGCAGCCTTCTCGATCGGGATGGCGATTTGCCTGCTCTTGCCGGTTCTCATCTACGCGCTCTGCGTCCGGGTGTCGGGATTTCTGGCCGGGGAGGGACTCCAGAAAGTCGGCCATTTGTTTGTCAAGTACGCTTATGCGCTGATTCCTATCGCTCTGTTCTACCACATCGCGCACAATATTGAGCACTTTTTTATGGAGAGTCAGAAGCTGGTGGCGCTGGTCTCCGATCCTTTTGGTTACGGGTGGAATCTGTTCGACACGGCCGCCTGGCAGCCCGAGCCGCTGCTGTCGTTACAAACGGTCTGGTACCTGCAGGCCGGCCTGGTCATCGTTGGTCACGTCTTTGGCATTCTGATCGCGCATCAGCACGCCAGCCGCATTTTCAAAACCCGCAGAGCGGCCATGAAAAGTCAAATTCCCATGATTGGTTTGATGGTTCTGTTCTCGGTGTTCAGCCTTTGGTTGATTGCGCAGCCAATGGAGATGAGGAGCGGGATGTGAGTTGCTCGTGGGCGTTTTCGGAACCGTGGATTCTTCAAACGGTAAAATTCGGAGTTCAGTCTTCAGGCGGTAAGTGGCCTTTCGATAGCACGCTAAAGCGTGAACACCGAACTGATCCCAAACCTTGCGAAGATTCGAACCTTCGCAAGGCTACTGGGGTGGCCGGCCGGTGTTCAAGCTTCAGCTTGCGGGGCGGTGGGGCCACCCAGTTTACTCAGATCCAAAACCACGTCTCTCGTGAAACATCTCTCAAGTGTGAAGAACCATTTGACAGAGCAGAGCCCGGTTTTCATCCTTGCAAGGTTGCGGGGGAGGGTGGCCGGTGTTCAAGCTTCAGCTTGTGGGGCGGTTGGGCCACCCAGTTTACTCAGATCCAAAACCACGTCTCTCGTGAAACATCTCTCAAGTGTGAAGAACCATTTGACAGAGCAGAGCCCGGTTTTCATCCTTGCAAGGTTGCGGGGGAGGGTGGCCGGTGTTCAAGCTTCAGCTTGTGGGGCGGTTGGGCCGTCCGGTTGCGATGATCCAAAACCACGCCTGGCGTGAACGTCTCTCGAGCGCGAAGAGCTATTTGGCAGCGCAAAGTCCGGTTTTTATCCTTCGACTGTAAGTTGCGTAATGATAGCACGCTAAAGCGTGAACACCGAAGAAGCTTCCATTTCCCTCCCAGAGCATCCAAAAACAAGTCAAGCGTTGTTTTGTATTCTACACTATTCATAAAAGTTACTTTTTTGTTAGTAGGAAAAGTTTAGAAAAAAATTATCGCTGTAACTTACATAATAGCGTCATCAGCAGCCCTGAGTTGTAAAGTCTTGCCAAAAAACGTCAAGGCTTTACAACTCAGGGACTAAGCCGGACAAGCCGGAAATTCGAAATCCAAAACTCTAAAATCGAAAAAACTGTCCCGTCCTAGAAAAGGTTGACAGTTAGTAGTAGTAGATTTCTTTTTCTTTGTGGATATGTGGATAACTTTTTCATTTGGCATATCGAGACTCTGGTGTTTGATAGCTTTTTGACAAAACAAGGATTTCACAAAATTCAGCTTGAAAGGAATGCAGTTGGTCATTTCCTGTTAACTATGCACTACGATGGTAAGCCATTCAGAGTCAAATCCGGGAGGTATACACAGTCGCAGACTGTGTAGGACCACTATTTCTATTATTTTGAATTTTCGGATTAACAAAGAAATCCCGCGCCTAACTGTAGCAGGCGCAGGATCTGCCTTCAGCTTCAATCTACAGGAGGTGCGGCATAGTCAACCACTTTGCCCAGAATCGTGACATGATAGGACAAGCGATGGATGAATGCATCGCTATCCCTGATTGCGATTTTGCTCTCAACCCGCAACAAACCTGCCGGCGCCGCAACTCGGCCACCACCTTCGTGATTCGCAAGGCGCACAAGAGATCTGTGAACTTGACTGAATTCTGGATAATCTCAAATTCACAGTCTCCCTTTTAGCCATAAGAGAAGTACTGACGCGTCCTGCTCTCATCGCAGTTGGAACTCTCCTTGGTTAGTGGGTTTCTCAAGGCTCAGGAGTTGTTTGATTCGACAAGATCTTTTTTTCGCTCTTTTCCTCCTGTGCCATCAAGAACCTTGCGAAGGTTTGAAACCTTCGCAAGGTTGCGGGGGGCGGCCGGTGTTCAAGCTTCAGCTTGT
>JBHHXT010000008.1:0-60977 GCA_046757165.1 bacterium | reverse complement strand
CTAGAATTCTCTTCATGACTCCCTCCTTTCTTAAAAGAGGTTAAGTGATGGATTGGTTCAAGATGGGACAGAACATCATAATATAGAAAGCGGTATGTGAAAATCAATGATTTTGTTGAGATTGAGCAATTTCCCGTTGCAGGATTTCGTTGACAAGTTTCGGATTGGCCTTGCCGCCAGTCGCTCGCATGACCTGCCCAACCAGGAAGCCCATGACCTGTTTCTTGCCTGCCCGGTACTTTTCGACCTCGGTGGGATTGTCCCGTAGGACGCGGCGAACCTGCTGCGTGAGCTCGTCCGCGTCCGAGATCTGCCCCAGGCCTTTTTGCGTCACGATTTCCTGTGCGCTCCTTCCAGTCTCTAACATTTCAGCGAATACCGTCTTGGCAGTTTTCAGATTGATGGTGCCGGCAACTGTCAATTTGATCAGTGCTCCCAGACTCTCTGCCGAGATAGCAAAATCTCGGATGGTCTGCTCCTTTTCTTTGAGCGCACGCAAGACTTCCCCCATCACCCAATTGCTGGCGACCTTGCCGTCGCCGCCGCTCGAGGCCACCACCTGCTCGTAGTAGTCGGCCAGCTCCCTGGCGCTGGTCAGGACCTCGGCATCGTATTCCGGAATTCCGTACTGGGTCATCAAGCGGGCTTTGCGGGCGGCTGGCAATTCCGGCAACGACCTGCGCACCTCCTCGACCCATTCGCGATGGATTTCGAGCGGAACCAGGTCCGGGTCCGGGAAATAGCGGTAATCATGTGAGTCCTCCTTGCTTCGCATGACCACTGCCTCGTTTCTGTCGGCATTCCAGAGCAGCGTTTGCTGAACCACCTCTCCCCTACCGGCAAGAATTTTCATCTGCCGGGTGATTTCAAATTCGAGCGCTTTTTCAACGCCGCGAAAAGAATTCATGTTCTTCAGCTCAGTTTTGACCCCCAGTAACTCCTGGCCAGCGGGACGCACGGAAATGTTGGCATCGCAGCGGAGACTGCCTTCCTCCATGTTGCCATCACAAATCTCGAGGTACTGCACGATTTGTTTTAGACGGGTCAAATAGAGATACGCCTCCTTTGGCGACCGGATGTCAGGCTCGCTCACGATCTCGATCAAGGGCACGCCGCAGCGGTTGACATCCACCAAGGTCTCGTTCTGGTCGACAAACGCCTCATGGTGGACAGATTTGCCGGCATCTTCCTCCAGGTGAATGCGGGTGATGCCAATTCTTTTCACCTTGCCTGGCCATTCAATTTCAACGAAGCCGTTTTCACACAGAGGTTCCTCGAACTGCGAGATCTGGTACCCCCTGGGCAAGTCCGGGTAAAAGTAGTTTTTGCGGGCGAAGACCGAAACCGGCGCGATCCGGCAATGCGTCGCCAGACCCATCCGCATGGCAAACTCCACGGCCCGCTTGTTCAGAACCGGCAGCGCACCAGGGAGGCCCAAACACACCGGGTCGACCCTGGAATTTGGCTCACCGCCAAAGGCCGCACTGCTGGCGGAAAATATCTTGGAGCGGGTCAGAAGTTGTGCGTGGACTTCGAGTCCAATAACAGCTTCGTAGTTCATCGAGCTCTGATATCAGGTGTCTGTTGCTTTTCTTTCGACAAAATCGCCGACCCGAAAAACCATCTCCTCATCAAATGGCTTGCCGATGACCTGAACCCCGACGGGAAGCCCCTGGCGATCTGTGCCACACGGGACGGATATCGCGGGCAGCCCGGCGAGATTGACGGAAACCGTATACACATCGGAAAGGTACATGGTCAGCGGGTCATCGACCTTTTCCGCCAGGTTGAAGGCAGTGGTCGGTGACGTGGGCGTCAGGAGACAGTCGCACTGCGCAAAGACGTGCTCAAAATCCCGTCTGATCAATGTGCGCACTTTCTGGGCTTTGCGATAGTAGGCTTCGTAGTAGCCTGAGGAAAGAACGTAGGTACCGAGCATGATTCGCCGTTTCACTTCCGCGCCAAATCCCTGGCTGCGACTCTTGACATACATTTCTTCCAAAGAGGTTGCGCCCTGGGCACGATAGCCGTAGCGTGCGCCATCGTAGCGCGCCAGGTTGGACGAAGCTTCGGCAGAGGTCATGACGTAATACGCGGCGATAGCATAATCGGTGTGCGGTAGAGACACGTCCAGAAACTCAGCGCCGTTTTCCTTCAGCATGGCAATGGTCTGCTCAAGACGCTGTCGCACGTCTGGCTGCAATCCCCCGGCGAAATACTCTTTGGGAAGACCGATTTTCAGGCCGCGGACGTCCTGACCTGTCGCTTTGGAAAACGGTGGCACCTCTACAGGCGCCGAGGTAGAGTCCTTTTGGTCCATGCCGGCCATGACTTCCAGTAGAAGCGCCGCGTCCTGCACATTTTTGGTGATAGGGCCGATCTGGTCAAAAGATGACGCAAAGGCCACCAGGCCGTATCGCGACACACGGCCGTAGGTAGGTTTGGCTCCCACCACCCCGCAAAAAGCGGCCGGCTGCCGGATGGAGCCGCCCGTGTCGGTGCCAAGCGAGGCCAGAGCCATGTCAGCCGCCACTGCCACGCACGACCCGCCGGAAGAACCACCGGGAACCCTGCACTCGTTAAGCGGGTTCTTGACGGCGCCAAAATAGGAGTTCTCGTTTGAACTTCCCATGGCGAATTCGTCCAGATTGGTTTTGCCGATGATGACGGCATCCTCGGCTTCGAGCCGGCGGATGACGGTGGCATCGTAGGGCGAAGTGAAGTTCTCCAGCATGCGTGAGCCGCAGGTCACGCGTTCGTCCTTGATCACAAGAATGTCCTTCACCGCCAGGACCACGCCCGCCAGCTTGCCCGCGAACCCATTTTCCAGCTTCTCGTCAACCTGCCTGGCTTTTTCCAGGGCGCGCTGCTCTAAAACAAAAATGAAGGCGTTCAAGTCACGGCCTTCATTTATGCGCTGCAAATAGTTCTGCACCAGCTCAACACAGGTGCACTCGCCTCGAATCAAGGCATCTTTGGCCTGGTTTATGTTCGAGATGTCGATCTGCTTTTCCTCCCAGGAAAACGATGACGCAGATTCGTTTGCACGGTTTCACGCACCAGGAATCCGCCAGGTGCATGATAGAGATGGTCGCCGCATTAGCAGGTTTATTTACACTACGAACAGGGTCCAACACAGTCTCTGACTGTGTTTTGGTGGGCTGTCCAGCAACCCGGCCTCAAACGATCAGAGACCGTGTCGGATCGCTGCTCGATCATCATACTCGAGTCTTGCACCGAAGTGCTAGTCGTTGACCGATTCGTCCTTCTTTGCCGCAGATTCAACTTGCGCTCGGTCAGAGTTATCCGGTTCTTTGACGGATTTCTTGAACTCACGCAATCCCTTACCCAAGCCCTTCGCCAGCTCCGGAAATTTCTTGCCGCCGAACAGCAACAGAACAACAAAGATGACGAGCAATAGCTCCCAATGACCTAATCCCATGTGCTTCTCCTTTAATTCTTACCGTCTGAAGACTTGCTACCTACCTGTTTTGGCTCAGAATGGATCGTCTCGCTCAAGTCCCGCTTAATCTCATCCAGATTGCCTTTGATTTCGTTCTCGAAATCCCGTTTGATAGGTTGCACGTCTAATTCGCGCTTAAGCTCGTTCGCTGCGCGTTTGAATTCCCGAAGCCCTTTGCCCAACCCCCGGGCCAGTTCTGGAAGCCGCTTCGATCCAAAGAGCATGAGAACAACCAGGAAAATGAAGATCAACTCCGTCATGCCAATGGAACCCATTGAATCACCTCCTACAATAACTTAACGAAGTGAAATTAGGCAATTGCGCCGCTTTCTCTCTAGGGGACAAGGTCAGTACCATCGCAAGAGATAAATCGCCACGATAATGCCAATCAAACCAACAATGTTCAAGATGATCTTGAAACCGAATGTGAATGAAAAAAGTCCCACGTTAATCGGAGCAGGGCCGACCTCCAGAGTGGTGTGCTTGAGGAAGAATTCCTTCACGACCCCATCTGGCAAAACCAATCCGAGCAACTGACCCAGCAGTGATCCAATCATGACGCCCATAACAATGAACAAGATTACACGTCCCATAGACTTTTTTGCCATCCAGCCGTCCCTTTTCCTTATTTGAGCGAGGCGATCACCGAGGCGAAAATCTTCGCTCCGTCGGCCGAGTTCAAGATCGACTCAAAACTCCGGTCCGGGTGAGGCATCATGCCCATGACATTGCCCTGTCGGTTCATGATGCCGGCGATGTTTTGCAGCGAGCCATTGGGGTTGGCAGAGTCCGTTAGCTCGCCGTTCTCATCGCTGTATCTGAAGAGCACCTGATTGTTCTCAGTCAATGTGCTCAAGGTCTCATCGTCAGCGTAAAACAACCCCTCCGCATGGGCCACCGGGATGCTCAAGATCTCGCCTGGGTGACAGAGATTGGTAAAGGGGGTGGCGGCATTCTCCACGCGCAAGTTCACATACTTACATACGAACCTCAGGCTTTGGTTGCGCATCAAAACCCCCGGCAACAGCCCGGCCTCACACAGGATTTGAAAGCCGTTACAAATTCCCAAAACGACGCCAGAACGGTTGGCGAAGTCGATGACCGCGTTCATCACAGGGGAAAAGCGGGCGATGGCGCCGGTTCGGAGATAGTCTCCGTAAGAAAAGCCGCCAGGCAAGAGCACGACATCGAACTGCCTGAGGCCGGGATCTTTGTGCCACACAAACTCGACATCCTGCCTGAAGGTGTGCTTGAGCGCATAGTAACAGTCGTGATCGCAGTTTGACCCCGGAAAAACAACGATGCCAAATTTCATCTCAGGAGGCTCCGTCGTCGGACATCAACTCGATGCGATAATCTTCGATAACAGGATTTGCCAGGAGCTTTTTGCAGGCCGTATGGCTCAACCGCTCCGCTTCTTTTTCTGTCACCTCGTCAAAGCGCAGCGTGATCAATTTTCCCACCCGCACTTCGGCGATGTCCACGATGCCAAGGTTCTCCAGAGCATGGTGAACGGTCTTTCCCTGCGGGTCCAGGATGCCGTTTTTGAGCGTGACATGAATCTTTGCAATTATCATGCGGCTCGATGTCTGGTTACTGGTGACGACAGGCATGGTGGCACTTCTTCCGTCCAGGCGACTCAATCTGGCAAGGAGATATCCAGCACCTCCTCCTCCTCGTCATGTTTGTGGCTCGACATCACCGACCGGAAAAAGTAATACAAAATGAAGCCAAATGCAAGGGGGAAGGTGGCTTTTTCTCGAAAGGTGACTCCGACAGCCAGAGCCAAAAGGAGCAGCACCAGAATAATCGAGTTGTGCTTGTTGCCGCGAAACGTGAACCTCGGCATCATCTCGTATTCGACGTGGCTCACCATCAGGTAGCAAAGAAAAAGCACGAGCGGGATCAGCAAGAGAGCGAACTTCAAGCCCTCCCACAGGTCATAGTTGAAAATCACGTACGACGCCAGCGTGACCGCCATCGCCGGGATCGGCAGGCCGGTAAAATTTTCCTTGTCGAAGCCGTCGAGGGTGACATTGAATCGGGCCAGCCGAATGGCTCCGAACAGGAGCGGAAGAAAACTCAAAATAACTCCAATCGCGCCAAGCTTGTACAGAAACACGTTGTAGATCAAAATCGAGGGGGCCACACCGAATGATACCACATCCGTGATCGAGTCGAACTGAATTCCAAACTCGCTAAAGGTGTGGGTAAACCTGGCGATTTTTCCATCCAACCCATCCCAGATAGCCGCAGCGACAATGAGCCACGACGCCGTGACGAATTTCCCCTGCAACGCATTAACGATTGCGAAGAAACCGAAAAACAGATTGAGCATTGTGAAAATGCTTGGCACGATGTTTCTGCTATACTTCATTGGAAAACACTCCTATGATACTTTCTCCGCCTTTAACCTTTTGGTTTAGCCTTACACTGATGTCGACATTTTTGGGGAGAAAGATATCAACTCTTGAACCAAATTTAATCATCCCGAATCTTTCCCCTGGCTGCACCTTGTTGCCCTGGCGCACGTTGCAAACGATCCGCCTGGCAAGCAATCCCGCAATTTGTTTGAAGAGAAGCTTCCTTTCGCCATTCTCGATGCCGATGACAGTCTGCTCATTGACCTCAGCGGCTTCGCTTTTGTAGGCTTGGATGAACGAGCCTTTCTGATAGCGAAAATAGTTGACTTTGCCGGCTATCGGAATTCGATTGACATGGACATTGAACACGTTCATAAAGATGCCGATGCGTGTCACGTCTGCGTGCATGAATTCGTCATCATGGTCGTCCACAATCTCTATCACCTTGCCGTCCGCCGGGGAGAGCACGTTCCCATCGCCCGGCGGAATCTGACGCCCCGGATCGCGAAAGAAAATGAGCACCAGAACCGTCAGCAAGACACTGATCACGGCCATGATTTTCAGGTGCGTCAACGGATTGGCGACAGCACCGATGGTCATAATCGTGGTGAATAGAACCATCCCGACGATCATCCCGAGTCCCTCTCGAGCCAAGTTTCTCCTCCCGTTTTTGGTCTTGAGCTGCGTAATCTATTTGAATACTCTCTTGAGCACTTCCTGGTAAGCGTCTTCGGCATTGCCGAGGTCATGTCGGAAACGATCCTTGTCCAGCTTTTCACCCGATTCGGCATCCCAGAAACGGCAGGTATCGGGAGAAATCTCATCGCCGAGCTTGAGCTTGCCAGATTTGTTGCGGCCGAACTCGAGCTTGAAATCCACGAGCAACATGTTTCGCCGGAAAAAAAACGATTTCAGGATGGCGTTTATCTTCTGGGTATACCGCTTGATGAGCTTGACTTCCTCCTCGTTAGCGTGCCCGAATGCAACCACGTGGTCTTCGTTGATCATGGGATCATGCTTGGCATCGTCTTTGAGATAGAACTCCAGGATGGGATGGTCCAATTCCTTGCCCTCCTCAACACCGTACCGCTTCACCAAACTCCCCGTCGCCAGATTGCGCATCACGACCTCGACAGGAATCATCTCCAGCCGATGGACAACCATGGCGTTGTCGGAATACTGACTCACGAAATGTGTCGGGATGTGGTAGTTTTCCAGGTAAGTGAACATGTGGCCAGACACCTGGTTGTTCACAACACCCTTCGCCTTGATCTTGCCTTTCTTTGCCCCATCAAACGCGCTGGCGTCATCCTTGAATTCCTGAATCAACAATTCTTCATTATCGGTTTCATAAATGATCTTGGCTTTGCCCTCATATAACTTTTTCTTTTTTTTGATCTTGGTTTCTTTCAATTTCTGTTCACCCTCATGGTTTGCGTTACAAATTAAAGTTAATTACCCAATCCTACTCTACCGAAGATGAAATCTACATGACGCAAGTTTTTGTTCAAGTTGAAACAGCTCTCGATCTCCGAATCGGACACATATTGCTTGATTTGGCCACTTGATTTCACAATGTCCTTGAAGTTACCACCTTGCTCCCAGGCTTGCATGGCGCAAGCTTGAACATGTTTGTATGCTTCCTCCCGGCTGATCCCCTTTTTTATCAGGGCCAACAGCAGAGCTTGCGAAAACACGATTCCCCGGGTCGTCTCCAGGTTCTTCTTCATGGTTTCAGGATAGACGACCAGGGTGGCAACGATGTTCGTAAATTTGTGCAGAATGTAGTCAAGAGCAATTGTACTGTCCGGAATGATGATTCGTTCCACGGAGGAATGCGTAATATCCCGTTCGTGCCATAGTGCAACGTTGTCCATCGCGGCAGCGGCGTTCGCTTTCAGGACTCGGGCGATACCGCAGATTTGCTCGCATCCGACAGGATTGCGTTTGTGCGGCATGGCCGATGACCCCTTTTGCCCTTTGGCAAATGATTCCTCAACTTCAAGCAGCTCAGTCCGCTGCAGATTTCGGATCTCGGTGGCGAATTTTTCCAGAGAGCTTGCGAGCAGCGCCAGGGTGGTGAGATACTCCGCATGCCGGTCCCTCTGGATGATTTGCGTGGACACCGGTGCCGGGTTCAGCTCGAGTTTCTCGCACACATACGCTTCTACCCGCGGATCGATGTGCGCAAACGTGCCCACCGCCCCCGAAATCTTGCCCACTGAAATCGTTTCGATGGCCCCCTCGAGCCGTTTCATGCCACGGCCGACTTCATCGTACCACACCGCCAGCTTCAAGCCGAACGTGGTCGGCTCGGCATGAATGCCGTGCGAACGACCGATGCAGGGGGTGTGCTTGAAGTCGCCGGCGCGCCGGGCCAACTGCGCTCTCAGGTGCTCCAGGCCCTCCAAAAGCTGCAAGCCTGCTTGCCGCATAAGACTGGCCAACGCCGTGTCCAGCAGGTCCGAAGAGGTCATCCCCAGGTGAATGAAGCGACTTTCAGGCCCAACGTACTCGGCAACGTTGGTAAGAAAGGCGATAACGTCGTGCTTGACCGTCTGTTCTATCTCCTGAACTCGCGCGCTATCGAAGTCAGCCTTTGCTTTGATGGTGATGACCGCATCAGCCGGGATTTCTCCGATCTGCGCCATCGCTTCACACGCCAGGAGTTCAACCTGCAGCCATTTCCTGAATTTGTTTTCCTCGCTCCAAATACCGGCCATCTCAGGCCGCGAGTATCGTTCGATCACCTAACCCTTCCTTTTGGTTGATGAAAGCTCCATAGACCAAGGACGCCTACCTCGTCAACTCCTCTAATTCCAGCAGGATTTCTAAGACCTTCCGCTCACGCACGACCTTCAATTTGAGCATATCGCCGCCACGCAGGTCGGAATCATCGATGATTCGCCAAATGTCGTGCTCGTTCTTGATGCGTTCGCCATTCACTTCGACAATGATATCCCCGACTTCCAGACCCGCCCGGGCGGCGGGACTGCCCTGGGTGATACTGGTCACGATCACGCCATGGGTGGACTTGAGCCCGAAATAGCGCGCCACCATCGGCGGAATTTCTTCGACCACCAGGCCCGTCGTCCAGCGCCGGTTGACCTCGCCATATTCTTTTAGATCCCCCAGAATCCGCTTGATACGATTGCTCGGGATGGCAAACCCCAGACCAATGGAGCCGTTGCTGTAGTTGCCGCCGGTATAGATAAATGTGTTCATGCCGATGACCTGGCCGAGGCTGTTGACCAGCGGGCCGCCACTGTTTCCCTGATTGATGGCGGCATCGGTCTGGATCATGTCCTGATAAACGCGGTCGTTGCGTTGCCGGCCAAAATCCCGGTCGACCGCGCTGACCACACCAACTGTAACCGTGGGTTTGGCGTTGATCTCGAACAAGCCAAATGGATTGCCGAGCGCAATAACCCATTCTCCGATAATCACCTCATTGGAATCGCCGAAGCGAATGTAGGGGTAGTGGTCCCCTTTGATTCTTATCAGAGCGATATCGGTAATATAATCCGAGCCGATCATTTCCGCGTTTGCCGTCGTGCCGTCTGAAAGGGAAACCACAATTTCGGTGGCGTTGTGCACAACATGCTCATTGGTGAGAATAAACCCGTCCGGAGAAATCAGGAAACCTGAGCCTAAACTCTTTACGGCTTGCCGCGGGATTCTTTCCGGAAAAAAGAAGCGGAAGAAGGGATCGTCAAAATAGACGCCGCGCCTGGCCTCGCGGATTTGAGTCACATTGATGCCACACACGGTCTGACTGACCTTCTCAACCGCGTTGGTGATGGCGGTGCGACGGCTATTGGAGATATCCTCATCATTGTCATGCAACGGCTGATAGTTGACGGCTTCCGCGCCCAGGGCCGCCAGGTCCAGACCCTTGACCGGTGACTCATCGGAATCATCACCACAGCCAATCAAGAAGAGAAGGGCTGTAACGACGGTGAGTAGTATTTGTTGACGCATTTGTCCCACCTTGATTTTTGACTAACTGACCCGGTCCTTCACTTTCTCCCAGTCATCCAGAAAACGCTTCAACCCGATGTCAGTCAACGGATGGTTGAATAACTGGTCGAAGACTTTATACGGCATGGTTGCAATATCTGCCCCGATCAAAGCGGCATCTACCACGTGCGTTGGGTGTCTCAAGCTGGCCGCCAGAATTTCGGTCTCGAAGCCATAGTTATCGTAGATTGTGCGAATGTCCTCGACGATCTCCATACCCACGCCACTGATGTCATCGACACGACCGACAAATGGACTGATGAATGAGGCGCCTGCCTTCGCTGCCATCAGAGCCTGGCTCGGGCTAAAGCACAGGGTGACATTGGTCTTGATCCCCTCTCCTGAGAGCGCTTTGACTGCTTTCAATCCCTCGCGAGTCATCGGGATTTTGACATAGATATTGGGATGCAACGCGGCCAGGCCACGCGCTTCGTTCACCATGCCTTCAAATTCAGTCGAGACCACCTCAGCGCTCACCGGCCCATTCACGACTTCACAGATCTCGAGCAAAATATCCTTGAACTTACGGCGTTCCCGCGCAACCAGGGTTGGATTGGTGGTGACGCCATCAAGAATTCCCATGCTGGCAGCTTGCTTGATTTCATCGATGTTGGCGGTGTCCAAGAAGAACTTCATAGCTAACTCCTCTCGATGTTGTTGGGTTAAGAAGAACGTCCAGTTAATAGTTGACGCTTACCAAAAACAATCCCTGTGGCGGTACTGCGCTGCCTGCGTCCTTGCGGCTTCCCGACGCAAGGATTTCTTGCACGCGGCCAGGCGTCAATTTGCCGCGGCCAACTTCAACCATGGTGCCAACAATGAGTCTAACCATATGATGCAGGAATCTGTTCGCGCAGATTTCCATCTCGATCTCGTCGTTTGTTTCCTTCCAGCATAGAGAATAGACCTCACACAAGTAGTGCGGTTCTTCCTCGATCACGCGAGAGAACGCTGTGAAACGATGTGAGCCGAGCAGATGGCTCGAAGCCCGCTTCATCTCTGCAACCTCGAGCAGATACTTGCAGTACCAAGCGTACTGCCGTCCTACGGCCCGCGGACGCTTGCTGATCACGTAGCGATACACTCTGCTGCGCGCATCAAAGCGGGCGTGGAATGTGTCATGAACCTGCACCGCACTCAAAACCCTGACATCACCCGGTAAATAACTGTTTATACCGAGACGGATAGACGGAACGTCAAGCGTATTCTCGGTCTTGAAGTTGACCACTTGCCCGAGTGCATGGACGCCTGAATCCGTACGTCCGGCAGCAATCACCTTTGTAGATTCCTGCAGCAGCTTTTGTAAAGAACGTTGCAACTCGCCCTGAATGGTCCGGCCTCTTGGCTGCCACTGCCAGCCGTAGTATTTGCTGCCATCATATTCCAGCACGAGCTTAATATTTCGCATGCATCAAGTAATGTCAATTGGCAGACGCAAAACGTGAAAGTTTACGCCCATAGCACCATGAAAACGAGAAAACCAAATGAAAATAACAGCACGCCACAATCAACCTTCGTGAGTCTTAGATGGCCGAAGGATGTTCTGCCATCGCCACCGACGTAGTGGCGGGCCTCCATCGCCAGCGCCAGCTCATCAGCCCGCCGAATTGCCGACAGGAACAGGGGCACAACCATCGGAACGATATTGCGTACCTTGTGCATCAGGGTGCCCTCCAGGCTGGCGCCACGCGACAATTGCGCGTTTTTGATGCGCTCAGCTTCCTGGATCAAGATCGGTAAGAATCGCAGCGATAAGGTGACCATCAGAACAAACTCGTGCACAGGCAACTTGAATCGCTTCAACGGGAGCAGGAGTCTTTCCAGGCCGTCTGTCAACTCGATCGGTGTTGTTGTCAAGGTAAGCCACGCTGCCAGGATTATCAGCAGCAGCAGCCGGACAGTGTAGAGACCAGCGTTGAAAAGCCCCTCCTTCGTGATGGCAACCGTCACGAATGGCAGGCTAAGCAAAACTTCTCCATCCGTGGTCAAACCATGAATGCAAAACGTGATCAAAAAAAGCCAGGCAAACGGCCTTAGATTTCTCGTGAAAACTCCGACCGGTATGCTCGAATTACACACAGCCAGCGAACACACTCCAGCCACGACGCACATCCTACCCGCTTTAGAGGTCAGCAACAGACACGTCATCAAGGTGAGGCAGGCAACCAGCTTGCTGCGCGGGTCAAGGCGATGAACAGGTGACGTCCCGGGATAGTACTGACCCAGAGTCATGTCCCGTAAAATGGCCGATTCTCCCAGTTGGATCTCAAGATTAAGAATATACAATTGTTTTTAGAAAAATCAAACAAAAAAGCAGTTCATTGACGGCGACCGAACTTTTCGCTTGACTTTTTTAGTAATTTCTTTTAAGTTGGCCCTCAGATCGGAGGAATATTTCCATTCAGCCTCACCACTCTTGAATTCCCAGCGCGGCAACTGCCGACATCTCGTTTGCATCCCGGGGAAGAAGTCGGGGCAAGCCGCACAGGGTAGATTACTGCGCGTTTTGTCTAAGACTTGTTCCTATTCATTCTCGCAACGGAGGTGATATGAGTAATCCGGATTTCAAACCTTTTGTTCCAGCGGACTCAGATTTGAAAGAGTTTACCTTCAAAGCAGTTTTTCTTGGGGTTGTGATGGCGGTGGTACTAGGCGCTGCCAACGCATACCTGGGCATGAAAGCTGGCCTGACGGTTGCCGCAACCTTTCCGGCTGCGGTGGTCGCAATGGCAGCGTTGAGAGGATTCAAAGGCACCATTCTCGAAGAAAACGTCGCACGAACAACGGCCTCGGTGGGTGAGGCACTGGTCGCCGGGGCGATCTTCACGATCCCCGCCTTCGTCTTGAGCGGCGTCTGGGAAAACCTGATGGACCATCTGCTGGAGGGAGCCATGATCATGTTGATCGGCGGCTCGCTCGGCGTGATGTTCATCGTGCTTTTGCGAAAAACGATGGTTGAGGAGGCGAACCTGCCCTATCCTGAAAGCGTGGCCGCGGCCGAAATCGTCAAAGCCGGACAGGGCGGCGCGACAGGCGCAATCTACGTCTTCGGCGCCATGGGGCTCTCTGCTCTGATCGAACTGTTCAAAAACAGCAACGGCATCCACCTGGTTCAGGACTCGGTTGCACGCTTTTTTAGCTTCGCACAGTCCAAGATTCAGTTTCTGGGCACCTCCAAGCTTTTTTCGGGAGGAATCAAACTGGAAACGCCATCTGCTTCTCCTGCGCTGGTCGGTGTCGGCTATATCGTTGGATTCAATATCTCGGCAGTCTTATTTGCCGGTTCGGTGGTGGGGCACTTGCTGCTCGTCCCGCTGGCGGTTTTTCTGGACCCATCGCTGCAGGAATTTGCGGCAAGCCATGACTGGCTCGCCATCAGTGATGAGGTGTGGTTCCGTCAAATTCGTCCGCTTGCCGTCGGCACCATGATCGTGGCCGCTTTTTACACCCTTTACAACCTGCGCACGTCTCTGATGGAAGGGATGAGCAAAGCGTTCAAGAATTTGCAAAAGATCAAAGCGCATGCCGGGCCGGTATCCAGACTGGAGATCGATCTCGATTTCAAAAAGATCTTGTTGGCCATTGCTATCCTGGCCGTGCCGCAGTATTTACTGTACAACTATTTCAGCGGCTCTCTGCTCGGCTCTCTGCTGCTGACCGTGGTTTTGTTGATCGTGGGTTTTCTCTTCTCTGCGGTCGCCGGTTATCTGGTCGGGCTCATCGGAAGCTCGAACAACCCCATCAGCGGCTTGACGTTGTCCACCCTGCTCATCTCCGCGGTTCTGATGGTCGCCATCGGTGTGACCGGCGCGAAAGGCGTGGCCGCGGTTTTGGCTGTCGCGGGGGTGGTTTGCTGTGCTGCTGCTATCGCGGGGGATATGCTCCAGGATCTGAAAGTGGGGCACATTCTGGGTGGAACGCCGTGGCGTATGGAGCTGGGCGAAATCATCGGAGTGCTCGTGGCCGGCGCGGTGCTGATGCCCTTCATTGCGGTGATGGACAAAGTCTACGTCATCGGCAGCGCTCAGCTCCCGGCCCCGCAGGCCGGGCTGATGGCTTTGATGTCACAGGGGATTGTTGGCGGAGAGATGGCCTGGCCGTTGGTGATCGTCGGGATTTTCTTCGCCATCGGACTGATCCTGATCAAAGCGCCGTCGCCCATGTTGATTGCGGTGGGCATGTATTTGCCCTTTAGCTCGACGGCGGCCATCTTCGTCGGTGGCCTGATCAAATGGTTTATGGATCGGAACATGGCCCAGAAGAATTTCCCCGCCGCCCAAAAAACCAGGGCAGAAAACACCGGCGTGCTGCTGGCCTCCGGCCTCATCGCCGGTGAGTCGCTCATGGCTGTGATTCTGGCCTTTGTGGTTCTGGCGCTGAACGTTGGAGAGAGCTCGTTCACACTCGCAAGCTTGTCTCCCGGAAGCACGGCCTGGCTGGGTCTGGTTGTTTTCGCCATCCTGTTCTATGCTTTGATCAAAGTTCCGATGGATGCTTCGAACAAAAGTTAGATGACTGAATTCGAGCAAGACCAGGAATTCTTGATGCGGTATCCAAAATGGAACCGGGAGTGGGAGCACGCTGGCAAGGACCTGTGCGTGCTCCTGATTCCGAAATTCGATAACCATGTCATCGGGCGCTGGTTCATGTCAAAGATGAAGCGTCCCAGGCGCCGTGTAAAGTTGGATGAAATCGGAAGTTTTGTTTGGCAAAGATGCGACGGCTCACACAGCGTCAAGGAGATTGGTGAAGCGCTTTCGGCACAATTTGGCAACAAAGTCGACCCGGTTTTCGACAGGCTGCACCATTTCTTAGCGACGCTTGAAAGAAGCAAAACAATTATCTGGATGTCATGAATGAATTAGCAGCCACCTGATGAGCGAGTTGGATAAAACAGCCCTGCACAAACTCTGCGACCGTATCGACTCCTACGTGGAGGAGGCGGTCAACATCCAGAGAACCCTCACCGCCATTCCGGCCCTGGCGCCGGAGAATGGCGGGGAGGGTGAACATGAGAAGGCCCGGGTTTTGCGTGCCTACCTGCAAAACGAGCTGCATTGTGATGAAATCGACCTCTACAATGCTCCTGATGAGCGCGTGTCCTCTGGCACGCGGCCTAATATCGTCGCCAGGCTAAAAGGGAGAAGCCAGGCCAGGACTCTCTGGCTCATGTCGCACATGGATGTGGTCCCCCCCGGGGACCTGTCCAAATGGAGCAGCGACCCGTGGACTGTACGCGTCGAAGACGGAAAGATCTACGGTCGTGGGACAGAGGACAATCAGCAAGGTATCGTCTCCTCCCTGTTGGCGTCGAAGGCCTTTCGCGACGAGGGGTTTGCGCCGGCTTGCGATGTGGGGCTGCTGCTGGTCGCCGATGAGGAAACCGGCAGCAAGTACGGGATACAATTTCTTCTGCAGCAGCACAAGGATCTGTTTTCACACGACGACCTGATCATCATCCCTGATGCCGGCAATGCGGATGGCACCCTGGTCGAAGTGGCGGAAAAGAGCATCCTGTGGTTCAAGTTCACAGTCCTGGGCAAGCAAACGCATGGCTCGACCCCTGAGCTGGGCATCAATGCGTTCAAGGCTGGTGCGGCGCTCGTTGTCAAACTCAACCAGCTCTATGAAATCTATGACGCCGTCAATCCTGTATTCGACCCTCCCATCAGCACCTTTGAGCCCACCAGGAAGGAAGCGAATGTTCCCAACATCAACACGATTCCTGGTGAGGACATTTTTTGCTTCGACTGCCGGATTTTGCCTGAATATCAGGTGGCGAGTCTGGAGGAAAGTGTCAAGAAAATCTGCCGGGAGGTAGAACAAAGCCACCAGGTCAAAGTGGAGGTCAGTTTAGAGCAGTTGCTGGAGGCGCCACCGCCGACCTCCGTTGACGCGCCTGTGGTCAAAGCAATTCAGGCCGGGATTCAGGAGATCAAGGGAATTGGCTCGAAACCGATGGGAATCGGCGGCGGCACGGTGGCGGCGTTTTTTCGACAAGCCGGGTTTCCCGCCGTCGTCTGGGCAACACAAGACGAGACCTTGCACGAACCCAATGAATATGTCAAGATAGATAATATCTTAACGGATGCCAAAGTATTCGCCTATGTTGCTTTACGTTCCTAATCTGGATTACAGCCCCCTGACCATTCGCTGCACGCGAAAATGCCCAGCCTCGTTGGAGGATTTCGAAGGAAGCGCGAAGCGAACAGCAGAGGGTTGTTCACCATAGATTGATGTGCGACTCATTCTTTTGCCTGAGGTATGATCGGCAAGCCCAGATCGTGGGTCTGTTACAGACCCCGGCGCATGCCGATATGCCCGAACTTTTCGGCTAAACTTCTAGGAACCATCCAGGCTAAGAGATCCTCAAATGATGACGCTGCAAAAATCAGTTCGAACGATCCTCAGAGAATGTTTGAATCTGCAGCGCGGGGAGCATTTTGTCATTGTCTCCCACGAGAACCTTTCTGAGATCGCGGCGGCTATCTGGAACACGGCCAGGCGGATTACCAAAAACCTGATTTCGATACATTACGCCAATAAGAATACGAACTGCCATGAGCTGTCAGCAAGCATCACGACCTCGCTGAAACATGCGGACGCCTGTGTTATCCTCACACCAACCCATCTCGGCGAGCAATTGTTCGATCAGGCACGACAGAATGGCTCACGCGTGATCGTGCTGCAACATGCCTCGCTGGCCATGATAGAGCGCACCTTCGAAACAAACCTGAACCTGGCGTCTAACCTGAGCCGCAAGCTTGCGGATCTCTTTTCCATTGGCAAGACAATCGAGCTCACTTCGCCCAGCGGCACAGAGGCGAAAATAGCCATCGCCAGAATCATGGGTATCGCCGAGACTGGCTTTGCCCGCAGCGCTGGCGAGCTTTCCTCCCTGCCAGCCGGCAAAGCTTCCATGATGTTGAACCGAAACATCGAGGGTCGGGTGACCCTCGATCGCATCGCCGGCATGAAGCGAAAACTTCATCGGCCTGTTCTTCTCAACGTGACCAAAGGCTACATCACACAAATAAAGGGCCAGAGAGAGGCCGAGATGTTGCGCAAGGATATTCGCAAATTCGGCAAAAATGGCCGCAGAATTTGCGAGCTAGGCGTTGGCACCAACGCCCGGGTCAAATTCGGAAACTCGGCCCAGGAAGATGAGAAGTGTCTGGGGGCAATCTACCTTTCCCTCGGGCAAGACCAGGTGACTGGCGTTCAGGGAAGAATCGTGCACGCCATCAAGGGCATGGTTACAAACCCCACTCTGACCATCGATGGCAGACGGATCATCGAGGACGGCAAAATCCTGCTCTAATTTCAAACCACCAGAAAGCGAAGATACAGGTAGACGACCGGCGCCACCAGAATTTCACTGTCAAAGCGGTCCAACACGCCCCCGTGGCCCGGAATCAGACTTGAAGAATCTTTGACCCCGGCGTCACGCTTGAAAAGGGATTCGATCAAGTCACTCACCTGCCCAACACTACCGCAAATGGCCCCGATCACCAGCGTCTCTCCGAGACCGAGCGCTCCCAGGAAGGTCACATGACTGACATACGCGGTCACGAGCGCGAAAACAAACCCGAAGAGTGTTCCCTCGATGGTTTTGTTCGGACTCACGCGCGTGAAAAGCTTGTGTTTGCCAAAACGCGCGCCCAAAATATAAGCGGCAGAGTCGCAAATCCAGATCGCCAGAAAAATCAAAATGACCAGTTCACCACCTAAACTAGCGCTCCGGCCCATGTGGCCCGGGAGCTCCCGGATCAGAATCAAAAAGCCGAAGGGAAGCGCAATGTAAAACAACCCCATGAGCGTCACGGCAACATTAAGCATCGGAGCGTCCCGGTTGCGGAAGAGCTCCACGGTCACGATCAGGAGAAATGCGCCGATGAGCAAAAGCCAGATATGGGTGAGATGATCCAGAAAAAGCAAAAGAGACAGGGCAGCGCCGCTGGCTATCCCCAGAAACGTGGCGGGATGTGTGCCCTTCTGCCTGCCCATGCTGTAAAACTCGTGCATCGCCAGAATGACGATCACGGCCACGACCGCCAGGAAAAACGCACCTCCCAACCACGCTGCGACCAGAATCAACGGACCGAAAAGGACGGTGATGAGGGTTCTGACGCCAAGCGTTTCTAAAGCAGCCACTGGAATCCTCCCTCCTGTTTTTGTCAATACATGAGCCCGCGCCTCGCGTTACCAAACGCCAGCTAGCACCGATCCGACACCGTTTGTAACGGTGTCTTTTGCAAGTCCAGGTCAAGCAAAAGGACAACCGGCTTCGTGAAAACACGGTCACAGACCGCGTTTGGTCATTTCTTGGCTTCTTTTTCAGTTTGCTGCTATGACCACATCTTCAAAGAACCGATCAGCTCGGAAACCGCCCCGATCCTGTTCGCGGCACAATAGTCGATGAGTCCTTGTACGATCTTTTGGCCCGTGCAGGGATCGATAAAGTTCGCCGTTCCGACCTGGATGGCGCACGCACCGGTGATCAGGAACTCCAGGGCGTCGTTGACTCCCATGATGCCGCCGATGCCAATGACCGGAATGTCGACATGTTGCACGACCTCGAGGACCTTGGCCAGGGCAACAGGCTTGATGGCGAGCCCGGAGTAGCCAGCGGTTCCGGTGTGAATCCGCGGTCGCCGGGTTTTCACATCGACAGCAAAGCCGAGCAGCGTATTGATGAGTGAAACCGCATCTGCCCCACTCTCGGCGGTTGCCTGAGCAACGTCGCTGACTCGGGTCACATTGGGTGTCAGTTTGATGATCAGCGGCCGCTCGGTCGCGTCCCGGACCGCCTGTGTCACGCTGGCGGTCAACCTTGGGTCCTGGCTGAATTCGAGCCCGCCCTTTTTCACATTCGGGCACGAAAAATTCAGCTCGTAGCCATCTATCCCCTGCTCTTCCTCCAGTCGTCGCACCACCGCCAGATATTCATCCGCTGTACGGCCGGCGATGTTCACCACAACCGTCGTGTCAAGTGTGCGCAGGAATGGCAGCTTCTCGCGCACGAAAGCCTCTACTCCGACATTGGCGAGACCGATAGAGTTGAGCATGCCAGCCGGCAGCTCGAAAATCCGCGGCGGCGGATTCCCATCTCGCGGCTCCAGACTCACGGACTTGGTGATGAGTGCTCCTAACGCGTTCAAGTCAACCAGGGGCTCACTTTCCCGGCCGTATCCAAACGTGCCAGAGGCGACCAAAACCGGATTCTTCAGGGACAGACGTCCGAGCTTCGTCGATAGATCAACCATCGAGCACCACCTCGCGGGCACCGAAAACCGGTCCCTCAATGCATGTCAGTTTGTACTGTTTCTCCCCGGGCTTTGGCTCTCGCGCTCTTACCGGACAGCCAACACAGATGCCAAATCCGCAGGCCATCATGGTCTCGATGGCGATCTGGCCCTCGATGCCAAATGTTTCGGTAATGTGAATCATGCTTTGCAGGAACCGGGTGGGGCCGCAACTAAAAAGATGAACGCGCTCTATGTCGAATCCCGTGTTGAGGCGCTCGATCAGCGCCTCGGTGATGACCCCTCGTGTGCCAGCGCTGCCATCTTCAGTGGTGATTGTCACCGTCACATCCATCTCCTGGAAAACGTCCACCATGGCAAGATCGCTGGCTGAACGTGCCCCAAAAAATACCTCCACATGCACGCCGTTTCGCCGCAGCTCTTCGCACAAAAAAAGGAGAGGAGCGATACCCAGCCCACCTCCTACAAGGATTGCGGTGGTCATATTTTGCGGCTCACGGTAGCCACGCCCTAACGGACCGATGACATTGAACGTATCGCCGGGTTTGGCCCTGGCCATCGCTGCTGTCCCTGTGCCCACGATTTTCCACAGAATTTCAAACCAACCGGCTTCTTTGTCCCGCCGGCATACGCTGAACGGTTTTCGCAAGAAAGGAATATATTGCTGGGTGACTTTGAGGTTGACAAACTGTCCGGGGCTGCACTGGTGTGCAATGTGCCGCCCGGCCAGACGCATGCAATAAACATCTCCGCTCAGGTTCTCGATAGAAAGCACTGCACAGTCATCGATGCATTTGTAATCCTGTCCGACTGAGACACTTTCCTCATTCACGCTCCCAGCTCGCGCTCCTACTTGTCTTTTTTCGACGGTTCGCGCGCTCTTCGCTTCGCTGCGCGCCTGTCCAACAGTTTTCGTTTCTTTATTTCCAGCAACTCCTCCGGGGATGGCTCTAGCTGTGGCGTTGACAGCGCCTCATCCGGGCCGTTTGCCGGTGTTTTTTCCCTGAGCACCTCGGTGGGCTGCTGTTCCCGGGTAGGGGTCACATCAGGTCGTGCCTCATCCGCAGGGTTGAGATTTTCCAGAGCGAGTAATTTCTGGTTGATGGAATTGAAGTACTCAGAGTCCGGATAGTTTTTCTGAATCTCCAGATAGATTTCGGCCGCCTTGTCATTGTCGAATAAGATTTGCTCATGAATCCAACCCGAGGCATATAACGCTTTCGGCGCATAATCGGAGTCGGGATACATCCTGATGACCCTTCTGTACTGTTGCAGTGCTCGAGTTGCATCGCGGTGAGTGAACAAGGTGGTTTCTGCCCGCCGGAACAGTTCAGCGGCTGGCTCATCACTCTTCGTCACCGGAAGTCCCAATTTCCGGTGCGCCTCGCGTGCCTGTTCTGATTCCGGAAATCTCTCGATCAAAAGATACAGCAACGAATCCGTTTTGAACTTGTTGTGGAATTCATTCTCGTAAACATACGCCGTGGAGTAAATGGCTTTAGCGGCGGCGGGATGGTCTGGAAAGAGCTCGACAACCTGGCGATACTGCGCCAGTGCGGAATCGATCTGACCAAATTGAAAAAGATAGATTTCCGCCAGTTGCAGCTTGTTGCGCACCAGTTGATTCAGACGTTCGATTTGCAGCATTTCCTCGCTGCTCGGGCCTGAGGCATCCGAATCCACGGACGATCGAGCCACTCGTGCCAGTTCTTTTTGCTCTTGCATAAAGCGCAACTCAGGATGCACGCCATGCTCCAGCAGAAGGAGCTCGAGTTCGGAGAGCCCTTGACTCGATTGTGATTCCGCCATCAACTGTTGTCCCTGTGCCTCCCGCACCAGGTTGGTGAGCCGGATGAGATCGCCGATACTCTTGGCTCTTTGCTCAGCCTCCTCGGCATATTCTGAACGGCTGTATTCCAGTTTGACTTTCTCGTAATGTTCTTTTGCGCCCGGAAAGTCGTGCAGGTCATTCTCTCTAATTTTGGCGATGCGATAGTGCGCGATTGCCGCGACCTCGGATCGCTTGTTTTGCAGGATCACGATGTCGTACTTTTCGACCGCCTCCTCGATCTTGCCTAAGTACTGCAGATCTGTCCCCTTCAGTTTTTCATTGAGCGCTTTTCCTTCCTGATAGATGATGTCTGCAAGCTCCAATTGTACGTAGCCATGCTTTTTCTGGTAAATCTGATTTTCCTGGAGCTCGTTACAGAGCCTGGCGGCATTCTTGAAGTCACCGGTCAATTTTAGTGCTCTTGCGTAGCTAAGACGGGCCTCAAACCCCTGCAAATTGTCCGGGCTTTGTTTCACGGCGTTCTTAAAGCTCGTCACCGCTGCCTGGTTATTTCCAAAGAATAGTTGACACTGGCCCAAATTCAGCCACGCCTCCGAGGTGGTCGTCTTCTCCTTTCCCAGCTTGGCGGCGTCGTGAAACTCATGAGCCGCCTGTTCATAATATCCCTGGCCAAAGTGGATTTCACCCAGGAGAAAGCTTGCCTCCTGCTCGAGCGCTTTGTCCAGGTCGGGCCTTTGCAGAAGCTCATTTAGAATGATTTTCGCCGCAGCCCGGTCTTTCAATCGGACATCTGTCTTTGCCAGCCAAACTTTCGCTCTGTCGAAATATTCACTCCCGGGGAAGTAAGTCGTTAGCTCCTGAAACTTTCGTTGCGCCTTAATCGATTCGCCCTTGTGATATAGACATTCACCCAGAATGAAAAGGGCATCATCGACATACTTACTGCGAGGGTAAAGCTCGAGAATCTTCGACGCCTTCGCTATGGTATCGTCATAGAGCTTGCGCTCCGTCGCGCCGAGAACGTCGTCCGTCCGCTTCTTGCGTTCTTTTGTTGCTTGATTGTATAGCTTCTTGGTGTTATGGAAGGTGTTGAAGTAGGCGCAGGATGAAAAAATAAAACTCAAAAGTGCGATGAACAAAACTCTATTCATGACATCAAACTCAGTGTGTAAATGCTAACCTCTTGTTTTTGCAAGGGCGCCTTTCGTCATTCTAACAAGACTGCAATGTGCGAAAATTCCGACTAAAAATCCAGCAAAAAGTGCAAGCGAGATCTAATCCGTTTTTTTGCCGTCAGCATACTATTGTCTTGGCTGGATTCGTCTCAGCGCCGTAAGTCGTTGTTCAGCTTGTTGAATATAATCCCTGGCCCCGTTGTGATTCGGGTCAAGAGCTAACACCCGTTCGAACTCCACGATGGCATCATCATATTTGTCCCGGGTGTAGAGATTGATTCCTTTGTTGAAATGGGTCTCAACTTGTTGCTGGATTTTTTGATTGGCGCTCCTGAGATTCAATTTCGCGGTAGAGTTGTCCGGGTCGAGCCGCAGAATACTTTCGTAGTCAGTCACGGCTTTGGTGTAGTTTTCCCGCTCGAACTCGGTTTGTGCGCTGGCCAACATGGTCGCGATTTGTAGTTTCATCTGCATCCGGTCTCTGCCCGCCAGCGCCTCACGATTCCCTGGCTCAACAGTCAGAGCTTTCGAATAGTGTTCCAATGCCCTCTGCCATTGCGACGCCTGAGCAAAACCATCAGCCTGAGCCAGGTGAAACGCCAGTTTTGTTTTTTGCTCCTGCCTTAGTTTCGCTAAGGTGGTTTTGGCGCGGCTGTGATTGGGATCGATGGAGAGAATGTGGGCAAAGAGCTTACTGGCTTTGCTCAAATTACCCTGCTGGTAGTAGCGCATCGCCTCATCGAACTCACGGCTTACGAACCTTGCGGTTTTCGGTCTGAGTCGATTCAAGAACTCCAGCGCCTGCTGGTTGTTCTTGTCGAGCTCGAGGACCTTCAGGCAGACATTGGTCGCTTGGACAGATTTCCCTTGCTGCTCGAGAACTTTGACCTGCCGCAGGAGCTCCGTGACTTTCTCTTCCCGTTGCGCGATTTTTTCTTTTGTCAGTCTCAGGTATTTTTGTGCCTCCTCCAGGTCTGAATTGAATTCGATAGCGCGTTCAAACTCGGTTTTGGCACGAGCATAGTTTTTCTGCTGATAGTAGCCGACGCCCTGCAGAAAATATTCACTGCCCATATCGCTCAGGATTTTGCCGATGCTGGAAATGTAGTAGCTGGCCGTGGCGTTGTTCTTTTCAAACATCAACGCCCGCTGAAACAATTTCCTGGCGGTGACATAGTCGTTTGCTTCAAACCTATCGATGCCGTTCTGGATCGATTTCTTAACGAAGATGTCGACAGCGGGCTTCAGCGCCAGCAATTGCTTGCCAGCCTCCGTGTTGGTCGGATCCAGTTCTTTGATCCTGGTCAGGATCAGGGCGGCTCGCAAGAACTGCGGCTCTTCCTGCGCCAGGAGTGTCTTGCTGACCGCAAACAGGGAATCAACTCTCATCTCTGTCCTGGCAATCCTTCTGTCGAGCAGAGCCACAAGTTGCCGAACGGATCGTGATCTCGAATCCAGCAGATCAAAGGCGAGATACTTCTTGAACTCCTTACTGGCCAGTTTGTAATTACCTGCTTTCGCATGCTCAGTGCCGCGATCATAATAGGGCCTGGCAAATGTGGCCGGATCCGGACTGATCCTTGCTGAAAGCGTTAGCAGAAAGTGTTTCAGCGCGTAGGAATAGGTTAGATTGAAGACAAAATTGTCGTGAGTGTACCCCAGTCCCACGGCCCAGGTGTCCAACTCGAGCTGAGAGATACCGGCAAAGAGGGTCAAGTTCCTGCTCGCTTCGAGGCCAAAGCCGAGGTGACTGGTGTTTTCTCCTTCCTGAATGTCGTAACCGCTATTGATGAGGAGACCAGACGTTGGGAAAAGATAGCTGAGCCCGAGCAGAACCGAGGTCTCAAAGGCGCTTTTGTAAAGTGGGATATCCCGAACCATCAAGGCGAAGTTGAGTCTATCCGGGAATTTGGCCCGGGTGAATGTTCGCCACCGGTTTTCCAACGTCCCGATCCTGGGATTGCCGACAAAAAAACCGAGTCCAGCCGACCCAGCCCACTCCTCACCGTGTTTTTCCAAATTGAAGCTGGTGCCGGTAGACATGCGGCGGTTCAGCTCATGGCCCCAGGCGATGTTGCCGCGATCGACCGTGCCCTGCGAGGTCAGGATTCGAGTGAGGCTAACGCCGAAAGTGCCAACCCGTGGGACAAATTGCGTAAAACTCACAAGGTTGAACTCGAACGGATCGTTAACGCTCAGAAGCAGGGAACGGTCCTTCAAACCAGACAACAGGGCAGGGTTCCAGAACACAGCGGAGGCGTCTCTTACCTGCACGACCAGCGACCCCCCCAGCCCGGCAGCACGCCCATCGAGGGCAAAAACATTTGACCCCAGGGTGGTGGAGGTAGAATCAGCCTCAGTTTGAGGTTGAGCCAAAGTGGGGGGGTGGAAGAGATAAAGCAGAATGGTCAGAAGTAGACGTTTGGCCATGATGATAATCGAGCGGTGCCAAAAAACCTAGGGCGGCAATGGACACCGCTTACGTCAGTATATTGCGGTCGTAGTCGACCTCACAGACTTCAATCTTCTGGCTTCGGCCTTTGACTGAAATCGATTTCAGACGCGACGTGGGATAGGAGCCGTTGACCTTCCTGGCAACCTCATAGGAGGTGATGATTTGACCCGTTTTTGCGACAGAGCACAAACGGGCGGCAACGTTGACGACATCGCCAATAACCGTGTAGTCCATTCGTTGCGAAGATCCCATATTTCCCATCACGGCTGAACCGTTGTTTATCCCGATTCCCATTTCCAGAGTCGTTTTGTTTTTCAGCGTACGTTGTTGGTTGATCAATCGAATCTGCCTCTGGATTTCGACTGCAGCGCGCAACGAATTGTCGGCCATGTTTTTCCCCTGGAAAATGGCCATGATCTGGTCCCCCATGAATTTATCGACGATACCGCTATGGCTTTCAATAATTCGAGTTTGAATGTCGAAATAGATGTTGATGAGTTTGACGATTTCTCCCGGGTCCAGGTGTTCTGCCACCGAGGAGAAATTCCGTACATCTGAGAACAGCACGGCCACATCTTGCTTGATCGCCCGGGACCAGGAGCCGTCGGTTCGCACCGAATCTTTGATCATCTGCACCGTCAGTTTCGACACAAACTTCTGCATTTGCAGTTTTTCTCGCAGATGCTGAATCATTTTGTTGAATTCGTCCGCGAGTTGTCCAAGCTCGTCTTTGGAATTGACGGAAATTTCTACACCTAAATTCCCGCTTCCGACCTGACGCGCCCCTTCAGAGAGCAGTTGAATCTGATTGGCCATCTTTTTGGCCACGAGGTTGATGCCTACTATCGCGAGCAAAGTGATCGTGACCGCAGACACTAATGCGATCGTTCGCGCCTGCTCAATCGGTGCCAGGATAGCACGTTTAGAAAACCCGATATAGGCAACCCCAATGGTCACCTGTTTAGTTTCGTTGTTTTCCGTGATTTCCGAGATGATGGGATTGAAATACTCGAAGCGGCGACCGCGTTCCAGCGCGGTGAATCTTCTTAGTGTCAGCAAAGATTTGGGATTCTCAATTTTGATCGTTTCCCCTTCTTTGTCGAAGCCGGCCACCACCTGACCCTCGTGATTGATAATGGCAACCCTTTTGAGACCCTCGACATTCGTATTATTCAAACGAAACACGATCTCCTTGACCTGGTCGTGCCGGCGCAACAGCAGATCCCCTTTAGCCGTCTCTGACAGCGTGCGAATGAGGACGTTGCTCACTTGCGTCATCCGCTTCATCAACACCATTTCCTGGCTCTGCAAAATGATCAAACTGAAAGCCGTGAGAACGACGACCACAATAGCCCCGATGATCAACCCCAGCTTGAAGCGGATGGGCAAGAATCGGAATCGTTCAACCAAAGAGTGCCACCAGGAAACGAACAGATGGCCAGAGAGCTCGAAAACTGACCTGGGTAAGGAGTCATCCGGTCGGGGATCGGGTGAAACAGGTTGGCCCGAGGTGACATTGACGTCATGTTTTGGCTGAATAGATTGAGGCACTTTCTCTAAGAAGCCTAACTTGAGGTTCAAAGCCTATGATCGCCCGGCACGTCTTCAATCCTGATGCTCTCGATATCAAATGTCCGCATTTCCCTAGTAACCAGTCTCAAAAGAAATAGACAAAAGAGCAGGAAAACGACCAGCAGAACCAGGCTTCGCACCGATTTATTCGATATCTGCCTTGCCTGCCGAATGCGTCTGAACCTGATTCGCGGCCCGGGTCCATCGGTCTCTTCATCCTCTTTTTGATAATAGTAAGGAATAAAGCCAAACTTGCGTGGCTCCCTTTTCGCAAAAAAATCCTTCAAAAACATGATATCTTGTTTGATGACTATACCATCAAAGGAGATCTTAAGGCTAAAGTTTTCTGGAAAATCTTTCTTGTGTAAAAAAAAGAATCATCTGGGTTGCTTATCAAGCCAATGTCAAACATACTCAAAAAATGTCTAAGAGTCAAGCATTTTACACCGCCTTTTGCCCGGGCAATTGGTTTGCCAGCACCGGGGCAATTTTGATTGACAATGCTCCTTAGAATCCTTACGTTAACCACTTTTAGTGCCCAGCAATCCTGGAGATAATTTCGTGATGAAAGGTGCCACATGGAAAATGTTGGTCAACAATTTCAACACCTGGTCAAGATCATGGCAAAACTTCGAAGCCCATCAGGTTGTCCCTGGGACAGGGAACAAACGCACGAATCCCTGCGACAGTATTTGCTTGAAGAAGTCTATGAGGTGCTGGAGGCAATCGATGATGGCAGCCACGACGACCTGAAAGAGGAGCTCGGTGATCTTTTGCTCCAAATTGTCTTTCACACACAAATCGCCTCAGAGACAAACAGTTTTGATGTTTCGGATGTCCTTACCGCCATCGCCGAGAAATTGATTCGCAGACATCCGAACGTCTTCGGCGACCTCGAGATCAAGACCGCTCGAGAGCAGTCCATCAACTGGGAAAAGATGAAGAGAGCCGAAGGCAAGACTTCGACGGTCGACGGGGTACCAAAAGCGCTCTCGGCTTTGCTGCGAGCGTGGCGAATTCAACAAAAGGCCGCCACTGTTGGATTTGACTGGCGCCAGCCTGAGCCGGTCTGGGACAAGATTTCGGAGGAATTGGCCGAACTGAAGACTGCATGCCAGGGTGAAAGCGATGAAAGAATCGAAGAGGAATTTGGTGACCTGCTTTTTTCATTGGTAAATCTGTCCCGCTTTCTCAACCTGAACCCGGAAGATGCCCTTCGGAGAACCACCGACAAGTTCAGCCGGCGGTTTAAGAAGATGGAGCAGTATTTTGAACGCTGCGGCGAGCAGATGAGCGAAAAGAGTCTGGATGAAATGGACGTGATCTGGGAGAAAATCAAGAAAGAAGAAAAATCACGGATTCACGAATGACCGGCCCTATTATTTGGATTTCTCCTTCTCCTCCTGCACGGCGGCGATGATCTTCTGAGTGATATCATTGGGAACCGTCTCGTAGTGCGAGAATTTCCTGCGGTGCAAGCCACGCCCCTGGGTGATGGAGCGGAGAGAAGTCGAGTATTTGTAGAGTTCAGCCAGGGGCACCTTTGCCTTGACCACCTGGAACGGGCCTTCCGAATCCATGCCGGAAATTTTTCCTCTGCGGCTCGAGATATCGCCCATGACATCGCCCATATAATCTTTAGGGACCATAACTTCTACATCGAAAATGGGCTCGAGGAGAACCGGTTTCGCCTCCAGGAATGCTTTCTTGAAAGCCATCGACCCTGCGATCTTGAAGGCCATCTCCGAGGAATCAACGTTGTGATAGCTGCCATCGTACAATGAAACTCTGACGTCCTGCACCCGATATCCTGCAAGTACCCCCTCTTCCATCGCTTCTCTGATGCCTTTCTCGACGGCCGGGATGAACTTTCCGGGAATGACGCCCCCGACTATCGCATTGACAAACTCGAAACCGGAGCCGCCAGGTAAGGGTTCAACTTTCACCCAAACATCCCCGTACTGGCCGCGGCCGCCAGTCTGTTTCTTATACTTCGCTTGCGTCTGGGCTTTAGCCCGGATCGTTTCGCGATAGGGAATCCTGGGCTCGACAAGGTTGACGTCGGCACCGAACTTTTCTTTCAATCTTCTTACGATGATGGCAAGATGCAGCTCGCCCTGTCCGGAAATAATGGTTTGTCTCAGCTCACCATCGTAGCTGGCCACAAATGTCGGATCTTGCTCATGCAGGGTATGCAGGCCGGCAGATATCTTCTCCTCATCACCCTTGGATTTCGGCTCAATAGCGATACGAATAACAGGTGGCGGAAAGTCGATGGACTTCAGGACGATCTGATTTCTCTTGTCGCTCAGCGTGTTGCCGGTGTGGGTGTCTCTCAGCTTGACAGTTGCGCCGATATCGCCGGCATTCAACACGCCGATTTCCTTGCGGTTCTTGCCATTGAGCAAGTAAATCTGACCGATTTTTTCCGAAACCCTGCGTGAGGTGTTTTGAACCTCAGTGCCAGCGGAAAGCTTGCCGGACATGATTCTGAAAAAGGACATCTCACCGATATGGGCCTCAGAAACCGTCTTGAACACCAGCATGGAAAGCGCTTCATTTTCGCTGCACTTCACTTCCACTTCCACATCGTTGCCGGCTTTCTTGGCGATTTCCGGGGCGCGGTCAAGCGGAGCAGTGCCGTACTCTGCAATGAAATTCATCAAATGTTGAACCCCGATATTCGAGGCAGCCGCACCACAAAGGACTGGGTAGATAGAACGATTTGCCACTCCGGCGCGTAACCCGCGCTTGAGTTCTTCCCTGGACAGGGTGCCTTCCTCGAAGAATTTCTCCAGCAGCTCATCGTCACTTTCTGCTGCCATCTCGATGATTTTTTCGTGCAACGCCTCGGCTCTGGCCTTGTGCTCCTCCGGGATGTCGCTGGTCGAGTACTTACCGGATCTGTTATTCTCGTATGTCACCTGCTGCATATCCAGCACATCGATGAACGTATCAAATCCCTCTCCCGCGTTAATGGGCAGGTGTATTTGCACGCCCTTGTTGCCGAATCGCTGCTGGATGGCAGAGAAGGAGTGCTCAAAATCCGCATGCTCCTTATCCATCCGGTTCAAGAAGAAAAGGGCCGAAACGTTATTGTTGGCGGCGATTTTGCAGGCGCTTTCGGTTCCGACTTCTACACCGGCGACAGAATTCAAAACCACCACGGCCAGGTCTGTCACGCGCAGCGTGCCGTGAATCTCGCCAATGAAATCGGAATATCCTGGGGTATCGAGAAGGTTGAGTTTGGCATGCTTCCACGGACAATGTAGAAGGGAAGTATTGATGGAAATCTTGCGCTCAATTTCATCGAGATTGTAATCGGAGACCGTGGCGCCTTCATCGACGCTACCCTGGCGATTGACCTCCCCGGCACAGTAGAGCATGGCTTCTGCGAGTGTGGTCTTGCCCACGGTCGCATGACCAATCAGCGCCAGATTTCTGATGTTCTCCGGAGTATATTCTTTCACCATAACCTCCCTTTGGCAACATTATGAGATTTGCAATACCCATTAGTCGTGTCCTGTCTGCCAATCTCAAAAGCTCTTAGCTGCGCCTTCGGCCGTTTCGTAGGTTTCAAAGATCGTGTTCAACTTTGTCATGACCAGAATTCCCTCCATCAGCTCATCGATGGCGGCAAGCTTGAGATCCCCGTTTTTGTTTCGCAAAGAAGTAAGTGCAGAGATCAAAATACCGAGACCAGAACTGTTCATCCGTTTCACCTCAGATAAATCCACTACCACCCTGGTCGTGCCCTGGTTGATCAACGCATAAATCATGTCTTTTAACTCTTGCGAATCTGGCGTCCCGCCCAGCAACTTTCCACTCAACTCCAGGATAGCGACATCGTTAAACATACGTTCTTTGATTTTCATAAACCCTCCTCAGCAAAATGGGAATTTCTTACTTTTCTCAGGTGCAAGTCGAAGAGAAAAGGACACGGTCTCGAAGAAGCAACTGTAAGATAATAAGACAAAACTGCTAAAAAGTCAAGAAAAAGTTTGGCCTGGGTGTTCCTGCGAAAGTCACTTTTTTATTGACAAGAGCGATCTATTTTTGTATATTGCAAACATTAAAAAAACAACATTTAGTTAAGGAGTGCAGATTCGAAAGATGGCGAATTACGCGAGCGCGATACGAAGAATAAGGCGAAGTGAAAAATCAAGGCAACGCAACAAGCACTACAAGTCCATGATGCGGACGGAGATCAAAAGAGTGCTATCGGCCGAAAGCAAGGATGAAGCAGCTTCAGCGTTTACGAAAACACAATCTTTATTGGACAAGTTGGTAACTAAGGGTATTATTCATCGTAATAAGGCTGCAAATCAAAAGTCTAGATTAGCGCTGCATGTTGACAGCATGTAGGCTTACCAATCTCTGAAAAACAAGAAACCGGGCTAGCGCATCTACACCGGTAACTCCCCCTAATTCCGGCAAGATTGCAAACCCGGTTTCGTTTTTTTATTTGGACATGTTGTAGTTCGGAGCTTCCTGTGAAATAACAATATTATGCGGATGACTTTCCACCAATCCTGACGCGCTGATCCTGACGAACTGCGCCTTTTTCTTTAGCTCCTCCACATTTTTCGTACCACAGTAGCCCATCGCCGCCCGCAGTCCGCCGACCATCTGGTAAACAATGTCGCTGAGCGCACCGCGATAAGGCACCCTGCCCTCGATGCCCTCGGGTACAAGCTTCTTTAGCTCCTTTTGCTCCTCCTGGAAATACCGGTCCCCGCTCCCTTGTTGCATAGCCGAGAGCGACCCCATGCCCCGATACACTTTGAAGGTTCTACCGGACATGAACACTTTTTCGCCGGGGCTCTCTTCGGTACCTGCAAAAAGGCTGCCAACCATGACAGTGTCTGCACCGGCAGCAATCGCTTTGGCAATGTCGCCAGTTTGCTTGACTCCGCCGTCTGAAATCAAGGGGATGCCCGCTTTCTGGCAGATGAGCGCGCAATCCATAATCGCCGTAATCTGGGGCATCCCGATGCCCGCAACCACACGTGTCGTACAGATTGCGCCCGGTCCCATGCCCACTTTCACAGCATCGGCGCCGGCGTCGATAAGCGCTTTCGCGCCATCGGCGGTGGCCACGTTCCCCGCAATGATGTCGATACCCGCGAACCGCTTCCTGACACGCTTGACGGTTTCGATCACACCCTTTGAGTGGCCGTGGGCTGTGTCAATCACGACTACATCAACGTGCGCCGCCAGCAAAGCCTCTGTGCGTTCCAGGGTATCCGCCGCCACTCCCACGGCAGCTCCGGCCCTCAACCTGCCATGCTCGTCCTTTGCCGCCAGCGGATAGCGGCGTTTTTTCTGAATATCTTTGACCGTGATCAAACCCTTGAGATTGCCATCGCCATCGACAACGGGTAGTTTTTCGATGCGGTGTTTTTGCAGTATCTGTTCGGCTTCCTCCAGCGTGGTCCCAACCGGCGCCGTAACCAGGTTGCGACTGGTCATCGCATGTTTTGTCTGCAAGTCTAAATCGAGCTCAAATCTCAAATCGCGGTTGGTCAAGATGCCCACCAGTTTGGTCCCCTCGACGATGGGGATACCTGAGATTTTGTAGCGTTTCATCAAAACTAACGCTTCCTTGATCGGGCGATCGCTGGTCATTGTGATTGGGTTATAAATCATCCCGCTTTCAGAGCGCTTGACACGGTCGACCTCTTGCACCTGCTTCTCTATCGACATGTTTTTGTGAATGATGCCCATTCCCCCCTCCCTGGCCAGAGCAATGGCCAGCTCTGACTCTGTGACCGTGTCCATAGCCGCCGCGACCAGTGGTATGTTGAGCTGAAGATTCTTGCTCAGCTTGCTCGTCGTGTCTGTTTCCTTAGGAAGTATCTCGGAGTAGGCCGGCACGAGCAGGACATCGTCAAACGTTAAAGCTTCTCCTCTAATTTTGTCGGGCATGGGTGCCTCCGGTTGGATCCAAGAAAAGGTGGATATGATTTCGCAACGGGCAAATCTGAAGGTTGTAGTTTACTAAATCACCAGATAAGACGCAACGGTTTTCTGCCGGAGACACGGTGCACCTAAGATCAAAAAAGCCAACCTCATGCAGAAGAGGTCAGCCTGCCAAAACAAGATCGAGTATCAAACGGTCACTTGTCAAACAAGTCTAACATCATGTTTTTTGATTCCCATGCCATTTGCTTTTCAGATCCGGTCAGAATGGCATCACACTCTTGAATCTCGAAGTCTATGGCGAGTCTGCTCTCGAGCGCAGGAATGTTCGCATCGTGATGGAACAGCTCTAGCTGGCGATTGTCAAACCACTGGGCGCTTTGACATATCTCTCGCGTGCTTTGGGGTTCGGCTCTCCAGTTCAGATGCTCGACTATCATCTGATCTTCCACCGAATCTTCTATCTCTGCCAGACGTCTAATGGCCATCACACCCGACTCCACTTTCTCAAGCAATTGAGCGTCCAGCTCCTTCTTTCCGTGCGTGAATTGGCCGAACTGTTGACAGAATTTGTTGGCAACGTTTTCGACCCCGGCATAGCCGTGCACCATGGCCAGATCCCTTATGCGATGAGCGGCTTCACATGCGGCAGCGAGGTGTGCCTGGTTATCCTCTTCCGGCTTGAGTTTGGTCAATATGCTGCTCATTCGATGCAGAGACCGCATGAACTCTGAGAAATAGTAGTTGTCACTCTCGGTTAACATGCATCAGACCTGTCGCGGGCTTCTAAAAGAGTTTGTCAAAATACCTTACAGCTTCACGAACACTCGAAAATTCCGATTTCGTTTTGCCCGCGCTGGCGTGCACATTCTCTTTCGTATCGCCGTCGTTTTGCTTCTCATCTATTCCTTGATTCTGTGTGTCGGACGCGGGCCTGCTGGCAGAACTTTGTGCGCTTTTCTGTGCGGTGTCTGCTTCCTCAGGGTCGGGTTTCGTCACCAATTCCAGGATATTGCCAAACTTCTGCTTGATCTCCTCTGCTTGCTCGAATGCTACCTCGTCATCTGTCATCATCGACCGGAGCGTGGAAGGAATTGGACGATAGAGATCCAGGAAGCTCTTGGACAGTTCGAATTCACCATTTGCGGCATATTCCGTCACATCTTCGATCACCTCAACAAAATCGGAAATTCTGTCGTATCCGAAGAGTTCGGAGGAACTGTAAAGAGCTGAGCAGGCTTGTTTTATTTCGTTGAAGTGTTTTTCATTTTCAGCAGGCCTGCCGAGACTCAAGTTTCTTATCGACTCCTCCAGTAGATTCAATTCGCTGTCGGACTCTTCGATGAAGATGTCCGAAAAAATCTTACCGGCCCTTTTCTTGTTGGCCTCAGATGGAGCGGCTGTTTTTTCGCTCTGCCGCGGCGTGGGTTCGGCCAGCGAGAGCGGCGTGACAGTCGGTTCGGGTGAGGTGTTAAGAACCATTTCAACTTCAGACGCCGACCGTCGTGATGTTTGTAGACATGTGACGATGAGCATGACGCGCAGACTGCTGCCCATTGCCTCATCGAGCCTTGCACCCCAGATGATTCTGGCAGATGGGTCCAGCTTCTTGGCGACAATCCGCATGACAGTCTTAGCTGCTTTCAGCGATAACTCCTGCCCGCCTGAAATGTTGATCAAAGCACTCTTGGCGCCAGTGACATCAACATCGAGGAGCGGGTTTTCCAGGGCTTTTTCTGCCGCTTCCTCGGCATTCATTTCAGTCTCACTTTCACCCAGGCCGATCATGGCCAGCCCGCCGCCTTGCATGATGGTACGAAGGTCTGCAAAATCCAGGTTGACGAGGCCCTTCTCCGTGACCAGTTCAGTCATGCCTTTGACCGCGTTGACCAGAATCTCGTCTGCAAATCTGAAGGCGGCGTTCAACGGCATGTCAGGCACGAGGTCAAGCAGCTTATCGTTTTGAACAACGATGACCGTATCCACGTTGTTCTGCAATTGCTGCAGACCCTTACGCGCATTTTCCCAACGAATGATGCCTTCATCGCCAAAAGGCAGGGTGACGACAGCGACAGTGAGGGCTCCTATTTTCTGAGCAATATTTGCGATAATCGGCGCTGAGCCGGTGCCGGTTCCTCCACCCAGGCCACACGTGATGAAGACCATGTCACTCCCGGCCAGCTTGCTCTCGATATCGTCCAGACTTTCTCTGGCCGATTCCTCCCCTCTGGAAGGATCGCTACCCGCGCCCAGGCCATTGGTGATATTCTTGCCGATCAAGATCTTGTGGTCTGACCTGGCATGGAGCAAATCTTGTGCGTCTGTATTGATGGCAATGACGTCAACGCCCTGAATTCCAACTTCGAGCAATCTCGTGACCGTGTTGTTGCCGGCTCCCCCGGTTCCAACTATCTTGATGATGGTCTTGTGAGACCCGAGCACCTCTTCAAGTTCTTTGTCCGTCTCTGACTGATAATTCGACATGAGCCCATACCTATGTTGATGATTCATAAATCCAAGGCAGACTGTGCTTCATTGGCTACTACGCACATAGTTCTTGACTCTCGCGTCAAGGTCTTTGAGCGATGTCAGCATTTGCATGAATTGGCGCTCTTTTGTCTGTTCAACACTCTGCAGATTGCGAAAATATTGAGTGACATGCTTCATCAGCGCCAGCTCATGGCTTGAAAAAGAGTAGTTTGTAGCCAGCACGTCCCTGAGCAAAGTCAAGAGCAAGTCCGGGAATCTACCGATCTCCTCCAGATTGAGTTTCAATGTGAGACCGTAGAGGGCGTTGGCAGCCACTTCAAGATCATCCAACGCCGTCTTGTTTTGGCCATTGGCGTCCAGAGCAATCAGGGCCTCCTCCATGGCGTTCAAATATACCTCAGCTCCACGCCGGTAGATCGTCATATGTGCTTGCGATTTCGAGGTATTGACCGGTGGAGAGGGTCTCTTGTCTACAAATTCATTGTCCTCGAGGGTCTCTCCCGGTCGTGTGCCAAGGCGATTATCTTTGGATTCTCTTTTACTGGCTGAATTCTTTTCCTCTTTCTCCCTGGTGATTTCAGCGATCAAGTTCATCACTTCAGCATCGTCTTCTCCTGGAAGCTTAAGCCCCTGGACCTCAGTTCTCTTGTTTCCTGTCTCGGTCTCTCCGTCTCTTTCTGTCCCAGGAATCCGGCCCTCCCGGGCATGGATTGCAGGCAAAGCCCTGCCTGTGGGTTCGGATGGAACCAGTGGCGTGGTGAGCTTTGTGGTAAACTGCTTGACCAACTTTGACTCGATTCTCTCCGGGTTGTTAGCAAGAAAGTAATTCAGCACTTGCCGAGTCTTTGTCACGATGACGACCGCCCGGTCATAGCCGCTCTCCTCATCGCTGCGAGTTCGTGCGATCAACTTTTTTGCTTTGGCGGTAATTTGCTCGAAGGCTTCAAAACCGTAAATGACGGAAGTCATAACAATTGAATCCATGATGGCGTCACTCTTCTCCCACAAATCAGCCTGCGTCGGCTCTGATTTCAGTTTCGCCAGCACTTCGTCCAATTCAGCGAGATGGTCGCGCACCTCCTGACAAAAGTACTTGACCACAACCTCGGGCTCATGAAGCCGAGGTTTTCTATCGGGCTCAGAATTCCGAGGTGCCGGGGCTGCGTCATCGGTTTCATGTTTCACCGGCGGCTCGGACGTGTGTTCTGCTTCAGGTTCACACCGTTCGGGGAATTGAGGACTCGTATCTTCAAGTGCAGGCATGGGTTCAGGTGGCATCCCAATATCGTCGTACACCTTCAAGTCGTCTTCTAGCAACAGCTCTACGTCCAGGTCTATGTGGTCGTCTGAAAAGAGGTCGTTGCTTCCAACTTCATTTGTGAGCGCCGGGTCATCGTTTTCGAGCGCCAAATCTCGAAACCGCTCATCTTGGCCATTTTCGTTGTCCTCCGTGGGGTCATCCTCCGATATCGGGTCAAAGCTTGTTTCCTCTATTTCGTTTACCCGGCTACTCTCTTCATCTGAAAACACACCCGCCCGGTCTTCGAAGAGAGGTTGGTCTGATCCGTATTCCTGCGCCTCAGCCATCAAGCCGGCGGACAACTGAAACTCCTCGTCGGGCCGGTCCCGGTCCTCCTGGAGGTCCGACGCAGGTTCGTCTCTGAAATCCGCGCCCAACATGTTCCTCAATTGTTGCAGGGAGTCCTTATCCTGAAAAGCAAGCAAGACGCTATTGAACATCGAGTGCGCAAGGCTCTCGATTTCAATCTTCATCCTTTCAGAATCGAGGTCGATATCATGTAAGAACTGGATGCCCTGTGTGAGCTTCTCGCCAAACTCGGAGAATCCCTTTATGGCCGTGAGTCGGCCAAGCTCGGCCACGGTATCGTGCGCTGAGACAAGATTGTCGAACAAGTTGCCCAGGAGCAAATATTCGTGGTTGTTTGCGCCCTGAAGCTCACGCAAGACAGCGTCGAGTTCATTCTTGATGCAGTGATAGAAATAACTGTTTGTGTGGAAGAACCGGTTGACCAGCTCGCGATAAAACTCTTGTTGCGACAATGGTTTTGCGTCCATTTGAACTCCATTGCCTAATCTTTGAATGTGTCGTAAAGTTTGAGCACGGCCGGAATGTACCCACGAGTTTCTTCAAAGAGAACCTCATCGTTACGGCCACTTGCCAGCCATTGTGCCGCACGCCTTTCACCCCCATTGTATGCTGCCAGGCCACCATCAACATTGTAGAGTTCGATGAGCATGGACAGATAACGACACCCCATGCGTATGTTGTAGATCGGGTTGTAGAGCACGGTTTCCGGACTTGTCCATTCGATCCCTTCATGTTTGCTGAGAAATGAGGCCGTATGCGGCATGACCTGCATCAAGCCCATGGCACCGGCAGGCGAAGTGACATCCGGCTGCCATGTGCGAGCACTTTCATGGGTGATGGTTGCACAAATCAAATCCACGTCGAGGTTGTCATACTTGACGCTCATGTTATAGATTTCATTGGCGATAGAATGTTTTTCGTTGGCGCTCAAGTCCTGATTGTACTGGCACATGATTCTAGTGATTTTCTTGAGTGCTGCGGTTCTGACGCTGTCTACTTTCAACTCGCTCTGGAAAGCCTTCACATAGTCAGCGATCTCAGTGAGGCTCTCATTCTGCTCTTCTATCTTTCTAATATTGGTTGTGAAACTCAACGTTGAAATGAACATCAGAACCATCATGGAAATAAAGGTAAGCTTCTTGAGAACGTTTGATGCGATTGCTACGAACACGTGGTGCAAGCCTCCTTTCAGAAGGGGTGGTGCCGATTGTTATTCAAGAACGGTTTCAGGCTGTGGAATTTGTCGCTCCTTGTGACATGTCACCGATGATTGCGTTTTTTTTAACAGGGAAAGTAGGTTCTCAACGTTCAAAGGCTTAGTTAACCATGCTTCTACTCCTATGTCTTTTCCTTCAATGTAACACTCCGGGGTACTGTATGCTGTCATGATAATTGCAATTAGAGCGGGACGAAGAGATTTGAATTCTTTGACGAGCTCGAGTCCTGATTTGCAGGGAAGTCGAAGATCTGACAACAGGATGTCGATATCAGTCTCGATTCTCTCGAGTGCTGCTTCTGCCGTTTCGACCGCAACAATATCGTACCCTTCTTCACTTAGGATTTCAGACAACCCGACGCGAGTGTTGCAGTCATCCTCAACAATCAGTATCCTGGCCAAGGTCAAACTCCTTTTAAACCACACTCACTTCTTGTTTATCGGCAGCAAGACCAACAACATTGCCGCCTTCTCCTAAGATTTCACGGGCCAGATTCATGTAGCCAGCGGCCCCTTTGCACTTTTTGTCGAAGGTTATGACGGGCTGCCCGTAGTACGGCACTTCAGCTAATCGTATGTTTCTCGGTATCATGGTCTCAAAAACAAGGCCTTTCAGAGTATATCGGACTTTTTCGACGACAATTTTAGTCAGTCTGTTTCTAGGGTCGACCATGGTTAGCAGAAATCCACGGTACCGAAGTCGTGGGTTGTTCTCTTTCTTGATAATTCGGGTGAGTTTGAGGAATCGTCCCAGGGCCTTGAGGGCGTAGTATTCACATTGAATTGGAATGATCAGGGAATCTGCCGCAATCAACGCATTGAAGGTCAAATTACCGAGCGAAGGGGGACAGTCGATGAGCAGAAAGTCGTAGCTCTGCTTGATGGAGGTGAGTTTGTCTTTCAATCGGACCTTCGAGGCAACCCCAACCAGTTGTCGCCTCTCATTGTCGTCCGACCAAAGATTGGTGGGAATCAAATCGAAATTCTGTTGACCGGTGGGATGAATCGCATTTGTGATTGGCTCATCGCTCAAGAAGACATCCAGAATGCCAGCTTTGATGTCATACTGGGTAAAGCCGAAACTCGAGGCCACGCTTCCCTGCGGGTCGATGTCTATGAGCAGCACGTGATACCCCAGGGTCGCAAGACTTGCCCCCAGGTTGACCGCTGTTGTTGTTTTTCCGACTCCCCCCTTCTGGCTGGCAATGGCGATGACTTCTCCCATATGTAGCTGCTAAATCCTTCTTCGCTTCTTTCACCTAAGCGCATTGGTGGAGCAGTGTTTTCCAGCTGCGAGAAATGGTTCTCTTGGTTGACGACGGATTGTAGTCGATCTTGAAGGTCCCTCGGTTCCAATTCAAGATACTGAAAAAAGCTCTTTCTCCATTTAGCTGGCCACACTCGGCATGGACAATGTCCCCATTCTTGAAGTATATCGCACCATTTTCCTCTTGTCTGGAGATGAACAATGAAGAATTTCTCTTGTTTGAGCAGTTCAACTGTACCAGCTCGCGAATGCCGGCACGGTCGATTGAGCCCTTGAAGCCTTGCTGCCTGAGGTCCAAAGCCTCCATGATGAGCTGCTTCATATACCCGATGTCGAATGGCTTTTCAAGGTAAAAAAAGCTGCCCAGGGCATCGGCACGGTCCATGACCTCCTGAGAGCCATAGGCTGTCATGATAATGATCTTGGTTGCCGGGTGGTGTTTCCGAATCTCTCGAATCAATCTTAGGCCATCACACCCGGGCATTCGAATGTCGGAGACGACCAAATCGAAAGGTTGGCGACGTAGCAGCTCTAGAGCAGCGTCCCCGTTGTTGACACACGTAATATCAATATTGAGGTTTGACTTTTTCAGGCTCTTCGAAACTGCCCAGGATATGTCCTCCTCGTCATCGGCTATCAGAAGTTTCTTCGGCTTTTCCATACACGGTCTCCTTAACGTCGAGCTAGTCGCACGCCTGCCTTGAGCAAAACTTATACCAAATACAAATAGGGGACAGGAATCAGCAGAGAAGCCTTTGGCTTCCGCTCACAAAAGTGAATTTCGTCACCTGAACCGAAAACCTTAAACGCAAGGGCGTTCCTCAACAAATGACAGGGCAGATAGGGGATTGAGGATCGAGGTAGGTAGAATTTATGGAGTAGTTTCTATACAGATGGTCACTTTTCGTACAGTTTGTGATTACGCAATGCCATAGTTTTTCATCTTTTCCCGCAACGTGGATCTCGAGATATTGAGCATCCTTGCGGTTTTGGATTTGTTGCCGTTATATTTCTTTAACACATTCAAGATGTGGCGTCTTTCCATTTCTTCAAGAGAATCAGCGTCTCCTGTGAGGGAAGCGAACTCATTCGAGGTGCCCAGTTTGGAAATACCGTGCTGCAGTTCCAACGGTAGGTGATCGGATTGCAGCTCGTGCTCATTGCAAAGGATCACCGCTCTTTCGATGACGTTCTTCAGCTCCCGGACATTGCCCGGCCAGCGGTACTTCACCATTTTTTCTGCCGCATCACGCGCAATGCCTTTGATTTCTTTTCCGAACTCCTTGTTGTTTCTTCCGATAAACAGCAGGGCTAGCGGGATGACGTCCTCAGTGCGTTCACGCAGAGTCGGGATATTCAATACCATGACCTTGAGCCGGTAATACAGATCCTCTCGAAAGGCTTGTTGTTCCACACAATCTTCCAGGTTTCGGTTGGTTGCAGCAATGATGCGAACATCGATTTGAATGTCCGATGTGCCGCCTATTCTACGGAATGACTGCGTTTCCAGCACGCGCAAGAATTTGGGCTGGATGGACATCTGCATGCTCGAAATCTCGTCGAGAAAAATCGTACCGTTGTTCGCCATCTCAAAGATGCCTTTCTTGAGGTTCTTGGCGTCTGTAAAGGCGCCCCTTTCATGGCCAAACAACTCGCTTTCCAGCAGGTTCTCCGGGATCGCGCTACAGTTGATTTTGATGAGCGGCTTGTCCGACCTGGAGCTCCAATTGTGGACGGCATTCGCAACCAGTTCTTTGCCTGTTCCACTTTCGCCCTGGATCAAAACAGAAGTCTTCGGCGTACCAGCGACAATTTTGATCAGCTTCTTGAGTTCGCGCATCGGTTTGGAATCGCCAAACAGGTCGTTGTCTGGAAACTGGTCTTTGTGTTGGCTTTTCAAGCGAGAGACTTCTTTTTTGAGGTGATGCGTTTCCAGAGCTTTGGCGACCACTAATTTGAGCTGGTCGAGTTCGAACGGCTTCATCAGATAGTCATAGGCCCCCTTCTTCATGGCGTCCACGGCGGGGCGAGCATCGGTCGTAGCCGTAATCATGATCACCAGGATGTCAGGGTCTTTGTCCTTGACCCCTGCCAGAATCGAGAGGCCATTCATGTCTGGCAGCTTGATATCCAGCAATACCAAATCGATGATGTCTTTTTCGAGAATGGACAACCCATGCTCACCGGTGTAAGCCGTCCTAACTTTATTGCCTTCTTTCCTTAAGACATCCGCCAGCGTTTGGCACAAATCCTCATTATCCTCGATGATCAGAATGTTCGCTTTCGACATACTTGGCTATTCCTCTGTTGGTAACAACAATCTAAACGTTGTGCCCTGGTTCAATTCACTCTCGACCTGGATTTCGCCGTCATGTTCGCTCATAATCCGGTAGCAGATGGAAAGTCCCAAACCCGACCCCTGCGGCTTTGTGGTAAAAAAGGGATTGAAAATAGACTGAACTGCGTCCGGGTTGATGCCCACACCCGTATCGGACACCAGCACCTCTGCGTAAAGTGCGCTTTTCTTCTGGATGGGAAAGGGCCGGCCGCGTCGGTCGACACGGTTGAGCGTCGTGATTCTTGGGGATGCTTGCAATTTCAGCTCGCCGCCATCCGACATGGCGTCCAGGGCATTCAAGAACAGATTCAAAAACACCTGCTGTATTTGGTAGAAATCAACATAGAGCAGGGGGAGTTCTGAATGATATGATTCCGCATAGTGAACGGACTGCGCGCGCATCCGGTTTTCGAGCAGCGCATAGACCTCTTGAATGATCTCCTGGAAGCGATGGTATTTTCTCTTTGGCTGTCGCGGTTTGGCATACGAAAAAATCGTCTTGAGCAAATCATCCATCCGGTTGACCTGTCGCACAATGCGGGCGATGTACTCCCGGCGCGGGTCATCGGGTTCGATTTCCTCCTCCAGCGTCTGAGCTATGGTCTTGATCCCCGCCAACGGATTGCGGATTTCATGGGCAATCCCAGAGGCCAACACCCCCATCGATGCAAGACGGTCCATTCTTTGCACCTCTACCTGCATCTGCTTGATCTGCGTAATGTCCTTGAAAGAGATGATAGTCCCCACGCGTCTATTCTGCACGTCAAATCTCGGTGTGACAGAGAAGCCGACAAAGATAGGCCTGCCGTTTTTTCCGGTGAGCTGCATCTCCCGATTGAGCAGCCCCTGGTGTGGGTCATCGATGTTCAAGAGCAAGCGTTCACAGTCTTCCTTCGGGAAGACTTCTTCCAGAGTTTTGTGCAGAATCTCGTTGGCAGCATATCCCAGGACTTCACATGCGCTGCTATTGAATGAGGTTACCTTGTGGTCTAAATCGATGGTGATAAGACCGGACCCCATACTCTGAATGATGCTTTCGTTGAAATTCTTGAGCTCGATGATCTCTTGCTCGAGCTGCTTTTTTTCCGTGATGTTGCGCGCAATCGCAACACAGCCGATCACCTGTCCCTTTTCGAATATCGGATTGATGTTGATGGAGAGGTGAATGCAGTTCTTGTTCTTGTGCCAGAGTCGCACCTCAAAGATACTGGACTTCCCGTTGATCGTTTTGTCGAAATTTTCACGCGCTATCCGACGGTCTTGCTCCCAGATAAGATCAAAAAAACTCCTGCCCAGCCACTCCTGCTTTTCTACGCCGGAAATCCCTGCGAGCCGTCGATTGATGAAGACAAAATTGGCTTCCGGATCCAGTGTGAATATCAAATCACTGGCGTTTTCGATCAGATCCTGGTACTTGTACTCTGTTCGTTTGACCTGTTCCGCAAGCTCCTTGTTCTTTAGCCTCAAGTCATTCAAGATAAAAACGTTGTCTATGATGTTGATCAGCTCCCTGTTCCCGAATGGCTTCAGCAGAAACGCGCTCAACCCAAGTTCGAACAGCTCCCGGCGTTCGACATCTTCTTCAGCAGCGGCGGTCAGCATGATGACCGGTGTCTCTTTGACAGCGCCATATTTGCGGTTTTGCGTCAGCTCCTTGAAGAATTCATAGCCGTTGATGCCAGGCATATAGTAGTCGAGAATGACCAGGTCCGGGGTTCTTTTCAGCAACAGCTTCAATCCTTCTTCACCGGAGGTCGTGGAAATGTAGTTGTACCCGGCTTTCCGGATGATGATGCCCCCGATCTCGAGCATGTCCGGATCATCATCGACAAATAGGATTGTCCTGTTTTTGGTCATAGACTAAGTACTTTGCTGGTGGTCCAGATCTTTCAGTTCTCTCTTTTGGCTGACTTTCCCGGCTTTGGTCGCGGTAATGCGAGCCTCGAACCGTCTCAGCAGTTTTTTGCCACAATTGTGGATGGCCGCCAAATCCGTACGCTGCTGCTCATTGAGTTCGCCATCTAAGCTGTGCAACAGAGTTCTGGACAGCCCCAAAACACAATTGGCCAGATCCGCAATCACCTCGCTTTCTTGCCAGAACCCTGACTTGCGGGCAGGACTCGTGTCCGATTTCGGACCCGGCTGCCTGGCCCGGTTTCGCTGAATCACATTCTCGATCACGCATCTAAGCTCCCGATGCCCAAACGGTTTGGTCAAATAAGCCGCCAACCCCTTGTTGTAAAGAAGGCTCATGTTCTCGATTTCTTCCTCCCAGGCGGTCAAGATCACAAACGGCGTGGAGCGTGCGTCAGCGAATTCAGCCGTGCCGGCAACCCGCTCAATCAGTTCGTCTCCCTTTATGTCCGGCAAGAGATAGTCGAGGATGACCACGTCAGGCCCTTCCGCTTTCAGCTTCTTCAGCCCATCACGTCCGCATTCTGCCGAGACATATCGGTAGCCCGCCGGCACAAAGATTTGCTCGCCAATCGTGATCATATCCTGATTGTCATCGATCAGCAGGACCGTGCCCTTTTTCATTTGTCGTGTCGAATCTAATTCAGCACCCGGTCAATGTGGCTTTCAGCAGTCTCGACCGTCTTTTTGGGCAGGAAAATGGTGAAGATCGAGCCTTTTCCTAACACGCTGCTCACTTTTATCTTGCCGCCGTGAATCTCGACTATCTCCTTAACCAGCGGCAACCCCAGGCCGGAGCCCATGGTGTCCCGAACGTCTTCGTTGTCGGTGACGCGGTAGAACTTTTCAAAGATATGGGGTATTGATTTCTCGGAAATTCCATATCCAGTATCTTCAATGTCCACAGAGATCACAGTAGCATCCTCACGCAAACGAACTGTCACCTGAGCGTTTTCCGGGCTATATTTGACCGCGTTCGAAAACAAGTTCAGGATTGCCTGCTCTATCAAATCCCGGTCCAGTTCCAGAAGAGATACTTCCGCCGGCGATTCGAAATGAACGTGAATCTCTTTCTTGTCCGCCAACTGAGAATTGAAATCCAGGACTTTTTCCACCAGCATTTTCATGTCCACCGGGGTCTTTCGCACATGACTTTTGCCCGCCTCGATCTTGGAAATGTCCAGGAATTTGTTGATCAAATCATTCAGGCGGCTCGATTCCTTGAGAATGATTGAAGCATACTCCTCTGCCTGCTCTCGCGTAATTGAAGGGTCGAGAAGCAGTTCAGTGAATCCTGAAATACAGGTGAGCGGAGAGCGCAGCTCATGAGCAACCATCCAAACCAGTTCTGTCTTGACGCGGTCGACTTCCTTGAGATTGGTCAAGTCGGTGAAAGTCGTTGCAACGGCCTCCTTCACTTCGAGCTTGTCGGAACCCTCGAGCGGAATAAATCGAGGTTTGGCCTCCAAAATGATCGGCTTTCGTCGCGATGAGGACTCAACGGTGATTTCGATCTTGTCGAGTTTCTGCTTGCCATTCCTGGTGGCCTGAATGGCTTCAAGAAGCTCCGGATGCCTGAGCGTCTTTCCAATCGGCTGATTGACGACATTGGTGGCAGCCAAATCAAAAAACCCCTCGGCTGCACGGTTGACGAACATGATCTTGTTATCTTGCTTGGTCAAAATAACGCCATCAGCGATATTCTCCAGGATCGTTTCATAAATCTTTTTCCAGGCGATTATTTCGTACAAGTTCCTGTCGTGAAGACGGCGCAGCTCTTCGACCATATAGTTGAATATCTTGGCCAATCGTCCAATTTCATCACTGGATTCGACCTTTACCTGGTGAGAAAAATTGCCGCCTGCAATCTCAATCGCGCTCTTGATGAAATGGGTGATGGGCCGCGTAATGTGTTTGCTGAAAGAATAGGCACCGAGCGCAGCAGAAAACAAGGCCAACACAAACAAGCCATAGTAGACAACCAGTAAATTGCTGTGCTGGCCGGGAATGGTACCGTCTGAAAGATAAAAGAAATAAATCCACGACAGACCGATCGGGACGAAAGCCGCAAAAAAGGTGACCACAAAAAGTTTTTTGAAGAGCGAACTCCGGATGAAAAACGGTACCTTCATAAGTTCCCCTCGTTATGTTATTGCGCTGGCTCTCTTGCACCAAATGTGAAGAATCAAGTGCGTGGCGGCTCGTGCCTTGTCAAGAATCTGCGAAAATCGTGTTTCTCCCCGCTTGCTTTGCGAGATACAAGCGCTCATCCGCCCGGGTGACCAACACTTCGAACTCTTTGCCATCCTCCGGAAACGTCGCGACGCCAGTGCTGATGGTAATGCGGCCCGTCGGCTGCTTCTCTTCGAACTCGAAGGTGTGTTCTTCGACCAACTTGCGGATCTTTTCTGCGACAATTCTGGCTGCGTTCTTGTTCGTCTCGTTGAGCACAAGACAAAACTCTTCACCGCCGTATCTCGAGGCCACATCGATGCTACGAATGTTGTCTTTCAGTAGTTTGCCCATCTCACGCAAGAGCAAATCTCCGGCTGGATGGCCATTGGTGTCATTGTAGTGTTTGAAATGGTCGATATCTATCATGATAAGCGAGAGGTTCAACTCATGACGCAGAGCGCGATTGATCTCCTGCTGCAACTGTTCCCTGAAATAGCGGTAGTTGTAGAGTCCTGTCAATCCGTCGGTAATCGCTAATTGACGTAATTCCTCCTTGGTCTTTTGTAACTCCAGCACCTTATCTTGCAACTCGTCATGCAGGTACTTGATTCGAAGCAGAGAGCGAACTCTAACCAGCAGCTCCAATTTGTTGAAGGGTTTGCTGAGAAAGTCATCCGCGCCTGAATTCATGCCCTTTACCTTGTCCTGCATCTCGTTCAAGGCGGTCACCAGGATCACTGGAATGTATTTTGTTCTCGGCTCGGACTTCAGAATCTTGCACACCTCAAAGCCGTTCATCTTCGGCATCATCACATCCAGAAGAATGAGGTCCGGCCTGCTTTCATTCACCTTGGCAATCGCTTCGCTGCCATCTCTGGCGGAGATCACCTGGTAGCCTTCCGATGAGAGATAAGTGGTGAGCAATTGTATGTTAACCGGAACATCGTCGACGACAAGTATGCTTTTTGATCGGGTGTTATTCGACATGGTGTTGTGCTCAGAAATCAAATTAACGCGACTTCAAGTTTACTCTTTCATGGTCATTCGTTGGGGTAGACGACATGTATGTCTTACAATAGCATTGTGGTTTTTGCGGGAGTTTCCTGATATCATCAATTCATCTTTTTTGATTTGGACACAGGGGTGGTCGATAATCGGCCAGTTAAAACTTGAAAATACAACACTAATCCCTCTTAGTCAAGAAATATTTGTGAATGCAAGGTTAAAGTATGTTAACAAATCCGATTTCCCGGCAAAACTATCTGAAAATAATCCACTTTTTTGCCAGCACGGTTGGTTACAAATACCCGAATCATTTAGCCGCATGTCAGGAGTCAATCCATTTGTGTAGTATCTAAACACCTTGATGACTAAAAACTGAACAATTTCCGGGTTTCCGCCAAAAGAGGAACGCCGGTTCCAGCGTTTCGGGCGCCGGAATCAGCACCTCCCCAACCTATCTTAGCAAAATCAATCGTTTCGCCACGCTAGAATCATCGGCGCGCATCTGGTAAAGATAGACGCCGCTGGCAACGCTGCGCCCCAGTTTGTCTGTGCCGTTCCACCTCGTGGAGAATTTGCCGGCCTCAAACGCCCCGTCCACCAGGGTTGCAACCACCTGGCCCGCCAGGTTGAATACCTCGATTTGGACAAGCGTCCTGGCGGAAAGCTCAAAGTCGATGCGCGTCTCAGGATTGAAAGGATTCGGGTAGTTTTGAGAGAGTGAAAAAGTCGTAGGAATGGGAGCATCGCCCGCAGCCACCGAGGCAGGGGGGGCTGGCTCGCTGTTGATGGCCACCACGGCATCCAGATCAAAGTCGCCGTTGAACGGTCCCTCCTGCTTGACCGTCCCCAGGTCGGTCAGACGAACGAACCGTGCGAGGGGCAGGCCGAGGTCGGCCAGATCGAATGAATCGCCGCCAGATACTTCCGGGTTGGTCGGGTTGAGATTATCAAGCGTTGGCGTGACGCCTGCGAAACCCTCAAACGTCGCTGTATCGGCCGGGAAGGTCACAAAATTCTCGCCATCCATGCTGACCGCCACGAAAGCCGCTTCAAGAAACGGTTTGTTGTCATCAAACACGTTCAAGAAAACGTTTTCGAAAACAGTGAAGTCCGGGCCGTCACGGTCGACGATGACGTTGTCCTGGAATTCGAGCGTGATTTCGCCTCCTGTTCCAAGAGAGAGGATTTCCTGCGGCTTGGCGCTCGGATTGAACTCGGTCAAGGTCGGATCGGGATCAGGTGGTCCGAGCACATTGTCCGGAAAGAAATTCTCCCCAAAACCAGCGCCCTCTCCGGGAGTGAAGGATGCCACAAGATCGGCCCAGGGGTCTGATTCGGAAAAAGGCTCCAGGATCGCCATGGCTTGCGCACCGTCACCAAAGTCAAAGGTGTTGACAACACCCCCGTCCGCTGCATCGAGCAGTTGAACAGCATCCTCGGCAAAGTTGCTAACCCACAACTGCCCTGTCCGCCCATCAAATAGAAGATTCATGGCCCCCTTGCCAACCAGAATTGGATTGGTGGCATTGCGTTCAACCGTTCGTGTGAAGGCATTGTAGCGATACAGAAAACCGCCGGTTTCATCCCCAAAGTCCGGCAGATAGCCAACGCTGTCAGCGGTGACAACGATGTCTCCTGGCGAGCCCCCGATTTCCAGCGTATCGACCACCAGGGCGGTGAAATCCGTATCTCCGAACGGATCGACCACGGCAACCTTGCCAAAAACATCCACGAAATTGCCGGTGCAAACCACGTGGATGTTGCCATCCGGGGCAAGGGCCAAATCTTGTGGATTCATCGGCACCTGGAGGGTTTTTGTGATCACATCGGTGGTGATATCGATCACAGAGAGAGTCGACGGGGTGTAGTCCGGGAACCCACCTGTGTTGGCAACATACGCCGTGTTTCCAACCACAAGAATGCCCTCTGGCGCCTCGCCCACCTCGATGGTCTCGAGAGAGTCACCGGTGGCGAGGTCGACGACCGTAATCGTGTTGGCGACCAGATTGGTGACGTACGCTTTTGTCGTGCCGACAAACGCCAGAGCCCACGGATTGCTGCCATCTGTGAGGGAAATTTCCATCTCGATCTGCTCAGTTCTGCCATTTATCACGGTAATGCCTGCCGGCACTGAATTGACCACGTAAATCCTCTCTCCGCGTGCGTAGATGCGGCCTGGGATGTCTCCCACCTTCACAACGTCGTTCATGATTTGTTCGGTCTCGAGGTTCATGACGGAAACCGTCTGAGCCAGGCCATTTAGAACGTAGAGCTTCCTTGGCGTATCCTGCGCGAAGCTGTGCGTAATGAGCAACACAATCCCCAGTAAACAAAAGTCTCGTCTTTTCATGGTTCCTCCTTAAGTGAATGGTTATGAATGGTTTGGTGTCCTCGGCACGTGCTCTACCTCACGATTTCCAGACCCACCCTCCAATGCCGGCCAGGCATCGGCGCCCGGCGGACGATTTCGTACCGTGCATCGAAAAGATTGAAAAGAGAGGCATTGAGATTGAAGCCAACTCCTTTGAAATTCATCTTTAGCAAGAGCGTCAGGTCGTCGACAGCATACATCGGGAGGCTCTTCTGGTTGGAGGCGTTGGTAAACCGCTTGGCCACTACCCTTCTTTGATAATTCAGCACGATGGGCGCCAGGTTGACTCGAACACCAAGATTTGTGGTATGGGCTGGCCGATAAGTCAGTATCCGGTTGTGGGTCGTTCTTTCGCCGTTCTTGTTGATTGCCCGTAAGATGACGTGGCTGGCCTGAGCGACAACGTGCCCGCTCAGAAAACTCCAGGTCCCGCTGAGCTCCCAGCCCCTTAGAAGGGCTTTGCTGTTCGAGGGCTGCCAGGTGGCAAACGACCCCAATTGCCAGACAACCAGGTTGTCGATTCGTTGGCGGAAGTAGCCGGCGGATAACTCCCACCTACCGGGCACGGGCAGCCCCACCTTCACCTGTGCGTCGAAGCCCCAGCTCGTTTCCGGTAGCAGGTCAGGATTTCCACGGATGCGAAAGTCCTGGAAGAACAAGTCTGCGAAGGAAGGCACCCGAAACGAGCGGCCCCAATTGATGCTCAACATGGTCCGCACCCCGTGCTGGCGAGAGAGTACCAGACCGAGGGAGGGGCTGATTTGCGAGTCCCGTCGCCTCAGCGCTCCACTCTTGAATGAGAAGTAGTCGACCCGGACGGCATGCGTCACCAGGACCGTGGTGAGGATGCCGGGTATGGATAGATGCCACTCACCACGAGCCATCACACTTGCGTTCAGATTTTGAGTCTTGCGTTCGCCGCCCAGGAATCCGCCGCGCAGATCTTCATCCTCAAAAGAATCGCTCTGAATGACCGCCTGCAAAAGCGAGCGATAGCTCTCTCCCCCAAAAAAGTCATTGTCCAAAGCGGCGCGGTGCGAAAGAACACGATACTTCGAGTGATAGGCCGGAACCGCTCGAAACCGTGGCGGCGCCTGCTCCGGCGGGTCATTCAAGAATTGGTTCCTGTTCAGGTGCTGGGAAAGCTGCAGCTCGCTGCGCCACCGATCCGTGTGCATAGAATATTTTCCGATGAGTATTCTGCGCTCGGTTTCCGCCTGCGCGAACGGTGTCCACGCAAATACCAGCCCGGGCAATCCACGCTGCGAGTGATAAATGTTGGCTTGAATCTGCAAGGTGTGCTGATTCAGCTCCAGGGCGAACTTGCCGAAATAGTTGTTCGCCGTAAAGTCCGCATTGAGTCGCTGTTCTCTGACCGTTGAGCCGTCCAGACGCGTGTAGGCATAGGGAAAATCTCCTTTCTCACGGGCGTGCTCGAAGTTCAGCAAATAAGTCAGCTTGCCCACGCTGCCCGCAACCAGAGGTTGGATGCCAAGGGTATTGAAACTGCCGGCCTTGCTGCTCAGGCGTACCTCATCCACGCGATACTTGCGCGAAATGACCTCGATGACTCCACCGAGCGCGCCGCTGCCGTATCGATGGCTGGCGCCGCCTTTGGTTATTCGAATCTCCTCGACGCTTGCGAGCGAAATCCCGCTCAAGTCTGCTTCCGCAGAAAACGGATCATTCAGAAGCACGCCGTCATAGAACACCAGAACTTGATTGGGGTTGCTGCCCCGGATAGAGAGCCGCTTGCGCCCGGAGCCTGTGCCGTCTCCCACCACCTGCACGCCTGCAACGCTTGAGAGGAGTTCATCCAGGGTCGCAGCGCCACTCTGCTCGATGGTTTCACGCGATAGAATCTGTTGCACGCTGATGGCCTGTGCCGGCCGCTTCCCTTCGACGACAATTTTACCCAGGGACAAGATTCGCGGGCGCAGGACGAAGTTGACGTTCACGCCAGAATCCTTGCTGACCACGACGGTGCGGGGCTCACCCGGCTCATACCCCATGAAGCGGGCCTCGATCTGGTATTCCCCGGCAAAAAGATTTTCGATGAAAAAATATCCGCGGCCGTCGCTCACTGCGCCGTGCCCAGTCCCGATGACGACCACATTGGCCCCGGCAAGTGGCTGGCCATCACCGGAGGTAACATACCCTTCAATCTTGACGGTTGACTGTCCCAGGGCAAACGTGCATGCACCCAGGACAAACGCCAGGACGACGCCCGGCATTTTGATCGCATCGAACATGTCGGTGTCTTCCTTGCTTGCTTAAGAGTTGTGAAATGAATCAGAGCGGATCTGTGGACGATATCGGGTGGAGATGGGTGCTCAAAAGAGAAAATCCCCAATCTCCGAGGCCTGGAAATTGAGGATCAGTTGGCATAGAAATGCTTAGCATCCTTCCCTCGAAGATACGCACAGGCAGGTCTCCTGGCTCACAGCTTCAAACCTACTCGCCACCCTTCCCATTCCGAAATAGAAGAGTTGTCTCGTCACAGTGGTAATTGTGGCTTTCGTAGCTGATTACAGTTGCGGGGCAGCGCCGGACTCTCACCGGACTTCCTTCCCGAATCACGGGAATTACCTGTTTCCGCTATGTTTCAACAAATATATTTTAACTGTGGAACAAAGTCAAGCGGTTTTTAGCCTGGACTGAATGTCCCCCATTTTTGGGGAGACAATTCATTCAAGCCCGATCCAACATCCCGCCTTTGCGGGACAACCGTGTTTTGCGCACAAATCTGGGAGGTATACACAGTTGCAAACTGTGTAGGATCACTATTTCTATTTTTTTGGAGTTTCCCAGCGCGGCGAAACCGCAAATGAATAGAACACGGATTTAACGGATAGAACGGATTTACACGGATTTGGTCTTATTCATGCGCCAATGACATCAGGGCGGTGTCTTTATTGGGGTGACGGCGGCACTTTGTTCGAAAACGTAGTCGAGGCAGCAGATTCGCGTGGATTAGCGTTGATTCGCGGTTACGGATCAAGATTCCGGTTTCACCGCTCTACTCGGCCCCGTATTCGATGATGGAAAACACATCGTACCCTTGCAATTTCTCCCTCCCGTTCAGGAAAGTCAGCTCGATGAGAAACGCCATACCCATGATCTCCGCTTGCAGGCGCTCGAGCAGCTTGACGGTCGCCAGGGCTGTTCCGCCAGTTGCGAGCAGATCGTCGACGATCAACACGGTTTCGCCACCACGGATGGCATCTTTGTGGATTTCAAGACTGTCCGTGCCGTATTCGAGCTGGTATTCTTCGCGCACGATTTCTGCCGGCAGCTTGCCGGGCTTTCGCACGGGTACAAACCCGATATTCCAGTTATAGGCCAGGACCGAACCGAAGATGAAGCCACGAGACTCGATGCCAACGATCTTTTCGATCCGCTTCGATTCAAATCGTTTGGCCATCACATCCACGGCCTCACGAAAAGCAGGCCCATTCTTTAGCAATGTCGTAATATCTTTAAAACCAATACCCTTTTTCGGAAAATCCGGAACGTTTCGTATGTGCTCCTTCAGATTAGCCATTCCATTGTCTCCACACGATTAGTAAGTGATTTGGAAATCTTTGTACTTGGCGCCATATTCTCGTCTTTGGAGGTCAACATGGGTCACATTTGAAAAAGCCGGGCCTCGCCGGGCATAGTCGAGGAGGCGCTCGACTTGTTCTTCGGCGCCCTCCACTTCAATCTCCACAGCGCCATCCGGCAGGTTCCTGACATAGCCCGTCACCCCGAGGTCGGTCGCTTTCTGATAGATGAACCAGCGAAATCCGACTCCCTGCACCCGGCCCTTCACCTTGAATCTAACACAGGTATTCACTCCCCTGCCTCCCGATGAGCTCAAAAATCCTGCTGACGGCCTCCTCCGCTGTCTTTGCGACGACAACCTCCTTGCTCACCTGCCACGTCCGGAGTCCCACTACCGGTACACCAAATTTCAGACAAAAGGCCATCTCCGAGAGCGTGCCGTACTTCCCACCAACAGCAATGACGCCGTCGGCAGCCCGGACGATAATGATGTTTCTTGCTTCCGACATCCCGGTCGGAATCGCCAGGTCGACGTACCGGTTGGCTTCGGACTTGTGGCAGCCCGGCAGGATGCCGATGGTCATGCCGCCCCGGGCCCTGGCGCCCCGGCACGCCGCTTCCATCACACCAAACAAGCCGCCACAAATCAGGATGGCGTTGCGTTCTGCAATAACCCCCCCCACTTCCTCTGCCAGGGCAGCGATTTCAGTGGAGCACTGGCCGGCGCCAATGACCCCGATGATCTTTCTGGCGCTCATTTACGGCGTCAATCTGTGCATCAATCGGGGAAATGGGATCGTTTCACGCACATGGCTCAGGCCACATATCCAGGCGACCGCGCGCTCGATTCCCATCCCGAAGCCTGCATGCGGCACCGTGCCATAGCGACGCAGGTCCAGGTACCACTCGAAGGCCGCCTGCGGCAGCTCATGCGCTTTTATCTTCTTCTGCAGCACTTCCAGGTCATCTTCACGTTGACCGCCGCCGATGATCTCGCCGTACCCCTCCGGCGCAAGCATGTCGACGCAGAGCGCTTTGTTCGAGTCGTCCGGGTCATTTTTCATATAGAAGGCTTTTATCTGCGCCGGATAGCGATGAATCATCACAGGCCGGTCGAATGCTTCTGAGATGACGGTTTCATCGGTGCCGCCGAAGTCACTGCCGTATTCGAACTCGATGGCGTTCTTCTTCAGGATCTCCACTGCGTCGTCGTAAGTGATGCGTGGGAAAGGTTTGGCCACTTTCTCCAATGGCGCGAGGTTGCGCTCGAGCTTTTCCAGCTCCTCGCGTCTGTTCTCCAGGACTCTTTGTACAACGAACGCAACAAAGTCTTCCGCCAGATCCATGTCCCCGCTCAAGTCCATGTATGCCACTTCCGGCTCGATCATCCAGAACTCGGTGAGGTGGCGTCGCGTCTTTGATTTCTCAGCGCGAAAAGTGGGGCCAAAGCAGTAGACCTTGCCGAAGGCTATCGCGCCGGCCTCCATGTACAGTTGCCCGCTCTGCGTCAGGTATGCGCTGGAGCCAAAGTATTCGGTTTCAAACAGCGTGGTCGTCCCTTCGCATGCGCTGGGTGTGAAGATTGGGGCATCGAGCAGGGTGAAGCCTCTGCCATCAAAGAAGTCCCGGCAGGCGCGAATGATTTCATGCCTGACCGTCAGGATGGCGTGTTGCCGGGATGAGCGCAGCCAGAGATGGCGGTGGTCCATCAAGAATGTGGTGCCGTGCTCTTTGGGCGTGATCGGATACTCTTCGGCCGGCTTCAGAATTTCAAAATCGGTGACCTGTAATTCAAAGCCGCCGATCGAGCGTTTGTCTTCGTTGACGGTTCCGGTGACCAGCACTGAGGATTCCTGCGTCACCTGCTCGCATCGTTGGAACAGCTCCTCGCTGACATTGCCCTTGAACACGACGGCTTGAATGATGCCCGTACCGTCTCGCACCAGCAGAAACCATAGTTTCCCACTGGAGCGTTTGTTGTACAGCCAGCCATAGATCGTGACCTCTTGCCCTACAAAATCTGAGACCTCTGCAACATATACTTTTTCTGTCATGAGTTCTGTCGCCCTGGTTGAATCAAAGAATGAACACCGTTCTTACTTCGATAGAAGCACCGGAATATTCGCATTTCGGATAACCTGTTCCGTTGTACTGCCGAGGATGGCTTCCCGGATTCTGGAGTGGCCAAAAGCCCCCATGATAATCAAGTCGCACCCGGTTTCATCCGCGACTTGAACAATTTCCTTTTCTGGGTGTCCGGCAACGCCGGTGAGGTCGAACGCCACGTGATAGGGTTCCAGATAGGCCCTCGCCTCATTCAGGAATTTTTGTCTCATGCTGGGTTTATCGTGCACGGTCAGGACGCTCAAGCCTGCCTCGAGCTGCGTGGCAAAAAAGCCCGCCAACTGCAGCGCTTTATTGGACCTGTCGCTGCCGTCATACGCGAAGATAATTTTGGACATCTTTCGAAACTTTTGCGGCGTGATCAGCAACGGCTTGTTCCATTGTCGCATGACCGCATCGAGAGTCGCCCCAACCATATTTTTCTTCCATTTGGCGAACTCGCCGCGGGCACCGATGATCAGCATGTCCACCAGGCGGGATTTTTCCAGGATGACATCGACAGGGGCGCCATAGATTTTTTCCGTTTCAAACTCAATTCCCGCCTCCAAAAGAATCGATTGGCACTTTTCAAGGATGGCGCTCGCCTTGTCTTCCAATATTCTCTTGGTTTCTTCCTTGTAAACATTGGAGGGAATCACGGGAACAAAGCCGTCCGTTCCCATGACCACGGCCCATTCGAAGATACGCACGTCGACGATAGAGATAACTTTCAGACGTGCTTGACACGCCTTCGCCAGGTCGATGGCGTGCTTGACCTGTGCGTCAGTGTAAACCGAGCCGTCGACTGACAACAAAATAGATTTGATCATAGCGCAAATTGTCGCAGTTTAGCCCCAGTCCTCGACCTTGGCAGCGCGAGTCATCAGGTCGTAAACTGCGTCCTTCGGGTTTTTGTTTTGAAACAAGACATTGTAAGCCTCCGTGATGATCGGGACCTCGACCTGGTGTTTCCTGGCGAGCTCATAGGCCGAACGCGTGGTCTTGACGCCTTCGGCCACCATGACCATCTCAGATAACACTTCTTCCAGGGTCTTGCCCTTGCCAATTTGCTCACCGAGATAGCGGTTGCGGCTGTGCCTGCTCATGCAGGTCACGATCAGGTCCCCCATCCCGGACAAACCAGCAAACGTTAGAGACTCGGCCCCCAGTTTTGTCCCCAGACGCGTGATCTCTGCCAGCGCTCTGGTCAAAAGCGCCGCCTTGGTGTTATCCCCGCCGCCCACGCCATCGATGATGCCCGCGGCAACGGCGACGATATTCTTCAGGGCGGCACCGATTTCAACGCCAATCACGTCATGATGGGTATAAACTCTGAACGTCGGACGCATAAAGGCGTCCTGAAGCCACCGGGCGGTAGCCGGGTTCTTGGAAGCACTGACGACGACGGTTGGCACATCCCGGCTCACCTCCTCCGCGTGGCTTGGGCCAGACAACACCGCAATCCTGCGCTCGTCAAACCTCTCTGCCAGAATCTGACTGACCCGCAGCAAGGTCTCATTTTCAATCCCTTTGGCGACGCTGACGACATACGTACCCTCGGGTACGCCAGGAAACTGGTTGATCACGGAACGAACACCGTGAGAGGGCACCGCCATAATCAAGCCATCTTTGCCCTGCACGGCTGTCTTTAGATCGGGCTCGATATAGAGGTCTGGTGGCAGGACAAAGTTCGGCAAATACTTCTTGTTGACCCTCTCTGTTTGCAGCGTCTTCATCAATTCAGCATCGCGATCCCATAGAAAGATCTGGTGGCCATTCAAATGCAGGATGCGCGCCAGCGCCGTTCCCCAGCTCCCTGAACCAATAATCGCAAACCGTGCCACGTGTGCCTTCCTCTCCCCTATTTGCTGATGATCGAACCGATGATAAGTGACCTTTCGCCGCAGCTCCCGCACACACGCGTAATCCGGTCCACATCCTTTTCAGCCACGATGAGCACCAGGCCGATCCCGACGTTGAAAACCCGGCGCATCTCAGTCTCCTCTATGCCGCCCGCTTTCTGAAGAAGCTCGAAAATGGCTGGAGGCTGCCATGTGGACCAATCGATGCTGAGAGCTAATCCTTGCCGCAACAGGCGTGAGGCATTGCCGATGATGCCTCCTCCGGTGATATGCGCGATGCCGTGCACACCGTCCGAGGTCCGGATGGTCCGGATGAGATGCAAGTAACTCTTGTGCGGTTGCAGCAGCGCCTCGCCCAGTGTCGAGCCCAATTCAGGCAAACAATCATCGACGCCATAGTGCTTGAGCTCAAAAAAGACCCTGCGTGCCAGCGAGTAGCCGTTTGTGTGCAGTCCGTTGGAAGCGAGGCCGACCAGCACATCTCCCGCACCAATCCGTGAGCCATCGATGATCTGGGATTTGCTCACGATGCCCACCACAGCCCCGGCAACGTCGAAATTGTGCGGCCGGTAGACCCCCGGCATCTCCGCAGTTTCGCCGCCGATCAAGGCACAGTTGGCTTGCCGACAGGCGAAGGACATGCCTTGCACGAGCGCTTGAATGACCTCCACATCCAGTTTGTCCGCCGCCACATAATCCAGAAAGAACAAAGGGTCTGCGCCACAGACGGCGATGTCATTCACGCAGTGGTTCACCAGATCTTGGCCGATACTGCCATAACTCCCGGCCATTTCTGCGACCTTGACCTTGGTGCCCACGCCATCAATGCTGGAAACCAGAACGGGCTGCTGGTATTTTTCTGCTTCTAATTCATAGAAGCCAGAAAACAGGCCAATTCCTTTCAAGACATTCCGGTTATGGGTGCCCTCCGCGTAACGCTTGATCTTCGCCGTCGCGAGCTCACCTGCCTCGATGCTCACCCCAGCCTCTTTGTAGGAAAGCTCACTCATCGCCTCTCGTAAAGCTGGTGCTGGTAAATGCTCCTGACCCGAGTCAGGAATTCAGTCATCAGGTCACTCCTGTAATCGGCGTAAGTCCAGCTATTGGGGATAAAGCCTCCGTTGCGATACTGAAGCTGCACATCGCCGTAAATGCCATTCGCCAGGTAGATACGATGAGCGAAGTTCTTGGTCGACGCCACGACAAGCTTTGCCAGCTCCAGGTACGCCGGATCGAGGTTCACCCGCCGCTTCTGGTTCTGTGTCAGGCTCTGCTCCACTGAAAGTGCCAGGAGTTTTAGCTCGACCAATTTCTCACGATTTCCGAGGTTCTCAAAACTCATAAACTGCTTGCTCAAATCCTGGCCCATCTCCTTTTCGTAATATCGCGTATGATTGAACACAAAAGCGGGAGAGTTGCAGTCGGGTTTACCACATTCATGGCTAAAGGGCTCGAGAGCTTCCTGCACGAGTCCTGGCTCACGATAGGTGACGGCGAGCACAAACTTGACCGGGTCTGGGCTCCTTAGACTAAAACCTGACGAATTCTTTTCTGTCACCTTTTGGCAAGATTTTTTGTGACACTTTCTTTTCGAATTTAGAGTTTAGTTTAGGATCTCGAATTTCCGGGTTTGTCCGGGTTAGGGTGCATGAACTTTCGCAAGGACAACCAATTCTATGAATACAACCAGAATCACGACAAAATGTACAACTATGGACAAATAAATGCTATTACTTTTTTTGACCAAGTATCCGAGCGTCACCCCGAACAACGTTGCCACGAAAACGCCTGAATAGCCGTTCGTCACCGGAAGGTGATAGTGCATCACGCCATAGAATACTCCTTGAATCGCAACAGCCCATTCACCGCCTGCGGCCGATCTGGCACGCTGGTGGATAAAACTGCGAAAGAGCATTTCGTTCATGATGGCGGTATACAGAGAGAATCCAATACCGCCGATGAGCAGCGCATCCAGGGGCCAATAATATGGCACAGGGTTCTGAAGGTCGCCAAAGTTGAAGTATGTCCACCCCCCAAACAGCAAACTGAAGACCAGGGCCACAGCCATCGCTAGTTTCACATGCTTGCTGGTCGTGCCAAACGCGAAGTAGAATTCGCTCCATTCGGGCCCTTCATAGAAAATAAGCCCGACGGCTGCCGTCAAAATGAGGATCAAGGAGTACGGATACTCGATATCAAATTTGTCGAGTAGGAACCAAACCGAGAAGAAGAAGAGCAGCATTTCAGAAAACTGCCCAATTCGTCGCGTGCTGGCCTTGAAGCGAATAACTGCCGTCACGATCAAAAGAGCCAGCAAAACCCAGTAGTCCAGCCCGAGCACAAAGTACGCCACGCCGGAACCGAGAGCGAGCAAGAATGTTGGAATTTTTTGAGCCAAAATCTGAGATTCTTGGAATTGTGCAAAAATGGCAGCGAATTCAGCGGGTTTCGCGAAGTATCAAAAAAAGAGTGCCGGGGGAGGGACTCGAACCCTCACGGACCGAAGCCCACTGGATTTTGAGTCCAGCGCGTCTGCCAATTTCACCACCCCGGCAAGAGATGACGCCTGTGCTTGCCTTAGCCTGGTTCAGCAGGTGAGTGCCGAGGGCCGGACTCGAACCGGCACGGAGATAAATCCCCGAGGGATTTTAAGTCCCTTGCGTCTACCAATTCCGCCACCCCGGCCGCCGTCGAAACCATTGGTTGGAGGCGGCGATCGGACTTGAACCGATGAATAGAGGTTTTGCAGACCTCCGCCTTGGCCACTTGGCTACGCCGCCATGCTTTGGAGCAATAAAAAATCAGAGCTCCTCACAAACTCTGATCTTGGGGTTGTTTGAGCGGGAGACGGGATTCGAACCCGCGACCCTCACCTTGGCAAGGTGATGCTCTACCAGCTGAGCCACTCCCGCTGATAATGACAAGGTTGAATATATCAAAAAATGTTGACCGATGCAAGTTGTTTTTTGACCTGATTTAGAATGTTAAAATTTAGAACTTTTCTCTTTCAAGATCAAGAAAAAATTGCTATATTCCTCTATCCAACTTGCAATGCAATTCCTACAAGTTTCGGAGCGCAATGAATGGAACTTATTGAAGTAAAAGAACTGATCATCACATGTGAAGCCTGCGGCAATGTCAAAAAATTCGAGGTGCGAAACGAAAAGGATTCAGAACGTATTTTCCGGGCGTTCACATGTGAGAATAATTGCGGGAAGAATTTGTACAGTTTCATCACCGTCGGGACTTTGAGAAGAATCTGAACAAGCGAACGGTTGACAAAAAAGCCCTCGCGTTACCGAGGGCTTTTTTTGTGGAGCCGATGGGGATCGAACCCACGACCTCATGAATGCCATTCATGCGCTCTCCCAAACTGAGCTACGGCCCCTGCTGTACTTGTAATGGTGTGAATTATACGGATTTGTGGCGTGAAAGTCAAGACCTTCGTTTTCGGAAGATAATTTCCTTCATGACTTTTTCTGCGATCACTTCATAGATTCGCCTGGTGAAGTAGAATCCCTGTTCAATCCGTCGTTGAATTTCACTGCGTCGTGCCTCGTCAAGTTCATTGCTTTCGTTCATTAACCGGCTCCGTCTCTCAGTGGATGTCGCGCCCGAGATCGCTCGAAATCATGCGAAAGTTATAAAACCCAATATAACAGCTACTTAACTGACAGCAATATCGTCTAATTGTTGCAAAAACTTTATGTTCTTAACAAAAACAACGTTTTGTGCCCATGAAGAAGAGCCGTCAATCCGAGAATCAACGGCTCTGGAGGAGGAAGGAATCGTTTATGAGAATTTGCTAGAAAGATACGGCCTCCGGGTTGAAAGGTTGCAATCCGAGCGAATCCTCATAGACTACCCTCGTTTTTTCTCCATTGCGATGGCCGCCCGGACGAACCCGCCACTTGCTTTGAGTCGTGCGCGGGCTTGCTGCACACTGACGCCCGCCAGGCTCATGACCAAGGCTGTTTTTACATGGCCGCCTGACTTCTCCAGCAACTGAGACGCCCTGTCATAATCCAATCCCGTCACCATCATCACCGTCTTTTTGGAACGTTCCTCCAGCTTGCGGGATGTCATTTGCAGGTCTACCATCATATTACCGTACACCTTCCCCAATCGAATCATGGCAGTGGTTGTGAGCATGTTTAGAACGAGCTTTGTTGCGGTGCCGGCCTTCATCCGGGTAGAACCCATGATGACCTCTGGCCCGACCACCGGACAGATCGCGACGTCTACCTCGAGGTCTGGCTCTGAGCCGGGGTTACAGGTGACATAGATGGTCTTCGCGCCTATCTCCCGCGCCTTCCTTACGGCCGCCATGACGTAGGGTGTTCGTTTGCTGGCAGCGACTCCACAGGCCACGTCTTTGTGCGTAAATCCGGCCGCTTCCAAATCGCGCACCGCATCTTCGGCTCGGTCTTCACTTCCTTCTTGTGATCTTACCAGGGCCTCACATCCCCCGGCGATGATGCCCTGAATCATCCCGGGGTCCGTGCCGTAGGTTGGCGGACATTCAGCAGCATCGAGCACGCCCAGCCGTCCACTCGTCCCGGCGCCGATGTAGAAGAGCCGGCCCTCCTTTCTAAACGCATCAACAAGAAGCTCAACCGCTCTCGCAATGTTTTCGATTTCGCTCTCGACGATGCGTGGTATCTTCTTGTCTTCCGAATTGATGATGCGGAGTATTTCCAGTGTCTCCTTGCAGTCGATGTCGGTGGAGACAGGATTGGGGGCCTCAGTGACCAAATCTTTTATTTCGTTGAATACATGGCTCTCCATCTGCTGAAATCCTTGAGTTGGTGTCTTATTCAAAATCTGAATCTGCGCGCCGTCTGATCTGTCCACCAAATATACGTGAATTCCAGACAATGTCCAATACCCTTTTTGGGCCAACTCTGCGGCGCATTGGTCATGTTTGATTGTCAGGATGGACTCGAACCCAGATCCGCTCCCCTAATTCTCTCTCTCAATTGCGACCACTTGTGGCTGCTGTCCATTATTCTCATGATTGAGTGTGGTGTAAAAGTGAACCTTGACACGCTTT